>NZ_JBEXRT010000005.1:0-174937 GCF_040613235.1 Streptomyces sp. NPDC006296 | reverse complement strand
GGCTGAGCTGAGCCGGAGCGGAGGGTAGGGGTCGTCCGAGGCACGAGGACGGCACCTGCCCGCAGCACAGGCGAAGCACAGCGCGACCACCGGCACCAAGCGGCTGAGCTGAGCCGGAGCGGAGGGTAGGGGTCGTCCGAGGCACGAGGACGGCACCTGCCCGCAGCACAGGCGAAGCACAGCGCGACCACCGGCACAGGGCGGCGCCGGCCCGGCCGTCAGGCCGTGCGTGCCGCGCGGGGCCGCCTCGAATCGGGGCGAGCCCCGATCGTGACCGAATCTCCCCCAGGATGTGACCTGCATCCCGGGGGACAGTCGTTTCCCCAGGTCACACCAGCCTCAGGACTAAACACAGGGCCCAAAGACCTGTCCAATTCGTGACGTAATGCACTGACAGCAGGTGCAGGTACAAGACAAGCTGATGTAGGAAGTCGGGGGTGTCGATTGAAACCGGGAGTATGTCAGTGAGCGCCATGCCGTTTGCCCTGTTGCTGACCACCGCCGCTGCCACGGCCGTCGGCGCCGCCGCTCTGCACGCTGCTCACGGGCTGCGTAAGCAGGTCACAGCCCTGCGCTCGGAACTGGCGGAGGGCCGAAGCCTTCACGCGTCGGTTCCCGAGCAGCAGAACCGCAGCAACAGCACCCCCCTCGAGGAGATACGCACGGCCGTCGCCGACGCGCTCGCCGAGGAGCGGGAGCGCGAGCTCGCCGAGGCCCGCGCCTTCTGGGCGGCCCAGGAGGCGCGCGACGCCGCCGACGCCCCGTCGATGCTGGGCGGCCTCGGTGAGGACATCCCGTTCTTCATGCCCCGGCAGGCCGACTTCGCGGGTCTGGAGCCGATGAGCCTCGACTCCGACGAGAGCAATCTGGACGAGCTGGTGGAGCTGGCCGAGCTCACCGACCTGCCCGAGGTCGCGGAGTACGCGGAGTTCGCCGACGACTCCCCCGAGCTGGCCGCGGCCCGCCGCCGCCACCCCTCGCACCCGGACTTCGTCCCCGTACAGACACCCGTCGTGACCGACCATGAGCGTACCGTGAACCGGCTGGAGCGGCTCGCCGACACCGGTACGGAGCTGACCGACGTGCGCCCCGGCCCCCTGGGCACGCTCGATGTGTACGTCTTCGCCGACGGCACCACGCTCTGCATGACCCCGGGCCACCGGGAGACCGCCGAGCGGCTCGCCGACTCGCTGCGCTCCGGTGAGCAGCCCGTGCTGCTGGGCGGTTCCGGGGTCTCCGGCGCCTACGCGCTGACGTTCTCCTGCGGCGAGGACAACGTCTACATCCTCGCCGACCGCGTCATCGCGTCCTTCTAGCGCGACCCGGGTGCGAACGCCCGCGCCGCCGCCTCCTCGACACACCGCACGGCCTCGTCCAGTTCCCGGGACGAGGCCGTTTCCAGTGCCACGGCCAGATCCCGGCCCGCGACCGCGAGCTGGTCGCCGACGGCGAATATCCCGACGTCCGGCATGACCCTCGGCTCCCGGTCCGGCGTCTCGGCGCGCTGGGCGCGGGCGGACAGCTCCCGTGCCGCCACCAGCGCCTCGGCGGCGACGCCGTGCTGGAGCCGGCTCTGCGGCGTACTGCGCAGGCGGTCGGCGAATCGGTCGACGGCGTTGATCAGTGGGGTCGTATCGAGCACGCCGTGACCCTACGCGCCCCCACCGGACGGTTGCCAACACGCCCACGCTCGGGCACGGTGTCCGGAAGGTTCAGCACGCGCACTGCGCCGGAGGCGCCGATGTCTCACGTCTTCTCCGAGGAAACCCACCGCAACCTGCTCTCCCGGATCCCCCGCTGCACCGGCCGCGACCTCGCGGACTGGCTCCGCACGGTCGACGAGGGCCCCTCCCTCCTCCGCTTCGAGGAGAAGGTCAGCTGGCTGCGCGGCGAGCACGACCTCACCTACGGCCACGCCAAGGCGATCATCCACGAGTACGACCTGAGACGGGCCGCGCGCAAGCTCCGCTGAGGCACCGGCACGCACCACCCTCCCCGTGACACGCGGAACGGCCCGCAGGCGGTGCCTGCGGGCCGTTCCGTCGTCGTCGCGCCTACGGGGTCAGTCGTCCCCGTTGAGGATGGAGAGCAGACGCAGCATCTCCAGGTAGATCCACACCAGGGTCATGGTGAGGCCGAAGGCCGCCAGCCAGGACTCCTCGCGCGGTGCGCCGTAGGTGATCCCGTCCTCGACCTGCTTGAAGTCCAGGGCCAGGAAGCAGGCACCGAGGATGATGCCGATGACGCCGAAGAGGATGCCGAGGCCTCCGCTGCGGAACCCGAGGCCGTCACCGCCGCCGAAGACGCTGAACAGCAGGTTGACGACCATCAGGAGCATGAAGCCCATGGCCGCGGCCATCACGAAGCCGTAGAAACGGCGGGTGACCCGGATCCAGCGCATCTTGTACGCGATGAGGACGCCGGCGAAGACACACATAGTGCCCATCACCGCCTGCATCACCGTGCCGGGACCGATGTAGGTGCTGACCGCGCTGGAGATCACTCCGAGGAAGACACCCTCGAAGGCCGCGTAGGCCAGGATCAGCGCGGGCGAGGCCTTGCGCTTGAAGGACTGGATCATGGCGAAGACGAACGCCACGAGGGCCGCGCCGATGGCGATGCCGTAGGACTTGCCGAGATTGGCCTCGTCGACCGGCAGCAGGGCCCAGGAGAGCGCGGCGGTGAGCACCACGGTGCCCAGCGTCATGGCCGTACGCGTGACGACGTCGTCGATCGTCATCGCGCCGGAGCGCGCGGGCGCCTGCGGGGCGCCGTACTGGGTGTCCTGCTGGGCGTAGGGGTTCGTGGCGTACGGGTTGGCGGTGCCCTGCGCGTACGGGTTGGCACCCGCTGCGGCGGCCCCGGCCTGCGGCGCCGCGTTGAAGCCCGCGTAGCCGTTGTCGCGGCTGAACCCCCGTCGCGAGAAGACCGGGTTGCTGCTCCTCATCTCACTCCTCCATGGCCACCGTGCGTGGCCTTCCCCTAAGAGTAATGGGTAGGCAAAACAATGACCCTAGTGCCAGAGGAGGATCTTTGAGAGAAGATCCATCCGCCGGACGGACGAATCCGCGCATGACCAGCGCGGAACGGGGCACCGGATCAGGCCGTGCAGGCCAGCTCCTTCTTGACCGACGGCACGAGAGCGAGGGCGAACTCCTCCATGTCCGCCCGCCGCCGTTCCACGTCCTTCTCGGCCGTGTCATCGACGCTCATGCCGACGACCAGGTAGCCGGCCGCCGGCGCCCCGCACCGGGCACTGATCATGACGTGCTCGTCGCCCGTGGCCCCGGCCCCGTCGAAGGGCAGGGCGGACATCTCCTTGCGGTGCGTGAACCTGAAGCTGTGCAGCTTTCCCATCGGATCGTAGAAGGTGTCCGTCCTGTCGACCTGGAGCGACAGGACCGGACGGAGAACTGCGTACGTGCGAGGAGCGGGACGCGCAGGACGGGTCCGGGCCGCGCACGGCTCGTACGCACAGTGATCACAGGATGTCGCGGAGAGGGACCGGCCCGGTGCGGTCACGGGCGGTCGGCGCTCGGAGAGGGCCGGAGCAGCGGAAGGGCGGCCGGACCCACCGAGGGTGCGGGTGGTGCCCGGAGCCGGACTCGAACCGGCACGCCCCCGAGGAGGCAGCGAGGTTTAAGCTCGCCGTGTCTGCATTCCACCACCCGGGCGTGGGCGCGCGGCTCCGCGTTTGGCACATGACCCTATCCGGGGGTAACCCTCGGACAGCGGAACCCTCATCCGATGTTGTCTTATTTTATTGATCGTGTGAGGGACCGTCAGACACTGGCCACCGCATCCGCACACGCGCGCCCCGGCAGAGGGGGACGAACCCCGGCAAACGGGAATGACGAAAAGTCGCCGCACCCGTACGGCTCATTCGCCATGGCGCGCGCCATGGTCCGCCAGGGTCTTCGCCACCTCAGCCGCCGGCACCACCGCCGACGCACCGGAGGTCGTGCCGGGAACCCGCCGCCGGGTCAGCGCCGACCGCCCCGCACCCGGAACACACCGTTCTGTCCGGGCGGCGGAGCGGTGCGGACGGCGTCCCTCCGGCGTCCGCGAAGGGCCCGCGACCCGGCCGCCCGGGTGGCGGACGCGGCCGGGCCGTGGTGCGCACACCGTCGTCCCGGCCCAAGGCAGGCGTCCGGGCGTCACCCTGAGTGACTCCGGGTCGGCCGGGGCGTGCCCTGCCGGGGGCGACGGAGGCGGGCCGGCCCGGGCGGGTCCTCCCGGGGTGAGGGAGGGGCCAGGGTCGCCCTCCTACCTCAGGACTACACGTCCGTCCGCCGGGTGCGACTCAAGAGGGCCCCGGGAACGGGCACGAGGGCTGACGTGCCGGTGCGCCGGGACGACGAGGATGGAGGAGTCCCCACGAACCCCTCGTCCGAACCAGGAGTACCCCTGTGACCACCACCACCGTTCCCCGCACCACCGCGGTCGCCGCCCGCGCCACGGAGCTGTCGAAGGTCTACGGCCAGGGTGAGACCCAGGTCGTCGCCCTCGACCGGGTGACCGTGGACTTCCCGCAGGGCGAATTCACCGCGATCATGGGCCCGTCGGGTTCCGGCAAGTCGACGCTGATGCACTGCGTGGCCGGTCTCGACAGCTTCAGCAGCGGCTCCGTGCGCATCGGCGAGACCGAGCTGGGGACACTGAAGGACAAGCAGCTCACGCAGCTGCGCCGGGACAAGATCGGCTTCATCTTCCAGGCCTTCAACCTGCTGCCCACGCTGACCGCGCTGGAGAACATCACCCTGCCGATGGACATCGCGGGCCGCAAGCCCGACGCCGCCTGGCTGCAGCAGGTCATCGACATGGTGGGGCTCTCGGAGCGGCTGAAGCACCGTCCCACGGAGCTCTCCGGCGGCCAGCAGCAGCGGGTCGCCGTGGCGCGCGCCCTGGCCTCGCAGCCGGAGATCATCTTCGGTGACGAGCCGACCGGCAACCTCGACTCCCGCTCCGGCGCCGAGGTCCTCGGCTTCCTGCGCAACTCGGTGCGCGAGCTCGGCCAGACCGTGGTGATGGTGACCCACGACCCGGTCGCCGCCTCCTACGCGGACCGCGTGATCTTCCTCGCGGACGGCGCGGTCGTCGACCAGATGCTGCACCCCACCTCCGACGGGGTCCTCGACCGGATGAAGGCGTTCGAGGCGAAGGGCCGCACCAGCTGACGCGGTTCGGCCGCCGCTCCCCGACCCCCTTCCGGAACCGATCCCAGGACACACAGACATGTTCCGTACCGCCCTGCGCAACGTGCTCGCGCACAAGGCCAGGCTGCTGATGACCGTGCTCGCCGTCATGCTCGGCGTGGCGTTCGTCTCCGGCACCCTCGTCTTCACCGACACCCTCGGCAACGCCTTCCGCAACCAGTCGGCCAAGAGCTACGACGACGTCGCCGTCGCCGTCTCCACGTACGCCGACGGGAGCGACGAGGGCAGCCCCGGCATCGACGACGCCACCCTGGACAAGATCCGGGCCCTGGACGGCACCGCCTCCGCCACCGGACGGGTCTCCGGCTTCGCCGGGGTCGCCGACCCGGACGGCAAGCTCATCGGCAACGGCTGGTCCAACACCGGCGCCAACTTCGCCCCGGGCGAGGACGGCAAGGACAGCGCGTACACCTTCACCGACGGCGCGGGCCCGGTGAAGGACGACCAGATCGCGCTGGACAAGGACACCGCCGGCAAGGGCGAGTACCGGGTCGGCGACACGGTGCGCGTCGCCACCAACGGCCCGGTGAAGGAGTACACCCTCTCCGGTGTCTTCACCACCGAGGACGGCGCGGTCAACGCGGGCGGCAGCCTGGTGCTCTTCGACACCGCGACCACCCAGCGGCTCTACCTCAAGCCCGGCGTCTTCCAGGACGCCACCGTGACCGCCGCGGCCGGCACCTCGGACAAGCAGCTGCTGGACGCCGTCAAGCCGCTGCTGCCCGAGGACGCGACCGCGCAGACCGGGAAGGCCCTCGCCGACGAGCAGGCCGAACAGATCGAGAAGGGGCTCAGCAACCTCAACGCCATGCTGCTGGCCTTCGCCGGCATCGCCCTCTTCGTCGGCATCTTCCTCATCGCCAACACCTTCACCATGCTGGTCGCCCAGCGGACCCGTGAGCTGGCCCTGATGCGGGCCATCGGCGCCTCCCGGCGCCAGGTCAAGCGCTCGGTGCTGATCGAGGCGGCCGCCGTCGGCACGCTCGCCTCCGTCGTCGGCTTCGCCCTCGGCGTCGCCCTCGCCACCGGCCTGCGCTCGGCGATGGGCGTCCTCGGCGGCAAGATCCCGGCCGGACCGCTGGTCGTCTCGCCGGTCGCGGTCGGCTCCGCCTTCGCCGTCGGCATCCTGATCACGCTGCTGGCCGCCTGGCTGCCCGCCCGCCGGGCCGCGAAGATCGCCCCGATCGCGGCGATGAGCAGCGTGCACGCCAACGCGACCGTCAAGTCCCTGGTCATCCGGAACTCCATCGGCGCCCTCATCGCCCTGGCCGGTGCCGCGGGCATCGTCGGCGGCGCGGCCACCGGCGGTACGAACGGCCGCTACCTGGTCGCGGCCGGCGCCTTCCTCGCCCTGATCGGCATCATCGTGCTGATCCCGCTGCTCTCGCGCCCCGCCATCGCCCTCGTGCGACCGCTGCTGCGGAAGCTGTTCGGCGTCTCCGGGAAGCTCGCCTCGCAGAACGCGGTCCGCAACCCCCGGCGCACCGGCGCGACCGCGTCCGCCCTGGCCATCGGACTGACCCTGGTCACCGGCATCTCGGTGCTCGGCGTCACCCTCGGCCAGGCGATCGACAAGATGACGACGGACAACATCAAGGCCGACTACATGGTCTCGATGGCCGGTGGCGACGCGCTCGACGAGTCGGCGCTCACGGCCCTGTCGAAGGCCGACGGCGTCACCGCGCTGTCCCCGCAGCAGTCGACCTGGTTCGAGACGGACGGGGAGCACCACGCCGCCTCCGGCGTGACCCCGGGCGACGTGGAGAAGGTCTTCGCGCTGAAGACCGTCTCCGGCTCCCTCAGCTCGCTGAAGGACGGCCAGATCGTGGTCGGCGCGAAGACCGCGAAGTCGAACGGCTGGAAGACCGGCGACACCCTGCCCGTGACCTTCGACGACGAGAAGAAGGGCGAGCTGAGGATCGGGGCGGTCTACCGGGAGAACGACTTCCTGTCGCCCGTCCTGATGCCCAAGGACCTGGCGGACGCGCACCACACCGGCTCGCGCTCCGACATCCGCGAGATCTGGGTCACGACGGACGGCGGGGCGAGCAAGGCCAACGAGCAGTCCCTCGTGGACGCGCTCGGCGACAACCCGGCCATGAGCATCATGGACCGGCAGGACATGCGTGACATGTACGGCGGCTTCGTGAACACCGCCCTGAACATCATGTACGGGCTGCTCGCCATGGCCCTGCTGATCGCGGTCCTCGGAGTGGTCAACACCCTGGCGATGTCGGTGTTCGAGCGGCAGCAGGAGATCGGCATGCTCCGCGCGATCGGTCTCGACCGGGGCCGGGTCAAGCGGATGATCCGTCTGGAGGCCGTCGTCATCTCGGTCTTCGGCGCGGTGATCGGTGTCGGACTCGGCGTCTTCCTCGGCTGGGCGATCGGCCGGACGCTGGCCACCGACATCCCCGGCTACGCCCTGGTCGTCCCGTGGGACCGGCTCGCGGTCTTCCTGGTGCTGGCAGGACTCGTGGGTGTGCTGGCCTCGCTGTGGCCGGCGCGCAGCGCCGCGAAGCTGAACATGCTGACCGCGATCAAGACGGAGTAGCGGGCGCGGGGCGGGTGGGGAAGGGCCGGTGTCCGCGGTGCGGGCACCGGCCCTTCCGTACGCTCCGGGTCAGCCGTTCGCCGACGCCGTCCAGTCACGGGCCCGCAGCGGCATGCCGGCCCCGCCGCCCTCCCGCGGTCGCACCGCGAGGATCTGGTTGACGCCGATCTTGTTGTGCTCGAAGGAGAGCGCGGAGGCGGCCATGTAGAGCCGCCAGACCCGGGCCCGGCCGGGCGAGGTGGCCCGGACGGCCTGCGGCCAGTGCCGCTCCAGGTTGGCGACCCACTGCCGCAGGGTCAGGGCGTAGTGCTCACGGATCGCCTCGACGTCCCGGGTCTCGAAGCCGGCCTCCTCCAGGGTGGCGACGGTGCTGCCCACCGGGGCGAGTTCGCCGTCGGGGAAGACGTAGGCGTCGATGAACGCGTCGATGCGGTAGGCCGACTCGTCCTTCTCGGGGCGGCGGGCGATCTGGTGGTTCAGCAGCCGGCCGCCGGGCCGGAGCAGCGCGAAGAGGTCGTCGGCGTACTCGCGGAAGAGGGCCGAACCCACGTGCTCGGCCATGCCGATCGAGGAGATCGCGTCGTACGGGCCGTCCCTGACGTCGCGGTAGTCCTGGACACGGATCTCGATCCGGTCGGTGAGGCCCTCCTCGGCGACGCGCTTGCGGGCGAAGGCGGCCTGTTCGGTGGAGAGGGTCACTCCGGTCACCCGGGCGCCGTACTCGCGGGCCGCGTGGACGGCCATGGAGCCCCAGCCGCAGCCGACGTCGAGGAGGCGGTCGCCCTCCTTCAGGGCGAGCTTGCGGCAGACCAGGTCGAGCTTGTCGCGCTGGGCCTCCTCCAGCGTGGAGCCGTCCTGCCAGTAGGCGCAGGAGTAGACCATGGACGGGCCGAGGACCCTCGCGTAGAAGTCGTTGCCGACGTCGTAGTGGTGGCTGATGGCCTCCTTGTCGCGGCGTCTGGTGTGCAGCGGTCCGGTCCGGCGGCGCACCTCCTCGACGGGCGGGGCCGGCGGCGGCCAGGGGCCGGCCAGCTGGACGAGGCCGCGGCCGAACGCCCGCACCCTCGGGTCGCGGACGGGGTGGACGCCGTCCTTCGCGTCGGCGCCGCGTTCCCAGAGCAGGGAGGCCACGGCGTCCAGGGCCGCGTACAGGTCGCCGTCGACGTCGATGTCGCCGGCCACCCAGGCGCGGGCCAGGCCCAGTTCGCCCGGCTTCCAGAGCAGCCGTCGCAGGGCACGGCGGTGGCGCAGGACGAGGACGGGGGCACCCGGCGGTCCGGATTCACTGCCGTCCCAGGCCCGGATCCGGACCGGCAGGGGCTCTCCCAGCAACTCTTCGGCAAGAGCGGTCAGCCGCGATGCGGCGTCGGCCATGGTGCACACCTCCGTGGTGGTGTTTCCGAACGTGCCTAAATTCGCATATACGAACCCGAACCGGGCCGCGACACCTCGGGGCCGCGGCGAGGTACACCGGGGTCAACGCCGCCCGGCGCCCGTGCCATCCCGCCTCCGGGCAACGGAACGGCAAAATACCTGCACACACCATCTAGTTGCTGGCGGGGCGACGCCCCGTCCGCGGGAGAAGCCCCCGGACATGCCGAAGGGGCCGTCCGCACCACGGATGGCGGACGACCCCTTCGATGACGTGCAGGCGCTAGGAGGCGTTGGCCTTCTCGCCGGACTTGCTCTTGTCGCCGTCGGCCTGGGCCGCGACGGGCGCGGGGCTCGGCTTGGCGGCCTCGTAGAACTCCTCGCGGGGAGTCTCCATGGCGCCGAGCGAGACGACCTCGCGCTTGAGGAACATCGCCAGCGTCCAGTCGGCGAAGATCCGGATCTTGCGGTTCCAGGTCGGCATGGCCATGCCGTGGTAGCCGCGGTGCATGTACCAGGCGAGACGACCCTTGACCTTGATCTTCACCTTGCCCATGACGATCATCGCGACGCCCTTGTGCAGGCCGAGCCCGGCGACCGCACCCTTGTTGGCGTGGCTGTACTCCTTCTGCGGGAAGCCCCGCATGCCGGAGATGACGTTGTCGCCGAGGACCTTGGCCTGACGCAGCGCGTGCTGGGCGTTCGGCGGGCACCAGGCGTTCGGGTTGCCCGCGCGGCGGCCGACCATGTCCGGCACCTGGGCGTTGTCGCCCGCGGCCCAGATGTAGTCGGTGCCCTGCACCTGGAGCTTCTCGGAGGTGTCCACGTGACCGCGGGGGCCGAGCGGCAGACCGAAGCGCGCCAGCGCCGGGTTCGGCTTCACGCCGGCCGTCCACACGATCGTGCTGGAGTCGACCTCGAGGCCGTTCTTCAGGACGACGTGACCGTCGACGCAGGAGTCCATGGAGGTCGAGAGGTAGACCTCGACACCACGGCTCTCCAGGTGCTCCTTGCCGTACGCGCCCAGCTTCGGGCCGACCTCGGGAAGGATCTTGTCGGCGGCGTCGACCAGGACGAAGCGCATGTCCTCGCGCTTCACGCTCGTGTAGTACTTCGCCGCGTCGCGCGCCATGTCCTCGACCTCGCCGATGGTCTCCGCACCGGCGAAGCCGCCGCCCACGAAGACGAACGTCAGCGCCTTGCGGCGGACGTCCTCGTCGGTCGTCGAGTCGGCCTTGTCCAGCTGCTCGAGCACGTGGTTGCGCAGCCCGATGGACTCCTCGATGCCCTTCATGCCGATGCCCTGTTCGGCGAGGCCGGGGATCGGGAAGGTGCGGGAGACCGCGCCCATCGCGATGACCAGGTAGTCGAAGGGCAGCTCGTAGGCCTCGCCGACGAGCGGCGCGACCGTGGCGACCTTGCGGTCCTGATCGATGGTCGTGACACGGCCGGTGAGAACCTCGGCCTTCGGCAGGACGCGTCGCAGCGGGACGACGACATGCCGAGGCGAGATGCTGCCGGCAGCAGCTTCGGGGAGGAAGGGCTGGTACGTCATGTACGAGCGCGGGTCGACGACCGTGACGGTCGCCTCTCCATACCGCATCTTCTTCAGAATGCGACGAGCTGCGTACAGGCCTACGTACCCACCGCCTACAACGAGGATCCTGGGACGCTCCGTGGTGCTCATGCCATCGAGTATCCACCCCCCTCGGGGGGCATGCTCGTGAGCCCCTTCACAAGGTATCCGCCACCCTCTGCTACACTTCGCCGCCCACGTGACCCAGGTCATGACACGGATGGGGAACCACGACGCTCCGGCGAACGTTGTTCACCGCTTGTGAGCTGGCCCTGGAGCCCCCTGCGGCGAGGAACCACCGGCCCGGGACACGCTCCCGCCACACCCCCGAAACCTCCCCGCATCACCCCCGCACCCACCCCCGGACCGCCCGGACGGTCCGCCGGGGCCCGAACTTCACCCAGCGGGGCCGAATTCCTTGTGAAGAAGTTCACGAACTTTGTCGTGGCGCCTCGCGAAAGCCCCCCCCGGACGGCTCCGGGAGGGTCTTTCACGAGCTCAGAGGTGCAGGCCGGAATGCGTTTGAGCAGCCTCCGGCCGGACGCGCGCCACCGCCGCGATCAGGCGGTCCATCGAGGAACCCACCGGCCCGTCGGGGCCCCACCGGCTCCGGGCCGGAAGCTGCCGGACCGCCTGCCCGATCAACGACGGTGAACTCGTCGTCCTCGTCGTGGAGGTGGGCGACCGGCGGGACGCCTACCGCGACCTGTGACGCCCCGCCCGACACCAGCACCGCCGGGTACCGCCCCTCAACGCGCCTCGCTCGCCGCGAAGTGAGCGATCCCGTCGAGGATGTCGTGTTCGCTGACGACGACCTCCCGTGCGCCGCTCCGCTCCATCACGGCGAGCAGGACGAGAGCGCCCGCGGCGATCACGTCGACCCGCCCCGGGTGCATCGCGGGGATCGCCGCACGCTCCTCGTGGGTCGAGGCGAGCAGGCGTTCCGTGAGCTCGCGGACCCGCTCGACGGAGACCCGGGAGTGGTGGATCGCCTCGGAGTCGTACTCGTCCAGCCCGAGCGCCATCGCGGCGACGGTGGTGACCGTCCCCGCGAGGCCCACGAGCGTCGCCGCCGAGGCGATCGGGACGGTCTCCTCCGCCAGGTCCAGGGCGGCCTCGACGTCCGCGCGGATCGCGTCGATCCGCTCGGGTGTCGGCGGGTCCACCACGGCGCCGTCCTCGACGAGGTGACGCTCGGTCATACGGACGCAGCCGATGTCCACGGAGCGGGCGGCGCGGACCCGGTCGTCGCCGACCACGAACTCCGTGGAACCGCCGCCGATGTCGACCACCAGGTAGGGCTGCGCCAGGTGGTCGCCGCCCTCCAGCTCCTTCGTGGCGCCGTCGAAGGACAGCTGCGCCTCCCGGTCGCCGGTGACGACCTCGGGCTCGACCCCCAGGATCTCCAGGACCCCCTGGACGAAGGTGTCGCTGTTCTCCGCGTCCCGGGACGCGGAGGTGGCGACGAACCGGATGCGCTCGGCGCCGAGCTCCTTGATCACGGCCGCGTAGTCACGGCAGGCGTCGAAGGTGCGCTCCAGCGCCTCGGGGGCCAGCCGGCCGGTGCGGTCGACCCCCTGGCCGAGCCGGACGATCCGCATCCGGCGGTCGAGCTCGGTGAGGTCACCGGTGGCGTGGTCCACGTCCGCGACGAGCAGGCGGATGGAGTTGGTACCGCAGTCGATGGCGGCAACGCGGGTCATGGGGCTCCTGTGCTTGTACGGGTACCGCGCGGGGTCAGGACGCTTCGGGTGCGGCGTCGGGTCCGCACGGCGTGACGCACGGGCCCTTCGCCCACCACTGCGGCAGCATCGCGATCGCCTCGTCGCCCAGCGGGTTCACCCCGGGGCCCGCCACCAGCGAGTGGCCGACCAGGACGTGCAGGCACTTCACCCGGTCCGGCATGCCGCCGGCGCTCGGGAAGCCCTCCAGCACCTCGATGGCGTCGCGGCGCGCGAGGTAGTCCTCGTGCGCGGCGCGGTAGGCGGCGGCCAGCTCGGGGTCCGTCGCCAGGCGCTCGGTCATCTCCTTCATGACCCCGTTGGCCTCCAGCGTGCCGATCGCCGACGCCGCACGCGGGCAGGTGAGGTAGTACGTCGTCGGGAACGGCGTGCCGTCCTCCAGACGGGGCTGCGTCTCGACCACGTCCGGATTGCCGCAGGGGCAGCGGTGCGCGATGGCGCGCAGCCCGCGCGGCGGACGGCCGAGCTGCAGCTCGAACGCGGCGATGTCCGCAGCGGTGGGGGTGGTGGATTCGGTCTGCGGAGGGGGCGTGTCCATGCCTGCCTTGAATGTCATCGGTCGGACGGTGTGGATCGGTGCGGGGACGGGGCACGGTCCGTGCCCGGGGTCCCGCACCGGTGCGGGGTCATTCCCGGTCGGCGCTGTCGACGCCGTCCCAGAGGTTCGAGTGCCAGGGCCGCCCCGTCGCCCCCGGCTCGCCCCGGCTCACGTCGGCCGCGTCCGGGTCGACCACCGTATAACCGGTCTCGCCGGGCAGCACGTAGTGCAGGTGCTGGCGGGCGAGACGGCGGACGTACGCGTCGTCCTTGAGCCGCGCCTTCTCGTCGCGCAGCTCCTCGGTCCGCAGGTGGGCCTCCTGGGACAGCCTCTCCTGCTCCGCGATCTGGTCGCGCTGGGAGATGTACTGCCGCATGGGGTACGCCAGGGCGACCACCAGCGAGCAGACGATCAGCGCGAGGAACGCGGCCCGGCCGGTGAGCCGGGAGCGCCGGGCCTGCCGGCGGTTCTGGGACCGGTAGACGCGGGCAGCCGTCTGCTCTCCCAGCAGCCGCAGCCTGGTCGCGGTGGAGAACCGGTCGCGGTCCTTCCCGGCCATGTCTCACGCCTCCCCGTTACGCACGTCCGTCCCCGCACACGGTACGGGACCGGATGCGGGGACGGACGGAGGCTGGTGCTCCGGACCGGGGCGTCAGCCCTCGAAGCGGAACCGCGGGAACGCCGAACGTCCGGCGTAGACCGCGGCGTCGTCGAGGATCTCCTCGATGCGCAGCAGCTGGTTGTACTTGGCGACGCGGTCCGAGCGGGCCGGGGCACCGGTCTTGATCTGACCGCAGTTCACGGCGACGGCGAGGTCGGCGATGGTGACGTCCTCGGTCTCACCGGAGCGGTGGGACATCATGCACTTGAAGCCGTTGCGCTGGGCCAGCTCGACGGCGTCGAGGGTCTCGGTCAGCGAACCGATCTGGTTGACCTTGACGAGCAGGGCGTTGGCCGAGCCCTCCTCGATGCCGCGGGCGAGGCGCTCGGGGTTGGTGACGAACAGGTCGTCACCGACGATCTGCACCTTGGAGCCGAGCTTGTCGGTGATGACCTTCCAGCCCGCCCAGTCGTCCTCGTACAGCGGGTCCTCGATGGAGACCAGCGGGTACGCGGAGACGAGCTCCTCGTAGTACTCGGTCATCTCGGCGGCCGAGCGGGACTTGCCCTCGAACTCGTAGACGCCGTCCTTGTAGAACTCCGACGCGGCGACGTCGAGTGCGAGCGCGATGTCGCGGCCCGGGACGTAACCGGCCTCCTTGACGGCCTCGATGATGAGGTCGAGGGCGGCGCGGTTGGACTCCAGGTTGGGCGCGAAGCCGCCCTCGTCGCCGAGGCCGGTGGAGAGGCCCTTGGTCTTCAGGACCTTCTTCAGCGTGTGGTAGATCTCCGCACCCCAGCGCAGGGCCTCGGAGAAGGACTCGGCGCCGATCGGCGCGATCATGAACTCCTGGATGTCCACGTTGGAGTCGGCGTGCGAGCCGCCGTTCAGGATGTTCATCATCGGAACGGGCAGCAGGTGCGCGTTCGGGCCGCCGAGGTAGCGGAACAGCGGGAGGTCGGAGGCCTCGGAGGCGGCGTGCGCCACGGCCAGCGACACGCCGAGGATGGCGTTGGCGCCGAGGGAGCCCTTGTTCTCGGTCGCGTCCAGGTCGAACATGGCCTGGTCGATGAGGCGCTGCTCGGTGGCGTCGTAGCCGACGAGCTCCGGGCCGATCTGCTCGATCACGGCGAGGACGGCCTTCTCGACGCCCTTGCCCTGGTAGCGGTTGGGGTCGCCGTCACGAAGCTCGATGGCCTCGAACGCTCCGGTGGAGGCGCCGGACGGAACAGCAGCACGTCCCGTGCTGCCGTCGTCGAGGCCAACCTCGACCTCGACCGTGGGGTTTCCCCGGGAGTCGAGGATTTCCCTGGCTACGACGACGTCGATGGACGGCACGAGGCATCTCCTTCTGGGATCTGACACTGGTTGGGCAGGGTCACTGTGGCCTTGCTGCACGAGCCTAACCGGCCCGGCCCGCTGCGTCGGCCGTCCGCCCGTCCCCTGGGACGAAAAAGGACCCAAGGGCATGCAGAACGGGCAAAGCTTCAGAATTTTACCGGCGGGTAACCACAAGACATGAACACGCGCCTTCGGGGCCGGCCCGCGACCGCACCCGCCGCGGGGGTGCCGGAGACGGCCCCGGCCCGGCACGCGGGGGGTCTGCGCGCCGGGCCGGGCCGTCGGGGCAGGAGGGGACCCCGAGCGGTGTGCGACTACTTCAGGTGGAGCTGCTGACCCGGGAAGATCAGGTCCGCGTCGTCGACGATGTCGTCGTTCAGCTCGAAGAGCTTCTCCCAGCCGCCCTTGACCTTCTCGGCGCCGGCGATCTTGCTCAGGGTGTCGCCGGCCTTCACCTTGTACTCGCCGTCACCCTTCTCGACCTTCTGGCCGGTCGGGGTGGTGACGGTCTTCTGGGGGGCCGTGCGCTTCTCGCTGCGCGTGGTGGGCTGCTCGGCCTTGCGCTCCGGCGCGGCCTGCGGGGCCGTGTCGCCGTTCTTCGCGGAGCCGGTGTCGACACCCGGGTCCACACCGTCGTCGGTCAGGCCGCCGGCACCGGCACAGGCCCAGGCGCCCGGGCCCTGCAGGTCGAGGAGCTTCTCGGCGACGGCTATCTGCTGGCTCTTGCTGGCCAGGTCGGCGCGGGCGGCGTACTGCGTGCCGCCGGCGGCGGCCCAGCTGGACTGCGAGAACTGCAGGCCGCCGTAGTAGCCGTTGCCGGTGTTGATGGACCAGTTGCCACCGGACTCGCACTGGGCGACGGCGTCCCAGGTGTCGACGGAGGCGGCGGAGGCGCCGGTCGCGCCCATCAGCGGCACGGCGACGGCGGCACCGGTGACACCGGCCAGGGTCGCGATGCGGACGGCCCTGGACGGGCGACGGTGCTTGCCCTTGCTGGAAAGCAGCATGGTTCTCCTCACCGACGCCTACGAGGTGAGCTGTCGGGTTCGGGCCTGTGAGTTGCCCGGCCGTCCGCAGTCGCGGGCGGCTTCACCCCCAGCCGGCCCTGCCCGTCGTACGACGGCCGGGTCCGGCACCTACCTGGTTCCCCCGCTCCTGCCTACGGCGCTTTACGCGTCGGTCCCCTTCGGCCGACGGCAGGATTCGGCGTGACGGTCGAAGGTGCCCGCGGTGCGAGCGGCTCCGACCGTAGACACACACAACCCCGACATTCAAAGGCGGACATCACGGTCAATCAGCCCGTAACGATCCAGTTGTGCGGTCCGTTTTCGCAGGTCATGACCGCCATGGGCGGACCGGCCGGACAAGACGTACGAGGGGAAGCAAAGAGACCCATGTCTCACTCGCGTACACGTGGACACAGGCCTCTTCACCAGCCCCGTTCCGGGGGCGTCTTCCCGCTGCCGATCAGCCGGCCGCCGCGGTCTCCGCCCCGTCGGCCGCCGCGTCCGCCGCGAGCCCGAGGTCCAGGCTCTGGCCGGGCAGGATCAGGTCCGGGTCGGAGCCCAGCTCGGTCCTGTTGGCCTCGTAGAGAGCGGTCCAGCCGCCCGGGAGCTCCTGCGCGTCGGCGATCGCCCAGAGGTTGTCGCCCTCGCGGACGGTGTACGTCCCCTCGGCGCCCTGGCGGGCCTCGGCGTCGCCGCGCGAGGCGTGCCGGCCGGACTCGCGGCCCTCGCCCGCCGCCGCACCGGCGCTCTCCTCGGCGGCCGGGGTGCCGCGGTGCTTGCCGCCCTTCGCGGTGCCACCCGCCGTCGCACCGGACGCCTCGGGGGACGGGGTCGCGGACGGCGACGCGTCGGCCTTGCCCGCGCCCTCGGTCTTCTCCGGCTCGCCCGTCTTCTCCGGCTTCTCCGCGCCGGCGGACGCGTCCGTGTCGGCCGCCGCGTCCGCGTCGGCCGCCGTGTCCGCGTCGTCCGCCGTGTCCGCCGGGTCCGACGCCTCGGCCGAGGGGGTGGCGGTGTCGGTGGGCTCGGCGGTCGGCTCGTCGCCCGGGTCGACGCCGGGCAGGGCGCCGTCCAGCGCCAGCCCCGAGATCACGGCGCAACTGGGCCACGCCTGCGGGCCCTTGTCGTCCAGCAGCTTCTCGGCGACCGAGATCTGCTGCGAACGGCTCGCCAGGTCGGCGCGGGGCGCGTACACCGTGCCGCCGTAGTCCTTCCAGGTCTCCTGCGAGAACTGCAGGCCCCCGTAGTAGCCGTTGCCCAGGTCGGCACTCCACATGCCGCCGCTCTCGCATTCGGCGACCCGGTCCCAGGTCGAGGCGTCGGCGGCCTGCGCACCGCCCGCGGCGAGCAGCGGGATGGCGATGGCCGAACCGGTGACGCCTGCGGCGACGACGATGGCGGGTGCCTGACGAGGGCGGCGGTGTCTGCCGTTCGCGGAGCCCATGGGTTTGCCTTCCGTGTGACTGACATGTGAAGGGTGAGTCGAACGGTGAACCTAGCCGTACTCGAACGTGTGTCACAAGTCGATGCAGCGGAGATCACGCGAAAGTCACAGAGTTGACGGTGTGTCACCGTTTGCGGGACTGCGCCCCGGCTCGAACTCCACCGGAAGGGTGCGCAGTCCCCGCATGATGAGCCCGCCGCGCCAGCGCAGATCGGCGGGATCC
Organism: Streptomyces sp. NPDC006296; assembly: GCF_040613235.1. NCBI lineage: Bacteria > Bacillati > Actinomycetota > Actinomycetes > Kitasatosporales > Streptomycetaceae > Streptomyces > Streptomyces sp. NPDC006296. The sequence goes on along the minus strand of NZ_JBEXRT010000005.1, from coordinate 157,327 downwards.
GCGGCCAGCCGCAGGTCAGGGAGGCGCCGCAGCAGGGTCGCCAGCGCCACCTGCCCCTCCAGCCGGGCCAGCGGCGCCCCGAGGCAGTAGTGGATCCCGTGGCCGTAGCCCAGGTGCTGATTGTCACCGCGTGCGAGGTCCAGGGTGTCCGGCTCACGGAACCTGGCCGGGTCGCGGTCGGCGGCGGCCAGGACGACGAGGACGGGGTCCCCTACCGCGATGTCCTGCCCTCCCAGGGCCACGGGTTCGGTGGCGTAGCGCCAGGTGGCGAGCTCCACCGGGCCGTCGTGGCGCAGCAGCTCCTCGACGCCGGTGGCGAGGAGGTCCGTCTCCCCCGCCGCCAGGGAGCGTTCCAGGCGCTCGCGCTGGGACGGGTTGCGCAGCAGGGCGTAGGTGCCGTTGCCGATCAGGTTCACCGTCGTCTCGAAACCGGCGAACAGGAGGATGAAGGCCATGGCGGCGGCCTCGTTCTCGGTGAGGTGCTCGCCGTGGTCGCTCGCCCGGATCAGCCCCGAGATCAGGTCGTCGCCCGGATCCTCCCTCTTGCGGTGGATGAGCTCGGCGAGATAGCCGCGCATCTTCTTGACCGACCTGGCCACCCCGCCGCGCGGCCCCCCGCCGTGCCGGATCATCATGCCCGCCCAGTCCCGGAAGTCGTCCTGGTCCTCGCGCGGCACGCCCAGCAGGTCGCAGATCGCGTAGATGGGGAGGGGGAACGCGAAGTCGTGGATGAGGTCCGCCTCCCCTTTCTCCGCGAAGCCGTCGATGAGGCGGTCCGTCAGCTCCTGCACGCGCGGCGCGAACTCCGCGACCCGGCGCGGTGTGAACGCCTTGGACACGAGCCGGCGCAGCCGGGTGTGGTCCGGCGGGTCGATGTTCAGCAGATGCGTCATCAGCTCCGCCTTGCGCTCCCCCGGAATGCCCGTCTTGCCCTTGGCGTTCGCGGATCCCGCGTGGTGCGCCGGGTTCTTCGAGAGCCGGGTGTCGGCGAGCGCCTGCCGGGCGTCGGCGTACCGGGTCACCAGCCAGGCCTCCACCCCGCTGGGCAGCGTCGTGCGGTGCACGGGGCTGTGCTCGCGGAGCCAGGCGTAGGCGGGATACGGGTCGGTGGCGAACTCCCAGGTGAAGAGTTCGGGTGCCGTGTCCGGCGCGGGGGGCGTGTCGGGGCTGTCGTTCACTCCTCGACGTTATCCGGGCCGCCGAGCCCCTCCGCCGCCCGGATCACGTCCCGGTAGGCGCGGGCGGCGGCCCGGAGGGCGGCCTCCGGGTCCGTGCCGTCCCGCTCCGCCCGCACCGCGAGGGCCAGCAGCCGGTGGCCGATCCCGTCGCCCTCGGGGAGCGGGACGTCGAGGCCCGCGGTCCGGGCCCTGCCGCCGAGCTTGGCGGCCAGCGCCAGGCCCGGCTGCCCGAGCGGCACCCCGTCGGTGACCGAGGCGCGCTGCTTCTCCACGGCCTTCGTGCGGAGCCAGTGGGCGTGGACGTCCTCGGGGGTCTCGGCCGTCTCGTCGCCGAACACGTGCGGATGGCGGTGGATCAGCTTCTCGACGAGCGTCGCCGCGACGTCGTCGATGCCGAACGGCTCCTCCTGGTCCTCCTGCGCGATGCGTGCGTGGAAGACGACCTGGAGCAGCACGTCGCCGAGCTCCTCGCGCAGTTCCTCGCGGTCGCCGGTCTCGATGGCCTCGACCAGCTCGTACGCCTCCTCGATGGCGTACTTCGCGAGGCCCTCGTGCGTCTTCTGCGAGGTCCACGGGCACTCCAGCCGGATCCGGTCCATCACCTGGACGAGGTCCAGGAACCGGGCGCCGGGCAGGTCGTACGAACCGGGCAGCAGCTCCAGGTCCGGCATCCGCACGCGGCCCGAACCGCCGAGCCGGGCCAGGCCGTCGGTGAGCGGCTGGTTCCCCTCGCCGCCGACCAGCACCACCACGGTCCGGCCGCCCGCGCAGTCGTCCACCAGCTCCTCCGCCGAGGGCGCGGTGTGCTCGACCGCGACCCCCGCCTCCGCGAGGTACGGCAGCTGCGGATGGTCCCGCTCGGCGCACAGCACGCGGTCGGCGGCGTGGAGCGTCCGCCAGGCGGGCCAGGACAGCAGACCGGGGGCGACCCGGTGGCTGGCGGTGAGCAGGACGATGCGGCCGGGGTCTTCAGCGTTCACCCCCCGAACCTACCCCCGGGCGGACGGGGTCAGGCGCCCGCCTCGGGGTCCTGCCCCTGCACGGGCGTGACCTGGCTGATCCACGGCGCCTTGTACGTGCTGAGCTGGACCTTCTGGTCGTCCCAGCTGCCGTAGCGCGGGTTGACGTCGATGTGGAGCGCCTTCGACGCCCCGGTGAGGGCCTGCCCGACGGCCTGCACCCCGGTGGGGCTCTGCAGGTCGGCGCCGAGCGCCCGGGCCAGCTTCTGGAGCTGGACCTCCTGGCGCAGGCTCGCCTCGATCTGGCCGGGCGCGACCCAGCGCTGCTCCAGCATCAGGGTCCGCACGCCCTCCTCGCCGCCGGACTGCTCGGCGGCGACGCTGCGGATCTGCTGGATCTCCTTGCGGCTGACGCTCACCCCGGCGTCCTTCGAAGCCCGGTCCAGGACCCGCCCGAAGATCAGGCCGGACAGCTTGACCCGGTTCAGCTGGCCCGACTTGGAGACCAGCTCGTCGGACCGCTCCGCCCCCTGCTGCGCGGTGCGCACGTCGGCCGCCTCGGCCTGGAGCGTGGCCACGTCGATCCGCTCACCGCCGACCACGGCCGCGGCACCGGGGTGGGCCTCGCTGCCGCAGGCGGTCAGGAGCGGTGCCGCGAGGAGCGTGGCGGCGGTGAGGGCGAGCGCGGTGCGACGACGGCGGTGCAAAGGAGCCTCCCGGGGAGAGTTTGTGCATCGGTGCACAAAGCCTTGCGGTGATCGATGTTAGGCAGTGGACGTGATTCGGGCCACTGCTTCGACCAACGATTTCCGGACCGGTCAGTGTGGGGTCGGGGACGAAATCCGTCCCGGCCGACCGTTTTCGACCGTCCCGTGCCTCACACCGATCCCCGGACGTCCTGGTGGTGGGCGAGTTGGCGGCGGAGGTCCACGGGGAGCGGGTGGTGCGGACCGTAGACGCGTTCCGTGTCGTGCAGGAGGGCCTGCAACTCCGCACGGCCCGCCCGGTGGTCCCCCGTCCCGAGCAGGAGGTGGGCGATCCGCCGCCGGATGTCGAACGCGCGGTCCGGGCCGGTGGAGGTCGCGTAGCCGCGGTCGTAGTGCGGGAGGACGGCGCGGTACTCGGCGAGCGCGGCGGCCGCCTCGCCGAGCTGCTCCAGGCACTGCGCGGCGTCGTAGCGGAACTGCAGGGCCTGGGGGTCCGAGGGGCCCGCCTCCGCCGTGCGGTCCTCGGCGAGGCGGCGCAGCTCCGGAAGGGCCCGGCGGTACTGGCCGTCGTCCATCAGCGTGGCCGCGTACTGCTTGCGCAGGATCCGTACGACCGGCGAGTGCTCGCCGTGCTCCTGGGCCGCGGCGGGCAGGATCCCGCCGAGGACGTCGACGGCCTGGGTGATGCGGCCCTCGCCGAGCAGCCGCTTCACCTCGTCGACGGCCCGGGCCACGTTCGGGCGGGCGGGCGGCTCCTGGGCGGGGGCGGGTGCCGGCGGCGGGGCGGCCGCCCGGTCGGGCCACGGGGCGTGCGGGCGCAGGAAGGGCCTGGTCGGGTCGAGGGGCCCGGCCGGCGCCCCGCTGACGGGCAGCAGGGGCCGCAGGGACTCGTAGACCTCCTGGGCGGAGGCGGGGCGGTGCTGCGGGTCCTTGGACAGCAGCCGCAGGACGAGCGCTTCGAGCGCGGCGGGGACCTCGGGCCGGAGCCGGCGCACCGGCACGGGCGGCTCGTAGAGATGGCGGTGCAGGACCCCCAGGGCGGTGGAACCGGCGAACGGCACGTCCCCGCTGAGGAGTTCGTGCAGGAGCACACCGAGGGCGTACAGGTCGGTGTAGGGGCCGACGGCGCCGCCCATCGCCTGTTCGGGGGCCATGTAGGCGGGGGAACCGATCGGTGAGCCGGTGTGCGTGAGACGGGTGGTGTCGGTGTCCATCACGGAGGCGATACCGAGGTCGAGCACGGTGACGGTGCCGTCCGGCTTCACCATCGCGTTGCGCGGCTTGAGGTCGCGGTGGACGATCGGCACGGCGTGCACCGCGGAGAGCACCGCGCACAGCTGCGCGGCGACCGCGACGGCCCAGGGCCAGGGGTAGGGGTCGTGCTCGGCGAGGTGGTCGGCGAGGTCGGCGCCCTCGACGTACTGCATCACGAGGTACAGGTCCTCGCCGTCGCTGCCCGCGTCGTGGACGGTGACGAGGCCGGGGTGGTCGACCTGCGCCGTGACCCGGCACTCGCGGACGAACCGGCGCCGCAGCTCGTCGGCCGCCTCGCCGCCCGGGGGACCCGCCACCCGGTCGGGGCGCAGCAGCTTCACCGCGACCCTGCGGTCGAGCCGCTGGTCGTACGCCGTCCAGACCTGCCCCATGCCGCCCTGGCCGAGAAGGGCCGCCAGCGCGTAACGCCCGCCGATGACACGGCCGTTCACCGGCCGTCACCCTCCTTGCGGAGGTAGTCGCTCAGCGCGTCGAGCTCGGCGCGCACCTGGTCCAGGCGCTGGGGCGGGGCGGCCGCCGGGGTCTCGGGCCGCGGCTCCGGAGCGGCGGCGGGGCTCTGCCGCGGCGCCGGCGGGTAGCCGTAGGACGGGGTGTTCGGCACGGGCGGACCGGGCGCCGTGGTCCACGGCGCGTACCCGCCGGAAGGGAACGTGGGCGCCCCCGGGGGCGGCCCGGCGTACGGGCCGGCGTGGCTCCCCCGCGGACCGCCGTACGGGCCGAAGTGCCGGATCTCCGCGTACAGGTAGTAGGTGACCGCGCCGACGAAGGTGACCATCGCCCAGGACAGGAAGACGACCGCCTGCCCGTCCGTCAGCACGTCGTCCTCCTGCGGCAACGTCCCGAGGTAGACGACGAGTCCGGTGTTCAGCGCCAGCACGAGACCGAACAGCCACCAGTCGCGCGGCCTGCGGGTGACGACCGCCAGCCGCAGCATGGGCACCCAGGCGAGGAACCCGCAGCTCAGCAGCGCGAGCGCCACGAAGACCACGCGCAGCGTCACCAGCGTGGCCGAGGACGGACGGCGCGTCGGCCGCTGCTCCGGCGGATAGCCGTAGCCGTGCATGTGCTGCTCCCGGAGGGCGTGGATCGGACGTGTGCGACGAGCGTATACACCGACACGGCCGACCGGTCCCGGGTTGTGCGCAACCGTTGTGCTTCACGTCACTCGGGGGCCACCGAACCGTCCGTGAGCCCGTCGTACATCCCCTGCACCAGCTGCCCGCCGAGACGGCCCGCGGTGCGCAGCGCGTCCTCGAACGCGGCGAGGTCCCTGAACCGTGCGCCGTACGCCCGCTGTTCGGCCGGCGGCAGGCGCGGCACCTGGAGGCGGCGGGCGTCGAGCCGGGTGGCGGTGGAGGCGTAGCTGCTGGCCTGCCGGTTGTTGGCGGTGCCGCGCAGGAACCCGGCGAGGAACCAGGGGTCGAGGGCGGCCGGATCGGGGCGCAGCAGCTGGAGGTTGCGGCCGAGCACGGCGCCGGCGGTGGCCTCGTCGACGACCCGGGCGACCGCGCCGCCGCCGAGCACGGGCACGACGACGTCACCCGCCTCCAGCAGGAGCGGCTCATCCTCCGGCGGCGCGGTCTGCGGGGAGGCCGTACCGCTGGGCGCCGTGCCGGCGAGGACGTCGTGCTCGGTGAGGACCGGCACCGTGCCGTCGCCGGCCCCGGACCCGGTCCGCAGCGTCAGGGCACCCGCGCGGGCCAGTTCACCGACCGTGGTGGTTGGCCGGCCGGCCGGTTCGCCGGCGGTGGCGGGCGGCGGCGTGAGCCGGGCGGTCAGCCTCAGGGTGCTGTCCAGCCTCTCCCGCACCCGGACCAGCTCGGCCGCGCCGCCACCCCCGGCCGGGGGCGGCAGGTGGCGGGCGGGGGCCAGGTCCACGTCGTCGTCGAGGAGTGCGATGACGGGCACCGCCCGGCTGGTCCCGGGCCGCTCCTCGACGGGCTCGCGGCGCCCCGGCTCGTCGAAGGGGGTCCACGCGTCCAGCACCGCGGCGCGCACCGCCGGCCAGTCCAGCCGGTCGCGGCCGGCCGCCTCGGGCTCCGCCGCGTCGACGACGAGCAGTTCGGGTGCCGGGGCCTGCTCGGCACCCGGCCTGCGGAGGACCCAGATGTGCAGCGGGATGCCGTAGGGGGGCGCGGCGCCCGCCGGGAGCGCGATGACGGCGCGCAGCGCGCCGCGGCGGAGCAGGTCGGCGCGGATCCGGCGCCCCGAACGGCGCGAGGCGGCGGCGGGGGGCATCAGCAGCACGGCGGTGCCGCCCTCCCGGAGACGGGCCAGCGCGTGCTGGACCCAGGCGAGTTCGGACTCGGTGCGGGCCGGGAAGCCGTACTCCCAGCGCGGGTCGTAGGCCAGTTCGTCGTGGCCCCAGTTGCGCTCGTTGAACGGCGGGTGGCAGAGCACCGCGTCCACCCGGAGCCGTGGGAACGCGTCGTCGCGCAGGGTGTCCCCGGTCCGCACCGCGACCGCGGGCCCGCCGGCCCCCGCCGGCGCGGAGTGCAGGGCGAGCCGGAGCGCGGTGAGCGCCGCCAGGCCGGGGTCGGCCTCCTGGGCGTACAGCGCGGTGGGCCGCCCGACGGCGCTCAGCAGGGCGCCGGTTCCGGCGGCCGGGTCGAGGACCGCGCGGGAGCCCGCCGCACCGCTCCCGTCGTCGGCACCGCCGGCGGGCTCCGCGAGGCCGGCCATGAGCGCGGCGAGATCGGGCGGAGTGAGCGTGTACTGACGCGGGTTGGCGTCCAGCTGGCGGCCGAGGAGGAAGTCGAAGGCCTGCCGGGCTCCGGTCTCCGCCGCCAGTTCGGCCACGGCCCGCAGCAGCGGCACGGACGGCAGGAGGGCCGCGGCCGTGGGCGTGGGGAGCGCCCGCTCCGCTCCGAAGCGGTCCGCCAGTACGCGGTCCAGGGCGTCCGGGAGCGCCTCCGCCGTCCGGGCGTCCGGGCCGGCGGTGATCTCCGGCCAGGCGTCGGGCCGGTCCCGGACGAGCAGCAGCGCGCACCCCGCGTGGACGAGCGCGGTCACGGCTCCGCCGGGGTGGCCCGTGAGCTGCTGCCAGACGCGCTCGCGCAGCGGCACCTCGGCGAGCTTCCCCTGTTCACGCAGCCACCGCTCGACCTCGCCGAGCGCGAAGGAGGGGCTGGCCTCGGTGCCCCCGACGGGTTTCGGGAAGTCCGCGTGGCGGCGGCGCCAGTTGCTGACGGCCGCGCGGCCCACCCCGGCGAGCCTGGCGATCCCGGCCGCGGTCACCTCTGTCGAGCTATCCGGCACTGGCCTGTCTCCCGTTCCGCGCACCTGGGTGTCGCTGCTGTGTGGGGGTGAGCATACCGATGCCACACGGCATCGGTTCACACGGATTGCCATGTTGACTCGGTTCACAGTCGATGGTCTTATTGACCTGCCGCACAGCGATGCGGCGAACCGCCCTGCTCACACTCCTCGTTCCTCACCGGAGGGCACAGCCATGTCCCAGCACACACAGCCGCCGCAGCCCCAGCAGCCGTACGCCCCCGAGCAGATCCCGGGCACGCGTCCCGCCCGGAACGGCCTCGGGACCGCCGCCCTGGTCCTCGGCATCATCGGGACCGTCTCGGGCCTGGTGCCCTTCCTCTTCTGGCTCGCCGGGATCCTCGGCCTCATCGCGCTGATCCTCGGCCTGGCCGGGCGGGGCCGCGCCACGCGCGGAGAGGCCACGAACAAGGGCGTCACGACGTTCGGCGCGGTCCTCGGCCTGGTCGCACTGGTCCTGTCGGTCGTCGGGGCCGTCCTCACCTTCAAAGCGGTGGACGGGGTGATGAAGGAGGTCGACAAGGCGGTGGCCGAGGCCTCCGCGTCCGCCGAGCCGGCCACGGCCGACGGCGCGGACGACGGCGCGGCCGGCGGTACCGAGGGCGCGGACGCCATCCTGCGGGCGGACGACTCCGCCGCGTACGACGACGGCCTGGAGATCACGGTGGGCGCCCCGGTCCCGTACACCGCGGGCGAGTTCGCCGTCGGTCACACCCGGGGCAACCGCGCCTACGTGGTCTCGGTCGTCATCGAGAACAAGAGCGGCGAGAAGTTCGACACGACGCTCGTCGGCGTCGACGCCCGCGCGGGCGAGGACGGCGTGAACGCCGAGCAGATCTTCGACGACGAGGTGGGCGAGGGCTTCACCGGCACCCTCCGGCCGGGCAGGAAGATGACGGCGAAGTACGCCTTCGACGCCCCGGCCGACGCCGCGAACCTGACCGTCGAGGTCGCCCCCGGCATCGACTGGGACGCGAGCCAGTGGGAGCTGAAGCTCTGAGCGACGGACGGCGCGGGACGCCCCGCCCGGGGCCCGCGCGCCGCCCGTCCACCGGCGGGCAGGCGGCTCGGCGGCCGTCCTTCCCGCGCGCCGTTCGTGCGCCGGCCGGCGGGCAGGCAGGCAGGCAGGCAGGCAGGCAGCTCGACGATCGTCCTGCCCGCGCGCCGTTCGGCGGGCGGACCACGCCGATCCCGCCCCGGACGGCTCCGGCCCGCCACCGCGCGGACCGGAGTCGCGGACCCGGGCGGTCCGGTGGCGCACCCGCACGGCCCCCGGGACCCGGCCGGGACTCACCGGGGGGTGCCGGCGATCGGCGCCGCCGTCGGCAGGGCGCCCGCCGTCCGGGACGGGAGCGGGGCCGATGCGGTCCTGCGGCACACCGCGGCGGTGGCGGACCACCGCACGAGGCCGAAGACGGGGGCCACCGGGACGACGGTCACCGGCCACAGCACCGTGCCGTCGTTCTCGGTCGGCTCCCGAACGGTCCAGCCGGCCTCGGCGAGTCGGCTCCCGAACGGTCCACCCGGCCTCGGCGAGCGGACCGTTCGCCGGGACGTACCGGATCAGCCGCACCGGAACGACGCCGGGCACACCGGGCACCAGGCCGGTCCCGACGGCGTCAGCCGCCACCCCGGACGCCCGCGGCGCCCGCTCCGGCGGCGGCCCCGCCCGGACCGCCGCGGCTCAACGCGTCGGCGCCTCGGTCGGGTTGCCGCCCGAGGGCAGCTTCTGCTCGGGGCACCCGGCCAGCACCTCCCGCATGGCGTCCTGTTCCGCCCGGGTGACCCACAGCTCGTACTTCTTCTTCACCGAGACCTGCCCGGCGACGTATTCACAGCGGTAGGCCTTGTTGGGGGGCAGCCAGGTCGCGGTGTCCCCCTCCCCCTTGCTGCGGTTGGTGGACGAGTCGGCCGCCACGAGGTTCAGCGGGTCGTTGGCGAACGCCCGCCGCTTGCCGTCGCTCCACTTCTGGGCGCCCTTCTGCCAGGCGTCGGAGAGGGCGACGAGGTGGTCTATGTCCACCTTGCTGCGCCCGCGTTCGAAGGTGATGCGGGTCCCGGTGTACGGGTCCGGGTCCAGCACACCGCTGAGCACCTTGCAGCCGTCGTCGTCCCGGGAGACGTCGTCGAGCTGGTCGGCGAGGATGTCGTCACGGGTTCCGCACCCGTTGCGGTCGGTGTCGATCCACGCCGACCCGAACTCCCCACGCTCGTAACCGGTCTTCGGGGCCCGGCCCTTGACCGTCAGGCCCTCGGCGGCCTCCAGCGCGCTGCCGCCGGGCGCCGGCGCGGCGTCGTCCGAACGCGCGGGGTCGGGCAGGTCGTCCAGGCCCTCACACCCGGTCAGGGCCAGGGACCCCGTCAGGGCCAGGGCCGCCAGGGCGAGGAAACGGTTTCGGGGGCTCACTGCGTCAGAAGGCTTCACAGCGGACCAGATTAGGCGCCGGGCCGCGATCACGGCACCGGGCGGGGCGGCGCGGGGCTACGGCCCGCCGGTCCGTAGCGGCGGGCAGGCGCCGGCCCCGCCGGAGGACCGGCGGGGCCGAGGACGGGCGGGGCCTACGACCCCAGGATCGTCGTGAGGAACTCCCCGGTCCACGCGAGGAGTTCGCGGCCGACCACCGGCTTCCCGCCGATCCGGCCGGCGGTCGGCCGGGGGACCAGGATCTGGCGGGTGGCCGGCTTGAAGATCGTCTTGGGGTGCAGCCGCTTCAGCCGCAGCTCCTGCGACTCGCGCAGTTCCACCGGCGCGAAGCGGATGTTCGGGCCCTGGAGCACGATCTCGCCCACCCCGCAGGCCCGGGCCAGCATCCGCAGGCCCGCCACCAGCAGGAGGTTCTCGACCGGCTCCGGCAGCTTGCCGTAGCGGTCGGTGAGCTCCTCGCGGACCGCCCGGATGTCGTCCTCCGAGTTCGCCGAGGCGATGGCCCGGTACGCCTGGAGGCGCAGCCGCTCCCCCGGGGCGTAGTCGTGCGGGACGTGCGCGTCGACCGGCAGCTCGATCTTGACCTCCAGCGGCGGCTCCTCCTCGACCCCGCCGTCCACCGCCGCCCGGTAGTCCGCCACCGCCTCGCCGACCATCCGGATGTACAGGTCGAAGCCGACCCCCGCGATGTGCCCGGACTGCTCACCGCCGAGCAGATTGCCCGCGCCGCGGATCTCCAGGTCCTTCATCGCCACGTACATGCCCGCGCCCATCTCGGTGTGCTGGGCGATCGTCGCCAGACGCTCGTGCGCGGTCTCCGTCAGCGGCTTCTCCGGCGGGTACAGGAAGTAGGAGTAGCCGCGGTCCCGGCCACGGCCGACACGGCCGCGCAGCTGGTGCAGCTGCGACAGTCCGAAGTTGTCGCCGCGCTCCACGATCAGGGTGTTCGCGTTGGAGATGTCGATGCCGGACTCGACGATCGTCGTGGAGACCAGCACGTCGAACCGCTTCTCCCAGAAGTCGACGACGACCTGCTCCAGCTGGCTCTCCCCCATCTGCCCGTGCGCCGTCGCGATCCGCGCCTCGGGCACGATCTCACGCAGCCGCGCCGCCGCCCGGTCGATGGACTCGACCCGGTTGTGGATGTAGAACACCTGGCCCTCACGCAGGAGTTCACGGCGCACGGCCGCACCGATCTGCTTCTCCTCGTACGGCCCGACGAAGGTGAGGACGGGGTGCCGCTCCTCGGGGGGCGTGGTGATCGTCGACATCTCGCGGATGCCCGTGACGGCCATCTCGAGCGTCCGGGGGATGGGCGTCGCCGACATCGTCAGTACGTCCACGTTGGCCCGGAGCTTCTTCAGCTGCTCCTTGTGCTCGACACCGAAGCGCTGCTCCTCGTCGACGATGACCAGGCCCAGGTCCTTGAACTTCGTCTCCGACGAGAACAGCCGGTGCGTGCCGATGACCAGGTCCACGGACCCGTCCTTCAGCCCCTCCAGCGTCGCCTTCGACTCGGTCTCCGACTGGAAGCGGCTCAGCGCCCGCACGCTGACGGGGAACTGCGCGTACCGCTCGGTGAACGTGCCGAAGTGCTGCTGGACCAGGAGCGTCGTCGGCACCAGCACCGCGACCTGCTTGCCGTCCTGGACCGCCTTGAAGGCCGCGCGCACCGCGATCTCCGTCTTGCCGTACCCGACGTCGCCGCAGATCAGCCGGTCCATCGGGACGGACTTCTCCATGTCCTCCTTGACCTCGGCGATCGTCGACAGCTGGTCGGGCGTCTCCGCGTACGGGAAGGCGTCCTCCAGCTCCCGCTGCCACGGGGTGTCCGCGCCGAAGGCGTGACCGGGCGCCGCCATCCGCGCGGAGTACAGCTTGATCAGGTCGGCGGCGATCTCCTTGACCGCCTTCTTCGCCCGCTGCTTCGTCTTCGTCCAGTCGGCGCCGCCGAGCCGGTGCAGGGTCGGGGCCTCACCGCCGACGTACTTGGTGACCTGCTCCAGCTGGTCGGTCGGGATGTAGAGCCGGTCGCCGGGCTGGCCGCGCTTGGCGGGGGCGTACTCGACGAGGAGGTACTCACGGGTGGCGCCCTGCACGGTGCGCTGGACCATCTCGATGTAGCGGCCGACGCCGTGCTGCTCGTGCACGATGAAGTCGCCCGCCTGGAGGGTCAGCGGGTCGATGGACTTGCGGCGCCGGGCCGGCATCCGCCCCAGGTCCTTGCTGGCGGTCCGCTGCCCGGTCAGGTCCGTCTCGGTCAGCACGGCCAGCTTCAGCGCCGGATCGACGAAGCCGTGGTCGATCGCCCCGCACGAGACGTGCACGAGGGACGGCGCGAGGTCGGCCAGGTCCGGGTCGAGCCGGGCCGCGATGCCCTCGCCGCCCAGCACCTCGACCGTGCGGGAGGCCGGACCCTGCCCCTCGGTGACGAACACCGTGCGCCAGCCGTCCGCCAGCCACCCCTTGGTGTCGGCGAGCGCCCGGGCGGTGTCGCCGCGGTACGCCTCGGGGGCGTGCATCCCGAGCTTCAGGGTGTCCCCGTCCAGCTCCTCGTCGGCGGCGAACGGGGACGTGGACCACCACATCATCCCCAGCTCACGGGCCCGGTCACGGACGTCCGCGATCCCCCACAGGGAGGCCGCGCCGACGTCGATCGGCGCCTCCCCGCCGCCCGCCGTGGCCGCCCAGGACGCCTGGAGGAACTCCTGGCTGGTCGCCACGAGGTCCGCCGCCCTCGTCCGCACCCGCTCCGGGTCGCAGACCAGCGCCATCGCACCCTGCGGCAGGACGTCGAGCAGCAGCTCCATCTCGTCCACCAGGACCGGCGCCAGCGACTCCATGCCCTCGACGGCGATCCCCTCGGCGATCTTCCCCAGCAGCTCGCCCAGCTCCGGGTGCGCCTCGGCGAGGGCCGCCGCCCGGGTGCGCACGTCCTCGGTGAGCAGCAGCTCACGGCAGGGCGGGGCCCACAGCCCGTGCTCGGCGACCTCCAGGGACCGCTGGTCGGCGATCTTGAAGTACCGGATCTCCTCGACGTCGTCGCCCCAGAACTCCACCCGGAGGGGGTGCTCCTCGGTCGGCGGGAAGACGTCCAGGATCCCGCCGCGCACGGCGAACTCCCCGCGCTTCTCGACCAGCTCCACACGGGCGTACGCCGCCGCCGCGAGCGCGTCCACGACCTCGCCCAGATCCGCGGCCTGCCCCCCGCTCAACGCGACGGGCTCCAGGTCGCCGAGGCCCTTGACCTGCGGCTGGAGCACGGAGCGCACCGGGGCGACGACCACCTTGACCGGACCGGTCTCCGGGTCGTCCGGGCGGGGGTGCGCCAGCCTGCGCAGCACGGCGAGACGGCGGCCCACGGTGTCCGAGCGGGGTGAGAGCCGCTCGTGGGGCAGGGTCTCCCAGGAGGGGAACTCCGCCACCGTGTCGGGGGGCAGCAGGGTGCGCAGCGCCGCGGCCAGGTCCTCGGCCTCGCGGCCGGTCGCGGTGACGGCCAGCACGGTCCGCCCGGACTCACGGGCCAGCGCGGCCACCGCGAAGGGGCGCGCGGCGGGCGGGCCGACCAGGTCGACGTGGGCCCGGTGGCCGTCGGAAGCGGCCTTCACCGCTTCGGAGAGCGCCGGGTCGGTGACGACGACGTCCAGCAGACCGTGCAGGCTCATGAAGGGTTCCGTCCGGTGGGGCGAGTGGGCAACGCGAAGGACCCGACACGTGGGACGGGCCGGGGTGTCCAGCGTACGACGCCGGTCTGTCACTCGCGCGGGGGAACGCCGTTGTCCGTCCGGCGGCGGCCGGGACGGAGGGCGGTCCGCCTCCGCACCGGGCGGGGGCGGGCGGGCGGCGGCCCGGCGGTGCACCGCGCACGGGGCCGGACGCCGCTCCTCCCGGGCCCGGCGGAAGGCGGAGACCTGCGGGGAAGTCGTCGTCGGGCGGCGGGCGGGGCCGCAGGGCGACGGGCCGGTCCCGGCGGCCCGGCCGGCGGCCGGACACGATCCGGCCCGGAGCGTTTGGAGGAACGCCCCGGGCCGGACCCGTCATCCTACGTCCGGCGATGTCACCCGTCCGTGGCGATCGTGTTCGGATCGTTCGTCCGGCCGGCCCGGGGAGCCGGCACCGGTACGGCGCACAGTCCGGCCGGGGCGGAGGCGCCCCGGCCGGGTCCCGGCGGCGCACCGCGCAGGGCGATCACCACGGCCCCCGGCCGGATCGTGCGGCGCAGCCGGCGACGGGAGGGACCGTCCGCCCGCGTCGTGCCGACCCCGGGTCCGCTCGACCGGCGGCAGGGATCCCGGTGGCATCCGGTCGGCGGCGTCCCGCCCGGCCGTCGCGGTGCCGCCGAACGCCGCGCCCGGTCCGGGCACCGGAACCACGGCCCGGGCCGGGGTCTCACCCCTCGGCCCGCCCCTCCCGCGAGGCCGCGGGCGGTGAGACAGTGACCACCCGGCAGATAGATGCATAGGGAAGGGACACCAGTGGGCGGCACCGGCGGCACGGACAGCCCGGAAGCGGTGCACGGCGGGACCGCCCCGGACGGCACCCGGGACACGGCCCGCAGCCGCCGCCCGGTCGCGGCGGCACTCATGCTCGGCATGGGCCTCGCCGCCCTCGACGGCACCATCGTCGCGACGGCCGTCCCGCAGATCGTCGGCGACCTCGGCGGTTTCTCCGTCTTCTCCTGGCTGTTCTCCGGCTACCTGCTCGCCGTGACCGTCACCCTGCCGGTGTACGGAAGGCTCTCCGACACCTTCGGCCGCAAACCGGTCCTGATCACCGGCATCGTCCTCTTCCTGGCCGGCTCCCTGCTCTGCGCCGCCGCGTGGAACATGGCCGCCCTCATCGCGTTCCGCGTCGTCCAGGGACTCGGCGGCGGCGCCCTCCAGGGCACCGTGCAGACCATCGCCGCCGACCTCTACCCGCTCAAGGAGCGGCCCAAGATCCAGGCGAAGCTGTCCACCGTCTGGGCCACGTCGTCCGTGGCCGGCCCCGCGGTGGGCGGCCTCCTCGCCGCGTACGCCGACTGGCGGTGGATCTTCCTCATCAACCTGCCGGTCGGCGCCGTGGCCCTCTGGCTGGTCGCCCGCCACCTCCACGAACCCGCCCGGCCGCGCCCCGCCACCCGGCCCCGGATCGACTGGGCGGGCGCCCTCGGAGTGTTCGCGACCGGCGCGCTCCTGCTGACCGCGCTCGTCCAGGGCGGCGTCGCCTGGCCCTGGCTCTCCGCCCCCTCCCTCGGACTGCTCGGGGCGAGCGCCGCGCTGGCCGCCCTGACCGTCGCCGTCGAGCGCCGCGCCGCCGAACCCGTGATACCCGGCTGGGTCTGGCGGCGCCGCACCATCGCCTCGGTCAACCTCGCCCTGGGCGCGATGGGACTGCTCATGGTCGCGCCCACCGTGTTCCTGCCGACCTACGCCCAGTCCGTCCTCGGACTCGGCCCGACAGCCGCCGGATTCGTCCTGTCCGTGATGACCCTGAGCTGGCCCGTGTCCGCCGCCCTCTCCGACCGGGTCTACCACCGCATCGGCTTCCGCCGCACCGCCATCACCGGCATGACCGGGGCCCTGCTGGTCCTGCTCTGCTTCCCGCTGCTGCCCTACCCGGGCGCCGCCTGGCAGCCCGCCCTGCTCATGCTGCTGCTCGGCGCGAGCCTCGGACTCTTCCAGCTCCCGCTGATCGTCGGCGTCCAGTCGACGGTCGGCTGGACCGAGCGGGGCACCACGACCGCCTCCGTGCTCTTCTGCCGCCAGGTCGGCCAGAGCCTGGGCGCCGCGCTCTTCGGCGCCGTCGCCAACGGGGTGCTCGCCTCCCGGCTGGCCGACGCCCCGGTCACCGGACTGCCCGACGGACTGGACGCCGTCTCACACGCCCTGGAGAACCCGGCGACGCTCTCCGCCGCCGCGGACCACCTGCGCAGAGCCGTCGACACCGCCGTCGACCACGTGTTCACCGGCGCCGCCGTCGCCGCCGTCCTCGCCCTGCTGGTGCTCGTGTTCCTGGCCCCGCGCCGCTTCCCCCTCCTGAAGGAGCACGAGACCGCCGCCCCGGCACCCCAGGACTGAGCACCACCGCAGCGGCTGCGGCCCCGGCCGCTCACCGCACGGGAACAGGCCGACGGGCCCCGTCGTCCGGACCCGCCACCGGCACCCGGCTCCGCACGGACACCCCCTCGGCCCGCCGCGCTCACTCCTCCGGTCCCACCGCCACCCGTCCCGTCAGCGCCGCCAGCGAACTGCGCACGTGCGCCATGTGCGCATGCAACTCCTCACGGCCCTCCTCGTGCTCCCGCAGCACCCGCTCCGTCTCCCGCACCACACGCTCCTCCGCCGTCCTGGCCCCCGACACCAGCTCCGCCGCCCGCGCCTCCGCGTCCTCCTGACCGTGCCGGGCCGCCTCCTCGGTCTCCGCCAGCTCCCGCCGCGCCCGCGCGAGCAGCTCCTCCCCACGCCCCGTCATCTCCGCCTCACGCCGCACCGCCGCGGCCTCCGCAGCCGCGATCTCCGCATCCGCCGCCTTGCCCCGCTCGGCATGCTCCTGGTCCTGATGCGCCAGCACACCCTCCGTACGGCGACGCGTCTGCACCATCTCCGCCTCCGCAGCGCCACGCACCTCACCCGCCTCCCCGCGCGCCTCCTCCACCAGCGCCGCAGCCGCCTCCCGCGCCGCGGCCACCGCCTCCTCCGCAGCGGCCTCCGCCGCACCCCGCACGGCCCCCGCCCGCTCACGCGCCGCCTCACGGACCTCCCGGCCCGCCCCGTCCGCCGCGTCCCCCCACTCCTGGGCGTCCTCCAGCGCCGAACCCCGCGCCGCCTCCGCCTCGGCCTCCGCCAACTCCAGGATCTGCCGCGCCCGGTCCCCCAACGACTGGTACGTCTGCGGCGCGAGCGACGCCACCACCTCACCCAGCCGCACCGACTCCGCGGACAGCTCCTCCGCCAGCGCGGTCAGCCGTGCGATCCGCTCCAGAGCCCCGTCCCGCTCCGCCGTCAGCGAGGCCACCGTCCGGTCCACCTGCTCAGGGCGGTAACCACGCCCCCGCACACCCACGAACCCGTACGCGGACACCGGTCCACCACTCATCCCTGAAGCCCTCTCTCCCGCACTCCGACGCCCGACCATGAAGCAATACGCCAAGGATGCGGTAATTGGCCCGGAAGTCGGAATCGATCAGCCGCATTCAGGACGGAAGCGACCCGCATCACAGCACCACGCACCCGAGAGGCGCCCGCCCCCACCGGGGACGAGCGCCTCTCACGGACCAGGATCAGACCCGGCCGGACCCCGTCACAGCAGCCCGTCCCACATCTGCTCCAGCAGAACCGACCACCAGCCCTCCGGCGACGCCAGCGCCGCCGGATCGACCGCCGCCAACTGCGCCTGGAAATCGACCGTCCACCGGCCCGCCTGCTCCGGATTCAGCCCGAACCGCAACCGCCACATCCGGCCCAGCAACGCCATCGACCGCACGAACTCCGGCAGCCCCGTGTTCACGAACTGCGGAGGCACCGGCTGACCGCCCGGCCCCGCCTCCACCGGCACGGCCACGATGTTCGCCGTCCCGTACTGCACACAGATCGCCCGGCCGAAGTCCGACCCCATCACCAGGTACGACCCCGCGTCCGACGCCGCCTGCACCTGACGCTGCGCCGCCAGCTCCGCCAGCGTCGGCACCACCGGATGCCCCGGCTGCGCCCAGAAGAACGGCCCGAAATCAGCGGGCAGCCCCGCCCACACCAGCGTCCGCGCCACCACCTCGGGCACACCCTGACGCGACACCGCACGCTGATCGAAACGCAGCACACCCGGACCGAACGCCCCGTGCAGCTCCTCCGCCAGCGCCTCCGGAGGCACCGCCGGAGCGGGCGCCACCTGCGGCAGCGGAGCCCGCACCGGAGCAGGCCGCGCCGGGCCGTCCGCCACCTGGTGCAACTCGCCCTGGTGCGTGAGCAGATGCTGCATCCCCTGCTGCCGGCTCGCATGATCCGTGCCGTACGGCGCCACACTCGTGATCCGGACCTGCGGCCAGGTCTCCCTGATCATCCGCGCGCAGTAACCCCCCGGCAGCTCACACGACTCCAGCTCCGTGTGCAGCTCGATGACCTGCTGCGGCGGCACACCCATCGCCCGCAGCTCGTGCAGCATCTGCCACTCCGGATGCGGCGTACCCGGCGCCGAACGCCGGATCAGCTGCTGCTCACTGCCGTCGGCCGCACGGAACCGCAGCACGGCCTGGTACCCGGGCCCCACCGTCGGCTGCCCCGCGGGCTGCTGCGGATAGCCGTACGCACCCGGAGGCGGCGTGTGCGGACCCTGCCCCGGCATCCCGGGAGGACCGGGCGGCTGCGGCGCCCCCGGACCGGCCTGGCCCGGACCCGCCAGCATCGTCGCGGCATGGTGCACCCCGCCCCCCGGAGGAGGCGTCGCACCGGGCGGAGGACCGGGCGGCCCCGGAGGACCGGGCGGAGCCGGCGGCTGCGGGACACCCGCGGCCCCCGGCGCACCCGGAGGCCCGGGAGGAGCAGGCGGACCGGGCGGCCCCGGAGGACGCGGCGCGTTCGGCCCGCCGATGCTCGCGTCGGCGAACATCGTCGCCGCATGATGCACCCCGCCCCCCGGAGGAGGCGTCGCACCCGGCGCACCGGGAGGACCGGGCGGAGCCGGCGGCTGCGGCGCACCCGGAGGCTGCGCCCCCGGCGGACCGAGCTGCGACACGAGCTGCGTCGGCACGTACCCACCCGAGGACGCGCCCGGCCCCGGCGGCGGAGTCGCCCCCGGAACACCCGGCGCCCCGGGCGGCGGCGGGGTCGACGGCCCCGTCCCGCGCCCCCCACGCGGCGGCACCGTGGCCCTGCTCGTCGCGGCGTCCGCGATGTCCCGCGCACCGGTGTCCTCCGCACCCGGAACCGGAGCACCCGAGGCACCCGGAGCCGCAGGGCCCGCACCGGGAAGCCCCGGCGGCGGCGCCTGCGGATCAAGCCCCGGCACGACCGCCGTCGCCGGCAACCGGCTGCCACCCGACATCAGCGCCGTGGGCGCCTCCGCCGGCACGACCGGCGGCGGCACCCCGTCATCGTCCGAACCGGACAACGGCGGCGCGAACACCGTCGCCGGCAGCGGCACCGCCCCCTCGTCCGACCCCCCGTTCGTGTCCGTACCCGCCCAGGGAGTCCCCCCGGCCGGCACCCCGTCGTTCGCCGTCGGCTCGTGATCCGCCCGACCGCCCGCAGCCGGCCACGACGCACCCGACCCCTCCCCCGGAACGGACGCCGCCGAAGACACGGCGTCCCCGGCAGAACCACCGGAGGACGGACCCGCAGCGGAAGCCGCAGCGGACTCCGGGACGGAGGACGACGACCCGGCCGCCCCCGAACCCCCCGCATCCGCACGCCGGTCCGGGATCCCCAGCTTGTCCGCCGCCTCCTGAAGCCACTCCGGCGGAGTCAACAGGAACGACGTCTGATTCAGATCGATACGCTCCGGAACCTCCGCGACCGGCTCCGCCTCACCCGACGCCCCGTAACACTCCTCGTACCGCCGGATCACCTCACCCACCGGCAGCCCCGGCCACAACGTGGCCTCACCACTGTCCCGGGCGATCACCAACCGCTGACGGCCCCCGTCCGAGACCGGACCCTCCGCACGGTCCTCGGCCCACACCACGAAACCCAGCTCGAACTCACGGACCCGCACCTCACGATGCTGATACGCGGGCACCTCACCGTTGACCCACTCGTCCGCCCGCTCCTGCGCCTGCGCGAAGGTCACCACCGCGCTCACCCCTCCACCGGGACGGCCCGCGCGAAGCCACCGTCCACCATCAGGTTCGCCACCGTCTCCAACTCCGGCGGATTACCCGCCAGACGCTGCAGGAACGCGTCGAAATCCTCACCACACGGCAACAGCAGCCGGTCCACCCGCTCCTGCACACCCCAGCCGTCCTGATCCCGCGCGTCGTCGTACGCACAGAACCACACCGACCCCACACCCGCACCGCGCACCTTCACCGCGACGATGCCGCCCTGGACGAAACCCACACCCAGGAAGTCCTTCGTGAAGTGATCCCGCAGACACTTGTTCACGTACACCAGATCATTCATCGCCGCCTCCTCACGCACCGTGAAGAACGGCTGATCCACCAGCAGCCCCAGCTCCGCGTCCAACGCCGCACCCACCGGCGCCGAACCACCCGCAGCCTTCAGGAACGACCGGTACGCACCCGGAAGCCGGTACCCCAGATCCTCCTCGACCCCCAGCACCTGCTGCTCACCCACCGCGACCGACGCCTTCGGCAACCGGAAATGAGCCGGCCGGGTCTCCTGCAACGGCCGCGTACCCCGACGGTTCTGATCCACCCCGGCCGTCGCCAGCCCCCCGTGATGACGCAACAACGCCTTCACCTCGACCGGCACCAGCTCCATCCGCCGGCCACCCGCCACGTGATGCCACGTCCAGCCGTGCGGAGTCGCCACCGCGGGAATCGTGTCCCACAGCTCATGACCGCTCGCCGCCAACGCCGCGTTCGCCGACACGTAGTCCGTCAACCGCAACTCGTCCACACCGAAACCCGGAGGAGGATCCGCGATCTCCGCCGCCGCACGCGCGTACGGCGACAGGACCGGATAACCGTCCCCGTCCACCCGCACACCCCTGGGATGACGGGACGCCCGGACCGGATCCGGGAAATGCACGACCTGCCCCGCATAGGCCGCATTCGGTGGCGCGGCTTGCTGCCCGAGCCGACCTGTCGTCATGGCGGTTGCCCCCTGCTGCGTCCGGTGTTCCGCACAGCCTATGCGGTGGCGCAACAAGGCCCCCCGGCCCGCACCCCCGCTCACCGAACGTCACCGGCGCGTGACGGACACACCACCACGCAACCCCCGCACCACGACACGAAGACCCGTTTTGCCCACCCAGCTTCCCCACCATGCTGCACATTTGGCAGGCTGTCCCCGCAACTCGGGGGATTGCAGGGAGGGACACCAGCACCATGCACTCAGCACAAACAGTCACATCCGGAGACCCGCGTCTCAGTTGGATCACCACCGAGACCCACCACACACCCCACCTCCAGCACCGCCGCGACGGCATCCTGCCCGCGGTGGCCGCAGCCCTGTCCGTACGCGGAGAGACACTCACCTGCACCGCCGGAAAAGGCGACCGGCCCCCCGTCCTCCACCCACTCGTCCAGGACTTCCTCGACACCCTCGCCACCCATCAGCGGGAACGCTTCACCGGACGCTGCCCCGAAGCCATCCTCCTGTCACGCCAGCTCACCGCCGCCGACGACAGCCGCTCCAAACGCGCCCAGCGCAAACCCCTCACCAACGGCGAAGCCCGCCGCGCACTCAAACACGCCCGCCTCACCGCCCGCCGCATCCGCGAGGACGGCGACCCCCTCCACGGCAGCTACGCACCCCCCTGCCGCTCCTGCACGGTGATGCTCGCCCACTTCGGCGTACGCCCCGTCGACCTCACCACGCGTGCGGCGACCACCGCCGAGAAGGGCTGAGCACACCACCATGCACGACCGGACCGACGTACCCGGCCAGCACAACCGCCCCGGCACCAGCCGCTTCCCCGACACCGTGGCCACCGCACTCCGCGACGCCGGCTGGGAACCCGGCCGCTGGGACATCCGCCGCGCCGAGGAATGGGCCGACGCCCTGCGCTCCCACACCTCCCCCGGCGGACACCAGCACGCCGTCTTCCCCGCCGCCGTCGAAGCCTGGGCCGAATTCGGCGGACTCCGCATCACCCCCACCGCACCCGGCCGGCAGATCGCCACCGCCACCGTGCACATCGACCCGCTCAGCGGACTCCACCTGGCCCGCACCCTCAAGGACCTCGGCCGCGCACTGGAGACCGAGGTCGCCCCCCTCGGCGAAGAAGGGGACGGCCGGGCCGTCCTCGCCATCGACACCGAAGGCCGCGTCTACTCCATCGACCACACCGGCGACTGGTACCTCGGCTCCGACATCGACCGCGCCCTGGAAACCCTCATGACCGGCGTCCAGCCCGCCCGCCTCACCTCCGGCTGAACCCCCGCACCACCGGCCGGGCGCCCCACCCCCGGCCCCCGGACCGGCCCCTCACACCCCACCGGCCCCCGGCAGTACCGCCGACACCCGGAAACCCCCCGCATCCGTCGGCCCCGACACGAACACACCCCCGAGCCCCGACACCCGCTCCCGCATCCCCACCAGACCGTTGCCCCCGCTCGGCAGCCCCGCATCCGCCGTCACACCGTCCACCGGACCGTTCTCCACCTGCATCGCCACCTCGGCACCCCGATGCGCCAGCCGCACCCACGTCCGCGCACCCGCCGCATGCTTGTGCACGTTCGTCAACGCCTCCTGCACCACCCGGTACGCCGTCTGCTCCACCT
The DNA here is from genome assembly GCF_040613235.1 of Streptomyces sp. NPDC006296. Taxonomy (NCBI): domain Bacteria; kingdom Bacillati; phylum Actinomycetota; class Actinomycetes; order Kitasatosporales; family Streptomycetaceae; genus Streptomyces; species Streptomyces sp. NPDC006296. The sequence goes on along the minus strand of NZ_JBEXRT010000005.1, from coordinate 135,125 downwards.
CCGGCGCATACGCACGCGGCTCCCCCTGCACCGACAGCTCCACCGTCATCCCCGCCTCACGCGACTGCGCCACCAGCGCCTCCACCTCGCACAACCGCGGACCGTCCTCCACCACCGGCACGACAGCGGGCGCGGCGACCCGCCCCACCGAAGCCAACGGCACCCGCCCCGGACCCGGAGCCACCAGAGCGTCCCCGCTCCGCAGCACCCCCAGCATCTCCCGCAGCTCCGTCAACGCCTGCCGCCCCATGTCCCCGACCAGCGCCGCGTTGCGCACCGCCTTCGCCGGATCCTTCGGAGCCACCGCCTGCAACGCCGCCGCGTGCACCACCATCAGACTCACCCGGTGCGCCACCACGTCGTGCATCTCCCGGGCGATCCGGGTCCGCTCCTCCGTACGCGCCCACTCGGCCCGCTCCTCCGCCCGGTCCGCCAGCAGCGACAGCTCCCGCTCCAGCGAGTCCGCCCGCTCCCGCAGGCTCTCCATCAGCCGCCGCCGGGCGCCGATGTACAGACCGAACAGCACCGAGGGCGCCGTCAGCCCCAACGACATGAAGAGCGACACCACCGGGACGTACCAGACCCCCGGCCCGAAGTCCGCGTCCGCGTCCACGCTCTGCCGCAGCCGCACGTACGACACGACGAACGTGCCCACCAGCGTCATCCCCGTCAGGACCACCGTGATCCTGCGCGGCACCTCGGACGCCGCCAGGGTGTACAGCCCGACGATCCCCATCAGGAAGCCCATCTCGGCGGGCATCGTCGCTATCGACACCAGCACCACCGCGATCGGCCAGCGCCTGCGCAGCACCAGCACCGACCCCGCGCACAGCCCGAAGAGCACCGCCAGCGGCACCGGCAGCCCGGTGTCCCCGGCGAACTCCACCCCCTCCAGCACACACTCCAGCGCCGACACCAGCGCCAGTCCCACGTCCAGGGCGGCACCGCGCCGCCGCTCCCACCACCAGTAGCCGCGGGTGGTCGATCCCGCCGCCTCCCGGTCTGCCCCCGTTGCGGTCATGGCATCCAGCCTACGGGCGGGCGCATCCCATTTTCCGGAGACTCCATCAGCACGGAAAGTGACCGGTCGTGCCACAAACACCGCCAGATCGCACGATCCGGTGAACCGCGCATCCTTTCGACCCGGACGTTCGCATTCCGGACGAGGCTGTCCGTATGACACATGCCGGGGACAAGTACGCCGACTTCGAGGGACTGCGGGAGAAGGCGGTCGCGCTGCGGCGGGAGGGGCTGAGCCGCCGCCGGATCCGCGACCGGCTGCACGTCGACAACAACGACATCCTCAACCGCCTCCTGGAGGGCGAGCCGGCCCCGGAGTGGACGCGACGGCCGCGCGCGAAGGACGACCTGCGCGCCAGGGCCCGGGAGCTGCGGCTCCAGGGCCTGACCTACGACCGCATCCAGCTGGAGCTGGGGTGTTCGAAGGGGTCCATCTCCCGGTGGGTGCGGGATCTGCCGAAGCCGGAGCGAAGGCGCACCACCGAGCAGGCGTCCGCCCTCGCACGCCGGGGCTGGGAGGCGACCCTTCAGCGCCGCGAGGCCGAACGGGCCGGGACGAAGAAGGCGGCAGCGGCCGAGATCGGCTCACTGAGTCCGCGCGAGCTCTTCCTGGTGGGGGTGGGCCTGTACTGGGCGGAGGGATCCAAGTCGAAGCCGCACCGCCCGCAGGAGAGGGCCACCTTCGTCAACAGCGACCCGGACATGATCTCGGTCTACCTCGCCTGGCTGCGCCTCCTGGACGTACCGCCGGAACACCTCCGGTTCCACGTGCTCATCCACGAGACCGCCGACGTCGCAGCCGCGGAGCACTACTGGGCCGACCTCACCGGTGCCACGCCCTCGGCGTTCGGCAAGACCTCGCTCAAGAGGCACTCCCCGAAGACGAACCGGAAGAACACCGGCGAGGACTACCGGGGTTGCCTCGTGGTGCGCGTCCTGAAAAGCGCCGACCTGTACCGTCGCATCGAGGGCTGGTGGTGCGGCATAGTAGGGGCTGCGAAATGTTCCGATCAAGAAAATCGGACATAAAGCCACAGACCATCCCGGGTCGTCTAATGGCAGGACAAATGGTTTTGGTCCATTGAATGAGGGTTCGATTCCTTCCCCGGGAGCCCTGAGCGCGGGCCCCGACCTCACCGGTCGGGGCCCGCGCTCGTTTCGGGCGGATACGCCCCCGGTATCCTGCGGGTGTCCATCACCCGAAGCCGAAGGGCAATTCCGTGAGTGTCCACCCTCCCCACGTTCTCGGCTCCGCTCGCACAGGGGACACCCCCCTGGCCGCCGTCGTCGTCCTCGCAGCGGGTGAGGGCACCCGCATGAAGTCGAAGACGCCCAAGGTCCTGCACGAGATCTCCGGGCGCTCGCTCGTCGGACATGTCGTCGCCGCCTCCCGCGAGCTCGACCCGCAGCACCTCGTGGTGGTCGTCGGCCACGCCGGCGAGCAGGTCACCGCGCACCTGTCCGCCGGTGAGGTCCCCGTGCGCACCGCCTTCCAGGCGGAGCAGAACGGCACCGGGCACGCCGTCCGGATGGGGCTGGAGGAGCTCGGCGGGACCGTCGAGGGCACCGTCGTCGTCGTGTGCGGCGACACCCCGCTGCTCTCCGGCGGGACCCTCGCCGCGCTCGCCGCCACCCACGCCGCCGACGCGAACGCCGTCACCGTGCTGACCGCGGAGGTCCCGGACTCGACCGGCTACGGCCGGATCGTCCGCGACGCGGCCACCGGGGCGGTCACCGGGATCGTCGAGCACAAGGACGCCACCGACGCCCAGCGCGCGATCCGGGAGATCAACTCCGGGGTGTTCGCCTTCGACGGCCGGCTGCTGGCCGACGCCCTGGGCAAGGTGCGCACCGACAACAGCCAGGGCGAGGAGTACCTCACCGACGTGCTGTCGATCCTGCGGGAGGACGGGCACCGGGTGGGGGCCTCGGTGGCGGGCGACCACCGCGAGATCCTGGGCATCAACAACCGGCTCCAGCTGGCGGAGGCCAGGCGGCTGCTCAACGAGCGGCTCCTGGAGCGCGCGATGCTGGCGGGTGTGACGGTCGTGGACCCGGCGTCCACGCTGATCGACGCGACGGTGACGTACGAGCGGGACGCGATCGTGCACCCGGGTACGCAGCTGCTGGGGGCCACGCACCTGGCGGAGGACGCCGAGGTGGGTCCGAACTCCCGGCTGAAGGACACCGTCGTGCACGCGGGCGCGCGGGTGGACAACACGGTCTCGGACGGCGCCGAGGTGGGCCCGGGGGCGACGGTCGGTCCGTTCGCCTACCTGCGGCCCGGCACGCGCATGGGCGCGGGGTCCAAGGCGGGGACGTACGTCGAGATGAAGAACGCGACGATCGGCGAGGGCACGAAGGTGCCGCACCTGAGCTACGTCGGTGACGCGACCATCGGGGACCACACCAACATCGGTGCGGCGAGCGTGTTCGTGAACTACGACGGGGTGGCGAAGCACCACACCACGATCGGGTCGCACTGCCGGACCGGGTCGGACAATATGTTTGTGGCGCCTGTCACGGTCGGGGACGGCGTGTACACGGCCGCGGGTTCGGTCATCACCAAGGACGTGCCCTCCGGTTCACTGGCCGTCGCCCGGGGCCAGCAACGGAATATCGAGGGCTGGGTGGCCCGGAAGCGTCCCGGGAGCGCGGCGGCTCAGGCGGCTCAGGCGGCCGCGTCGGAGTCCGACGGCGAAAGCTGACCGGAAACAGGTGCGCCGCAGGCGGCGTACCGTGATAGATGCTCACCCATTTCGGCTGGCTCGTCGCACATCGGGACACTTGCGTGCGGTGCCAGATACACGTCTGAGGAGACTGTGCTGTGACCGGGATCAAGACGACCGGCGAGAAGAAGCTGATGCTCTTCTCCGGCCGCGCCCACCCCGAGCTGGCCGAGGAGGTCGCGCACCAACTGGGTGTCGGTCTCGTGCCGACGAAGGCCTTCGATTTCGCCAACGGTGAGATCTACGTCCGCTTCCAGGAGTCCGCCCGTGGCGCCGACTGCTTCCTGATCCAGAGCCACACGGCTCCGATCAACAAGTGGATCATGGAGCAGCTGATCATGCTGGACGCGCTGAAGCGTGCGTCGGCGCGGTCGGTGACGGTGATCGTGCCGTTCTACGGCTATGCCCGTCAGGACAAGAAGCACCGTGGCCGTGAGCCGATCTCGGCCCGTCTGGTGGCGGACCTGATGAAGACGGCGGGTGCGGACCGTGTCCTCACGGTCGATCTGCACACGGACCAGATCCAGGGCTTCTTCGACGGTCCGGTGGACCACCTGTTCGCGCTGCCGATCCTGGCGGACTACGTGGGTGCGAAGGTGGACCGGTCGAAGCTGACGATCGTGTCTCCGGACGCCGGCCGTGTGCGGGTCGCGGACCGCTGGTGCGACCGGCTGGACGCGCCGCTGGCGATCGTCCACAAGCGTCGTGACAAGGACGTGCCGAACCAGGTGAGCGTCCACGAGGTCGTCGGTAACGTCGAGGGCCGGGTGTGTGTGCTGGTCGACGACATGATCGACACGGGTGGCACGATCTGTGCGGCGGCGGACGCGTTGTTCGCGCACGGTGCCGAGGACGTCATAGTGACGGCGACGCACGGGGTGCTCTCGGGTCCGGCCGCGGACCGGCTGAAGAACTCGAAGGTGAGTGAGTTCGTGTTCACGGACACGCTGCCGACCCCGGGTGAGCTGGAGATCGACAAGATCACGGTGCTCTCGATCGCTCCGACGATCGCGCGTGCGGTGCGTGAGGTGTTCGAGGACGGTTCGGTGACGAGCCTCTTCGAGGAGAGCGAGTGAGCGTCTTCGGGTGACCGTTTCTGCGGAGGGTGACCTCCGGAGGGCCGCCTGCGGGTGATCGACTTTGGGTGCGGCCTCCCCGCCGGGTAGACTCAGTGAGTTGCTCGGCGAGGGAGGCCGTTCTCATGCGTGGTCGTGGGAACCGGTGGTCCGTTATCGACGCGCTCTTCGTAGCAGGCCTGTCGTGGGCCGGGTGACCTTCGGTTTTTCGTCACCTCACGAGGAGTGCAGCATGGCTGAGATCAAGCTCGACGCAACGGTCCGTACGGAGTTCGGCAAGGGCGCTGCCCGTCGTACCCGTCGCGCCAACCTGGTTCCCGGGGTCGTCTACGGCCACGGTGCCGAGCCGGTCCACATCAACCTGCCGGGTCACGAGCTGCTTCTCGCGCTGCGTACGGCGAACGTCCTGATCGGTCTCGAGATCGAGGGCAAGGACACCCTGGTGATCCCGAAGGCCGTGCAGCGCAACGCGCTCAAGGGCCACATCGAGCACGTCGACCTGCTGACCGTGAAGCGCGGCGAGAAGGTCAACGTCGAGATCGCGGTGCACGCCGAGGGCGACCTGGCGCCGGGTGCCAACCTGCTGGAGTACGTGCAGAACACCCTGCTCGTCGAGGCCGAGGCCACGCACATCCCCGAGTCGGTCACGGTGTCCGTCGCCGGTCTGGACGCGGGTGACTCGATCGTCGCGAAGGACATCACGCTGCCCAAGGGTGCCGTACTGGCCGGTGACGAGGACGCCATCGTGCTGCAGGTCGTCGCGGCGCAGGCCGAGGAGGAGTCCACGGAGGACGCCGAGGCCGAGGGCGCCGAGGCCTGAGCCTCGTCCCACCTGCTTGACTGACGGGGTGGCGGTTCCCTTCCAGGGGTTCCGCCGCCCCGTTTCTCTGTATCGACCGGTATGTACGCACTGCGAGGAGACCGAGCTCTGATGTCCGACGCCACCGACCCCTGGCTGATCGTGGGCCTCGGCAATCCCGGTCCCGAGTACGCGGCGAACCGTCACAATGTGGGCTTCATGGTGGCCGATCTGCTGGCGGAGCGGATCGGGGGGAAGTTCAAGCGGGCGCAGAAGGCGCAGGCGCAGGTGCTGGAGGGGCGGATCGGTCCGCCCGGGCCGCTGTCCCGTCGTGTGGTGCTGGCGAAGCCGATGTCGTACATGAATCTGTCGGGTGGGCCGGTGACGGCGCTGCGGGATTTCTACAAGGTGCCGACGGATCATGTGGTGGCGGTGCACGACGAGCTGGACGTCGATTTCGGGATGCTGCGGTTGAAGCGGGGCGGGGGCGACAACGGGCACAACGGGCTGAAGTCGATGACGAAGGCGATGGGGCCGGATTATCACCGGGTGCGGTTCGGGATCGGCCGGCCGCCGGGGCGGATGCAGGTGGCGGATTTCGTGCTGAAGGATTTCTCGTCGGCGGAGCGCAAGGAGCTGGCGTACCTGGTGGACCGGTCGGCGGATGCGGTGGAGTCGTTGCTGGCGGAGGGGTTGGAGCGGGCTCAGTCCGCGTACAACTCCTGACATTCGTGCTGCTTCCGGGGTGTTCCGCTGCCGTGGGTTGACCGGTGGCAGGGCTCTGCCCAAGGATCTGCCCCCATGAAGCGGAGTTCCTCCTCGCGCCGGATGCTGGCCGGCGGCCGTGTGTTCGCGGCGGGCTGTGTCGTGTTGTTGCTGCTGGCCGCCGGGGTGTGGACGTCGTGGGACACCGCGCACCACATCGTGCTGGCGAAGGGCCGTGAGCACGGGACGATGGTGGTGACGGCGTGCGGGGAGGATGTGTGTTCGGGGTCGTTCGCGCCGGACGCGGATGCGGCCGAGCGGTCCTCGGTGCGGGTGGAGCGGTCGGCCGCGGCGCGGAAGGGTGACCGTTTTCCCGTCGTGGTGAAGCCGGGGACGGGGGACGTGGTGCGTACCGGGACGCCGGGTCTGCTGCATGCCTGGGTGCCGCTGGGTGGTGCGCTGGTGCTGGCGGCGCTGGTGATCGGCGGGGGTATGCGGCTGACGCGGACGGCGTGGGGGACGGGGATCGCGGGTGCGGCCCTGTTGACGGCGACGTTCGTCGCTCTCTGACGGGGCCGCACCCGGGGGTGGTGCGGGGTGGTTCAGCCGGTGTTGCGGAGGCCCGCGGCCACGCCGTTGACGGTGAGGAGCAGGGCGCGGGCGAGCAGCGGGTCGGCTTCTTCGCCGCGTTCGGCGGCCTGGCGCTGGCGGGCGAGCAGGGACACCTGGAGGTAGGAGATGGGGTCCAGGTAGGCGTCGCGGATGGCGAAGGTCTGCTGGAGCGCCGGGCTGGTGTCGAGGAGTTCCCGGCCGCCGGTGATCTTGAGGACTTCCTGCACGGTGAGTGCGTGTTCGGCCTGGATGACGTCGAAGACGTGCTTGAGCTCGTCGGGGACGAGGGTGTCGACGTAGTGGCGGGCGATGCGCAGGTCGGTCTTGGCGAGGGTCATCTCGACGTTGGAGAGGAAGTTCTGGAAGAAGTGCCACTGTGCGTGCATCTCGTCCAGGACGGTGTCGAGTCCGGCTTCGCGCAGTGCCTTGAGTCCGGAGCCGACGCCGAACCAGCCGGGGACGATCTGGCGTGACTGGGTCCAGCCGAAGACCCAGGGGATGGCGCGGAGTCCGTCGAGGGAGACGCCGGAGCCGGGGCGGCGGGAGGGCCGGGAGCCGAGGTGCAGGTCGGCGAGCTGGTCCACCGGGGTGGAGGCGAGGAAGTAGGCGGGCAGGTCGGGGTCTTCGACGAGCTTGCGGTAGGCGTCGTGGGCGGCGTCGGAGACGGTGTCCATGGCCGCGTCCCAGCGGGCGAGGGCTTCGTCGGACTGGCGGGGTGCGGTGTGGAGGGCGGAGGCCTGGAGGGTGGCCGCGACGGTGAGTTCCAGGTTCTCGCGGGCGAGGGCGGGGATGAGGTACTTGTCGGAGATGACCTCGCCCTGTTCGGTGACCTTGATCTCGCCCTCCAGGGTGCCCCAGGGCTGGGCGAGGATCGCGTCGTGGGAGGGGCCGCCGCCGCGGCCGACGGTGCCGCCGCGGCCGTGGAAGAGGCGCAGGCGGACTCCGTAGCGGTGGGCGACGTCGCGGAGGCGGCGCTGGGCGCGGTGGATCTCCCACTGGGAGGTGGTGATGCCGCCGAACTTGGAGGAGTCGGAGTAGCCGAGCATGACCTCCTGGACGTCGCCGCGGAGGGAGACGAGGCGGCGGTAGGAGGGGTCGGCGAGCATCTCGTCGAGGATGACGTCGGCGGCGCGGAGCTCGTCGGTGGTCTCCAGGAGGGGGACGATGCCGATCTTGGCCCAGCCGCCGTGGAGGTCGATGAGGCCGGCTTCGCGGGCGAGGACGGCTGCGGCGAAGACGTCGTCGGCGCCCTGGCACATCGAGATGATGTAGGACTCGATGACTTCGGGGCCGAAGCGTTCGAAGGCCTGCTTGATGGTGTGGAAGACGCCGAGGGTCTTCTCGCCGGCGGCGTCGAGCGGGGCCGGGGTGGGGGCGAGGGGGCGGCGGGAGCGGAGTTCCTTGGCGAGGAGCTTCTGCCGGTAGTCGCGGGGCATGTCGGCGTAGCGCCAGGATTCCTCGCCGAGCCGGTCGAAGAGCTGGCCGAGGGTGTGGTGGTGGGCGTCGGCGTGTTCGCGGACGTCCATGGTGGCGAGCTGGAGGCCGAAGGCGGACAGCGTGCGGATGGTGCGGTCCATGCGGCCGTCGGCGAAGAGTGCGCCGCGGTGTGCGCGCAGGGAGGTCTGGATGAGCACGAGGTCGGCGAGGAGTTCGGCGGTGCCGAGGTAGTCGCAGCCGGGGCGGTGGGGGGTGCCCTTGGCGAGCCGTTCGCGGGTGTTGACGAGCTTCTGGCGGATGCAGGTGGCCTTGAGCCGGTAGGGCTCTTCGGCGTTGAGCCGCTTGTAGCGGGGGCTGATCTCGGGGAGTCGCTCCAGGTCGGTCTGGAGTGAGGTGAGGAGCTCGTCGGTGGCTCCGGTGTAGCGGATGGAGTTGGAGAGGAGTCCGCGGAGGTAGTCGACCAGTTCGAGGGCGTCGGTGATGCCGTGTTCGTGCTGGAGGATGAGGATGTCCCAGGTGACGGAGGGCGTCACGTTGGGGTTGCCGTCGCGGTCGCCGCCGATCCAGGTGCCGAAGGTGAGGGGGCGGGTGCCGGCGGGGAGTTCGACGCCGACGCGTTCGAGTTCGGCGGCGAGGTCCTCCAGGACGTCGCCGACGGCGTCGGCGTGGAGTTCGTCGAGGTAGTAGATGGCGTTGCGGGCCTCGTCGGCGGGCTCGGGGCGTACGACGCGGAGCTCGTCCGTCTGCCAGATGAGGTCGATGTGCTCGGCGAGGCGGAGGTCGTGGCGCCGGCGGTCGGCCTCGATGACGGGGGTTTCGAGGAGCTCGGCGATGCGGCGGAGCTTGTTGAGCACGGAGCGCCGTGCGGCCTCGGTGGGGTGGGCGGTGAAGACGGGCCGGACGTTGAGGTTCTTGACCGTCTGGCGGAGGTGCTCGGGGTCGGCGTCCTTGAGGCGGTCGGCGGTGCGGGCGAGGAGTCCGCCCTCGGCGGAGCGGCGGTCGCGCATCTCGTGGGCGCGGTGGACCTGCTCGGTGACGTTGGCGAGGTGGAAGTAGGTGGAGAAGGCGCGCACGAGCTGTGCGGCGGTCTCCAGGTCCGTGTCGCCGAGGAGCTCGGCCGCTGCCTCGCCGTCGGTGCGGGTGAGGGCGCGGACGCGTTCGACGAGGTCGAGGAGGTCGGGGCCCTCCTGTCGTACGAGGGTCTCGCCGAGCAGGTCTCCGAGGCGGCGGATGTCCGCGCGGAGTTCGGTGTTGGCGGCAGGGGTCTGGTCGGCACTGCTCACAGTGTGCGGCTCCTTGCAGTGGTTGAGCACGTCTGTCAGGGGAGGCCGGGGCTCTCGCGGTGCTGACGGGTCACCCCGGATGTGCAGAGTGCGGACCGCGCTGTCCGACGTCCCCAGGATAGGTGTCCGGCCGTCCGGCGTGCTCGGTGCCCTGCGGGGCGGCGCGGGTCCGCGGTACCCGAAAGGCGGGAGGGGGCGTCGGCAGGAGGGTGGTCCGGGCGGTTGTCCCGTGTTGTGCGCCCCTTCGCTGCCATACTTACGTTTCCGTAGGTTACGGAAGCGTAGCCCACTCATACCGTCATATTTCCTCACCTCGCAGGGGACTCCCCAATGCCCACCAGCTCCGAAGTGCTCGACGACGGCCTGCCGACGGCGGCAGGCGACCCAGCGGCCTCCCCGGCCACCCTGGGCGGCGACAAGAAGCGGTCGGTCGAGCAGATCGCGCTGCTGCTGTTCATCGTGGTGCCGTTCGCGGCCCTGGTCGCGGCGGTGCCGCTGGCCTGGGGCCGCGGTGTCAGCTGGCTCGACCTGGGGCTGCTGGTGGTCATGTACTACTGGGGCTGCCACGGCGTGACGATCGGTTTCCACCGCTACTTCACGCACGGCTCCTTCAAGGCGAACCGTGCGCTGCGCATCACCCTGGCCGTCGCGGGTTCGATGGCGGTGGAGGGTCCGCTGGTGCGCTGGGTGGCGGACCACCGCAAGCACCACCGGTTCTCCGACGCCGAGGGCGATCCGCATTCGCCGTGGCGGTTCGGCGAGAACCTGCCGGCGCTGGCGAAGGGCCTGTGGTGGGCCCACATCGGCTGGATGTTCAACGAGGAGCAGACGCCCCAGCAGAAGTACGCCCCCGATCTGGTGGCCGATCCGGCGATGCGGGCGATCTCGCGCCACTTCCTGGGCTTCACGATCCTCTCGCTGGCGATCCCTCCGCTGGTCGGCGGGCTGGTCACGATGTCGTGGTGGGGTGCGTTCACCGCCTTCTTCTGGGGTTCGCTGGTCCGTGTCGCGCTGCTGCACCACGTGACGTGGTCGATCAACTCGATCTGCCACGCGGTCGGCAAGCGGCCCTTCAAGTCGCGCGACCGGTCGGGGAACGTGTGGTGGCTGGCGGTGCTGTCGTGCGGTGAGTCCTGGCACAACCTGCACCACGCGGACCCGACGAGCGCGCGGCACGGGGTGATGCGGGGGCAGATCGACTCCAGTGCCCGGCTGATCCGCTGGTTCGAGATGCTGGGCTGGGCCCGCGACGTGCGCTGGCCGGACGCTTCACGTATCGCCTCCCGGCGCAAGCCCGTGGCCGCCGACCCGGCATGATTGACGACGTGGCGACCGACTCAAGCACCAGTGGCGAGAAGAGCATGCCCGCCCCGACCCGGCGGGCCCGGCGGGTCCGGATGACGGGCAAGGAGCGCCGCGAGCAGCTCCTGGACATCGGACGCGCCCTGTTCGCCGACAAGGGCTTCGAGGGCACCTCGGTGGAGGAGATCGCGGCCCGTGCCGGGGTCTCCAAGCCGGTGGTGTACGAGCACTTCGGGGGCAAGGAAGGCCTGTACGCCGTCGTGGTCGACCGTGAGATGCGCCAGCTGCTGGACGGGGTGACGGGGGCGCTGACGGCGGGGCACCCGCGTGAGCTGCTGGAGCAGGCGGCGTTCGCGCTGCTCGACTACATCGACACGTACACCGACGGGTTCCGGATCCTGGTCCGCGACTCGCCGGTCGCGCAGTCGACGGGCACCTTCGCGTCGCTGATCAGCGACATCGCCACGCAGGTCGAGGACATCCTGGGTCTGGAGTTCAAGGCCCGGGGCTTCGACCCGAAGCTGGCCCCGCTGTACGCCCAGGCCCTGGTCGGGATGGTGGCGCTGACCGGTCAGTGGTGGCTGGACGTGCGGAAGCCGAAGAAGGCCGAGGTCGCCGCCCATCTGGTGAATCTGGCGTGGCACGGGCTGGAGAACCTGGAGTCGAAGCCGCGGCTGATAGGCCACCGGAAGAACTGAGCCGGGGCGCGGCGCGGTGCTCCCCCGTCGTGCTGGCGCAGGGGTGCACCGGCGTCCCGTTCACGGGGGTGGCTCCCCCGTGGACATCGCGCCGGGCCCCTGGGCGCGCCCCGTTCACGGGACGGTCCCCCTGGACGTCGCGCCGGGGTCCGGGGCGCGCCGTGGTGCTCACCCGGCGGTGCGGGTGACGGCGAAGATCCGGCGGAACGGGAAGACCGTGCCGTGCGGGCCCGCCGGGTAGGCGGTGCGCAGCAGGTCGCGGTACTCGGTGAGGAAGGCGTCCCGGGCCTCGGGGTCGTCGGCGAGGGCGTCGAGGACGGGGAGCAGGCCGGTGCCCTTGACCCAGTCGAGGACGGGGTCCTCGCCCGGCAGCAGGTGCAGGTAGGTGGTCTCCCAGACGTCGGCGGTGCGGCCGGGGGCGGTGAGGTGCTCCAGGTAGTGCGCCGGGGTGTGCACGGCGTCGCCGTGGCGCAGGAGTCCGGCGAGGCGGCCGTGCCAGCGGGGTGATGCGGCGAGCTCCCGCATGAGGGTGTGGCTGGGGGCGTCGAAGTTGCCGGGGATCTGGAAGGCGAGGGTGCCGCCGGGGGCGAGGGCGTCCAGCCAGCGGGGGAAGCGGGCGGTGTGGCCGGGGACCCACTGGAGGAGGGCGTTGGAGACGATCAGGTCGTACGTCTCGGTGGGCGCCCAGGTGGCGGCGTCGGCCTCGGTGAAGTCGAGGAGGGGTCCGGCGTGGGCGCGGGCGCGTTCGAGCATCCGGGGCGAGCTGTCGTAGCCGGTGACGCGGGCGCCGGGCCAGCGTTCGGCGAGGAGGGCGGTGGCGTTGCCGGCGCCGCAGCCGAGGTCGGCGATCCTGGGTGCCGGTTCGTGCGGCAGGGGGCCGATGCGGGCCAGCAGGTCGTGGAAGGGGCGGGTGCGGTGGTCGGCGTGGCGGAGGTACTGCCGGGGGTCCCAGGTCGGTGCGGTCATGGGGCCAGGATCACCAGGAAGATATCTCGATGTCAAGACACTTGAATTCAAGAGACTTCATGTCGAGGCACCCTCTACACTGATCGACATGGAGGACGAGGTCGACCGACTGGTCGCTGCATGGCGCCGCGAGCGCCCCGACCTCGACGTGGAACCACTCGAGGTCCTGAGCCGCGTCTCCCGCCTGGCCCGGCACCTGGACCGGGCCCGCAGGATCGCCTTCGCCGAGCACCAGCTGGAGCCCTGGGAGTTCGACGTGCTGACGTCCCTGCGCCGGGCCGGCGCCCCCTACCAGCTCTCCCCCGGCCAGCTGCTCACCCAGACCCTGGTCACCTCGGGCACGATGACCAACCGCATCGACCGGCTGACGAAGAAGCACCTGGTGGAGCGGCTGCCCGACCCGAACGACCGCCGCGGTGTCCTGGTGCGGCTGACCGACCGGGGCCGCGACAAGGCCGACCAGTCGCTGGCCGGCCTCCTCGACCAGGAGCGGGCCATCCTGGCCGAGCTCTCCCGCGCCCAGCGGGCCGAGCTCGCCGGGCTGCTGCGCGGGCTGACCGCCCCGTTCGACAACGTCCCCGGCTGAGGGACAGGCCCCTCCCGCGGCGGGCCGGCGCACGGCGCCCCGCGCGCACAGGACGTGCGCGCGGCGGATCGAGGTGCGGGTGCAGCCGGCGCGCAGGACCTCCGAGCGGCGTGCGGGAGGTGTCCGGGCGTGCCGGGACCACCCGGCAGGGCGCCCCACCCGCCGCGTGCGCCCGCCGGGGACCACCCGCCGGGGCTACGGGACCGGGCTCAGAGGGGCCGGGCCCACCCCGGCCCGCCGGGCCAGCGCCACGGCCGCCAGGGTCGAGTGCACCCCCAGCTTCCCCAGCACGTTCTGCATGTGGGTGCGCACGGTGTGCGGGGACAGGAAGAGCCGCTCGGCGACCGCCTTGCGCCCCAGGCCCGCCACCATGCAGCGCAGCACCTCCCGCTCGCGGGGCGTCAGCGACTCGACGAGCTGCTCGCTCTCGGTGCGGTGCCTGCGGGCCGCCGTCAGCTCCCGCAGGACTCCGGTCAGCAGAGCCGGCGGCAGGTGCGTCTCGTCCCGCAGCACGCCCCGTATGACGGTCAGCAGGCGTTGCAGCGAACAGTCCTTGGCCACCCAGCCGGACGCCCCCGCCTGCAGGGCCGCCGCGGCCCGCCGCGGGTCGTCCCGCTCGGCGAGCACCACCGTGCGGAGCGGGGACTGCCCCGACCGCACCCCGGCCACCAGCGAGATCCCGTCGACCGGCCCGGGGCCGTCCTCCGGTGCAGCGCGCGGCGCCGGGACGGCACGGCTGCCGGACAGGACGCCCAGATCGGCGTCGACCAGCATCACGTCGTAGCGGCGCCCCTCCGCGGCCGCGCGCTCCAGACACCGCAGTGCGGCGGGGCCGCTGCCCGCCGCGGACACGTCGACGTCCGGTTCGGCCGCGAGGGCCGCGGCCAGCGACTCGGCGAAGATCCGGTGGTCGTCGACCACCAGGACACGGATACGCGCCACAGACACCCCCATGCTGTGTGAACTCCGGGGCGTCCCGTCCGTGGCCGGCCCCGGCGGGGCGGAGCGCGGCGGACGCGGCACCCGGGGCACTCCGGTTAACCGCCGGGCGCACGACCGCCGCCGTGTGCCGGCCGTCACCCGCCCCGGGTGTCGCATCCGACTGTCTCGTCCCCTGAAACGACACCGGCCCCCACCGGTGCTGAGGATCAGCGTACGGCGGGCGGCCGGTGCCGGAAGGAGATTCGCGGAACTGACCACCCGACGTGTCCAAGGGCTGTCCCGTAATCCCCGGTGGATCAGCGCGCGGCGTCAGATGCGGTGCATCGCAAGGCGGAGGGACGTCCGCATACTGGATGTATTCGGGCGTTCCGACAACGCGGCGAGGTGCCGTAGCTGTCGTCGCGCGCCCGCCAGGGGTTACGGGACAGCCCTTAGGGTGTTGTACATGTTCCGACTTGAGACCGAAGTGGACAGGGAACGTCGGATCCTGCTGAGCCGTCAGCTGCACGACGCCAACTGGGACGGTTCACCGGAGCTGCGCGCCCTGCGCTCCACCTCCGCCGAGCACGAGGTCCCGCTGGACGTCTGGCTCCTGGACGACGCGGGCGCACTGGCCGGCGGGCTGAGCGGACGGACCTGGGCCTACTGGCTCCACGTGGACCTGCTCTGGGTCGACGGCCGCCACCGCGGGCTCGGCCTCGGCTCCCGGCTGCTCGCCGAGGCCGAGCGCCTCGCCCGGGACGACCGGGCCTGTACCCGCTCCCGGCTGGAGACCTGGGGGTTCCAGGCCCCGGACTTCTACCGGAAGCAGGGGTACGAGGTGGTGGGCGAGATCGAGGACTACCCGCCCGGCGTCGCGGAGTTCATCCTGGTCAAGCAGCTGGAGCGATCCGCCGGCCCCCGGCGGAGGGAACCGCGGGGAAGACTCCTGGGGCGGCGTGACCGGCCGCGGCGAAGGCCTCCGTGACGGCCTTGGCGACGGTGCCGGCCATGGCCTCCTCCACCAGCAGGACCGCCGAGCCGCCGAAGCCGCCCCCGGTCATCCTGGCCCCGAGCGCCCCGGCCGCGTTCGCCGCCGAGACCACCAGGTCCAGCTCCCGGCAGGAGACCCGCAGATCGTCGCGCAGCGAGACGTGGCCCGCGTTGAGCACCGGGCCCGCCGCGCGCACGTCGCCCGCGTCGAGCAGCGCGATGACCTGCTCCACCCGGTGGTTGTCGCTCACCACATGGCGGACGTACCGCACGACCGACTCGTCCTCCCCCGCCGCGGCGAGGGTCTCCAGCGCGGTGTCCAGGCCCTCGTACGGAACGTCGCGCAGCATCTCGACGCCCAGGGCGCGGGCCCCCGCCTCGCAGCCGGCGCGGCGCTCGGCGTACGCGCCGTCGCCGAGGGAGTGCTTGACGCGGGTGTCGACGACCAGCAGCCGCAGCCCGTGCGCGGCCAGGTCGAAGGGGACCTGGCGCTGGACGAGGTCGCGGGTGTCGAGGTACAGGGCGTGGCCCTCGGTGCAGCACGCCGAGGCCATCTGGTCCATGACGCCGCAGGGCACGCCGACGAACGCGTTCTCGGCGCGCTGGGCGAGCACGGCGATCTCCGGTGCGCTCAGGCCCAGTTCGAAGAGGTCGTTCAGGGCGAGTGCGGTGACGACCTCCAGGGCCGCCGACGAGGAGAGGCCGGCGCCGACGGGCACGGTGGAGGTGAGCTGGATGTCCGCGCCGGTCACCGGGTGGCCGGCCTCGCGGAGCGCCCAGACGACACCCGCCGGGTAGGCGGCCCAGCCGTGGCCGGAGTGCGGGACCAGCTCGTCCACGCGCAGCGAGACGACCCCGCCCGGCACGTCGGTGGAGTGCAGGCGCAGCTGTCCGTCCGTGCGGCGGGCGACGGCCGCGCGGGCGTGGTGCGGGAGGGCCAGCGGCATGACGAAGCCGCCGTTGAAGTCGGTGTACTCACCGATGAGGTTCACGCGTCCGGGGGCTGCCCAGATCCCCTCGGGGGCGGTCCCGTACAGCTCGGCGAAGGAGGCGGTCAGCTCGGCGTTGTCGGTCATGGTGCGGTGGGCTCCTCTCGGCGGGCGAAGGCCCACGCGTCGGCGACGATGGCGGCGAGGTCGGGGCGCGACGGCTTCCAGCCGAGCCGCTCCCTGGCGGTGGCCGCGGAGGCGACGAGGACGGCCGGGTCGCCGCCGCGCCGGGGTGCGGCGGCCTCGGGGACCGGGTGGCCGGTGACCCGGCGGACGGTCTCGACGACCTCGCGCACGGAGAAGCCGTTGCCGTTGCCGAGGTTGCAGATGAGGTGCTCACCGGCGGTGGCCGCGTCGAGGGCCAGCAGGTGGGCCTCGGCGAGGTCGGCGACGTGGATGTAGTCGCGTACGCAGGTGCCGTCCGGGGTCGGGTAGTCGTCGCCGTAGACGGAGATCGACGCGCGCTGTCCGAGGGCGACCTGGAGGACCAGCGGGATGAGGTGCGACTCGGGGCTGTGGCGTTCGCCGCAGCTGCCGTAGGCGCCGGCCACGTTGAAGTAGCGCAGCGAGACGGCGGCCAGTCCGTGGGCGGTGGCCTCGCCGCTGATCATGTGGTCGACGGCGAGCTTGGAGGCGCCGTAGGGGCTGGTGGGGGCGGTGGGGGCGGTCTCGGTGAGGGGGCTGGAGACCGGCTCGCCGTAGGTCGCGGCGGTGGAGGAGAACACCAGGGTCCGCACGCCGGCGTCGCGCATCGCGGCGAGCAGTGCGGTGGTGCCGCCGACGTTGTTCACCCAGTACTTCTCGGGGTCGGCGACGGACTCGCCGACCTGGGAGAACGCGGCGAAGTGCAGCACACCGTCGTAGGAGGGGTCCAGCCACTCGGCGGCGTCCTGGATCCGGCCCTCGATGAACTCGGCCCCCGCGGGGACGCCCTCGCGGAAGCCGGTCGACAGGTCGTCGAGGACGGTCACGGTGTGACCGGCCTCCAGCAGGTGCGTGGCGACGACGCTGCCGACGTATCCCGCACCCCCCGTCACCAGGTACTTCTTGGCGGTCTTGCTCACTCGCTCGCTACCTCTCGCAGTCGCTGGGCCGCGGCCTCCGGCGGCACGTCGTTGATGAAGACGCCCATGCCGGACTCGGAGCCCGCGAGGAACTTCAGCTTGCCGGTGGTCCGCCTGATGGTGAAGAGCTCCAGGTGGAGCCCGAACTCCTCACGGCCGGGGGCCCTGAAGGGAGCCTGGTGCCAGGCGGAGATGTACGGCGTCGGCGGCTCGCCGGGACCGAAGATCCGGTCGAACCGCCTCAAGAGTTCCAGATAGACCTGTGGAAACTCCGTGCGTGCGGCCGCGTCGAGCTCCCGGAGGTCGGGAACGCGGTTGCGCGGGTGGAGGTGGACCTCGTAGGGCCAGTGCGCGGCGTACGGCACGAAGGCGATCCAGTGCTCCGTCTCCAGGACCACGCGTTCGGCGTCGGCCCGTTCGCGGGCGACGACGTCGTCGAAGAGGTTGCGGCCGGTCGCGGCGCGGTGGGCGTCCATCGAGCGGAGCATCTGCTCGGTGCGGGGGGTGACGAAGGGGTAGCCGTAGATCTGCCCGTGCGGGTGGCCGAGGGTGACGCCGATCTCGGCCCCCCGGTTCTCGAAGCAGAACACCTGGGCGACCTGCGGGAGCTCCGCGAGGTCGGCGGTGCGGTCGGTCCAGGCCTCCAGGACCAGGGCCGCCTGGTCCTCGGTGAGGCCGGCGAAGGAGACGTCGTGGTCGGAGGTGAAGCAGACGACCTCGCACCTCCCGGAGTCACCGGCCAGGGAGGGGAAGCGGTTCTCGAAGACGGCGACGTCGTAGTCGGTGTCGGGGATCTCGCTGTGCCGGCCCTCCGCCGAGGGGCAGAGCGGGCACTCGTCGGCCGGCGGGTGGTAGGTGCGGCCCTGCCGGTGCGAGGCGATGGCCACCGAGTCGCCCAGCAGCGGGTCGCGGCGGATCTCCGAGGACGTCGAGACGGCGTCGAGGGGCCGCGGGTCGACGGCGTCGCGGACGGTGTCGTCCGCGGAGTCGTAGTAGATCAGCTCGCGGCCGTCGGCGAGGGTCGTGACCGTCTTCTTCACCAGGCTCCTCCATGTCAAGCCCTCTAAACATAACCGCACATAACAAATCACAAATCAACAGGTGCGTCAATGCCGCCGAGTCCTGTGATCAACCCGGACTTACAGCAGCTCAGACCGGGACATTCCACCCCTCACGATCACGATCAAACAAAGAACGTCATCCGAACTGTTCAGTTTCTGAACACAAAGGCGTAGGTTCCCTCGGGTTCAGTTCGCGCAACGAAGCGAGTACCCCCCATGCAATATCTGGCCGAAGGGCTCCGGCTCCCCACGAACGGGCTCGATTACACAATCCTGGCGATCTACTTCGTCGTGGTGCTCGGCATCGGCTTCGCCGCCCGGGCCAGTGTGAGGACGAGTCTCGACTTCTTCCTGTCCGGCCGGTCGCTGCCCGCCTGGGTGACCGGTCTGGCCTTCGTCGCGGCGAATCTCGGGGCCACCGAGATCCTCGGCATGGCGGCCACCGGCGCGCAGTACGGCGTCGCGGTCGTGCACTGGTACTGGATCGGCGCCATCCCCGCCATGGTCTTCCTCGGCCTGGTGATGATGCCCTTCTACTACCGGTCGAAGGTCCGCTCCGTGCCGGAGTTCCTGCTCCAGCGCTTCGACAGGTCCGCGCACCTGCTGAGCTCCGTGCTCTTCGCCTTCGCGGCGATCCTGATCGCGGGGGTGAACCTCTACGCCCTCTCGATCGTCGTGGAGGCGCTGCTGGGCTGGGAACGCTGGGTCGCGATCGTCGTCGCCGGCGTGTTCGTCCTGCTCTACATCACCATCGGCGGCCTCTCCTCCGCGATCTACAACGAGGTGCTGCAGTTCTTCGTCATCCTCGCCGCGCTCATCCCCCTCACCATCCTGGGCCTGAAGCGCGTCGGCGGCTGGGACGGCCTCAGCGGATCGCTGGAGAAGCAGCACGGGGCGGACTTCATGTCCGCCTGGGGAGGCACCGGCATCGGTGACGCCAACCCGCTCGGCGCCAACTGGCTGACGATCATCCTCGGCCTCGGCTTCGTCCTCTCCTTCGGCTACTGGACCACCAACTTCGCCGAGGTGCAGCGCGCCCTGTCCGCGAAGAACCTCTCGGCCGCCCAGCGCACCCCGCTGATCGCCGCCTTCCCGAAGATCTTCATCGTCTTCGTGGTCATGATCCCGGGCCTGGTCGCCGCCGTCGTCGTCCCGAACATCGGGGCGGCCTCCTCGGACCTCACCTACAACGACGCCATCCCGGTGCTGATGCGGGAGCTGCTCCCCAACGGGGTGCTCGGTATCGCGGTGACCGGTCTGCTGGCCGCGTTCATGGCCGGTATGGCGGCCAACGTGTCGTCGTTCAACACGGTGTTCACCACGGACATCTGGCAGCGGTACGTGAAGAAGGACCAGTCGGACGAGTACTACCTGCGCTTCGGCCGGGTGATCACCGCGGTCGGCGTGCTGGCCTCCATCGGCACCGCGTTCATCGCCGCCAGCTTCTCCAACATCATGACGTACCTGCAGACGCTGTTCTCGTTCTTCAACGTCCCGATGTTCGTCGTCTTCATCATCGGCATGTTCTGGAAGCGCGCCTCGATGAAGTCCGGTGTCTGGGGCCTCGTCGCCGGCACCACCGCCGCGATGGTGAACTACTTCGTCTTCTACGAGCAGGGCATCATCGACATACCGTCCGACCAGGGCGCCAACTTCGTCTCCGCCATCGTCGGATTCGTGGCCGGCGCGGTCGTCATGGTCGTCGTCACCCTCTTCACCGCCCCCAAGCCGGAGGCCGAACTGGCCGGTCTGGTCTACGGGACGGAGTCCCCGGACGCCGACGAGGCACCGGACGAGGGCGACAGCGCCTGGTACCGCAAGCCCGCCCTGCTCGGCTGGGGCGCCATGGTCCTCGCCGCGCTCTGCTACCTGCCCTACTCGCTCTGATCGGAGGCACTCACCATGTCCGACCTGCACAAGGAAGTCTCCGCACTGGAGCGCTCGTCCGCGACCGCGGCCCGGCTCTTCGACATCCGGCGGATCATCGGCGGCCTCTTCGTGGTCTACGGAGTGATCGTCACCATCGCCGGGATCAACCCGTCCGAAGCCGACCTGAAGAAGGCCGAGGGCGTCCACATCAACCTGTGGACCGGCCTGGCCATGCTGGCGCTCGGCCTCTTCTTCCTGATCTGGATGAAGCTGCGCCCGGTCCAGGTGCCGGCCGAGGACCCCGGCACACCGGAGAACTGACCGGCGGCACCCGCGGGGGCCGGACGATCACGCTTTCACGCGGGACCGTCCGGCCCCCGCGGCGTTCCCGCGGCCCGGTCGAGCAGGCCCGTACGGGCGGCGAGTGCGGCGGCCTCCAGGCGCGAGCCGACCCCCAGCTTCATCAGCACCCGCTGCACATGGGTGCGCGCGGTGCTCGGAGCGATGCCCATACCGGCCGCGATCAGCCGGGTGTCCTCCCCCTCGGCGACCCTGACCAGCACCTCGATCTCACGCGGGGTCAGCATCCGCAGCAGCCGCTGCCCCTCGTCGTCCGGCTGGACCGCCGGGTGCAGCAGCTCGGCGAACGCGCCGCGCAACAGCTGCGGGGCCACCGCGACCTCTCCCGCGCGGGCCTTGACCATGGCGCGTTCCACACCCTCTATGCGCTCGTCGTGGCGCACGTAGCCGGCCGCTCCCGCGGCGAAGGCGGCGGCGATGCCGCGCGGGCTGGGCACCGGCCCGAGCACCACCACGGCGACCTGGGGACGCTCCCGCCCGATCCGCAGGATCGGGTCGAACGCCCCGGGTTCGGCGGGGCCGGACGTGCCGAACAGGCAGACCTCCGGCGCCCTGCTGACGACGAGTTCCGCGGCCCCGGACGTCGGCGCGGCCGCCGCGAGCACGCGGTGTCCGCGCAGTTTCAGTGCCGAGGCGAGTGCCTCGGCGAGCAGACGGTGGTCGTCGACCACCATGAGCCGCACGCCCATCGGTAAAGCCCCCATGTGTGCAGCGCTGTACCGCTGCGTAACCCCGAACAGGCCCCCCGGCCCCTCTGACCCGGCAAGCTACACGCTTGTTCGACGCCGTGCGCCCGGTACCGGGCAGAAGCCCCCCGGAATGCCGAATTCTGACTCGGTCCCGGCCGGACGGCCGTCGGAAAACGACCGGCCCTGCCGGTCGGTGATCGACCGGCAGGGCCGTCGGGGTGGCCCGGGCGGGCCGGGCGGATCAGCCGGTGCGGAAGGAGACGACGAGGAACTCCTTGCTGCTCATCGAGCTGGGCTTGCTGACCATCTTCTCGGAGATGAACAGCCGTCCCTTCTCGTAGAGGAACTCGGCGTAGTTGGCGGAGAAGCTGGTCTCCGCGTCGCGCACCGCCTTGTCGTCCGGGTTCACCATCAGCACGGTCTGCTTGAAGGTGGAGCCGTCGATGGAGACGATCTGGCCGCCCTTGTCGTACGGGGGCCGCTTGTACGCGATGACGTTGGAGCCGTCCATGCGCAGCGGCATCAGCGTGTAGCGGTCGCCCGCGTCGGCCTTGCCGCCGACGAGCTTGCCGGTGGTGAGGTCGAAGGCGACGATCTCGTTGGTGTCGCCGTACTCGCCGCCGCCCTCGTGCTCCTCGGTCGGCACGTAGAGCCGGTTGTTGCCGACGGCCAGCGAGCTGCACTGCTCGACCTCGGTCGAGCCGCAGTTGGCGGCGTACTTGTCCGCGTCGGCGGAGATCCGGACGATGAGCTTGCCGGTGGCCGCGTCGATGGAGAAGAAGTCGGAGATGCTGCTGCCGTCCCCGGCGGTCTCGCCGACATCGGCCGCGACGACGAGCGGCTTGGTGGAGACGATGCTCGCGTAGTCGACACCGGCCGGCATGTCGTACGAGGAGAGCGGTGCGCCGGTGGCCGGGTCCAGCGCCTGGATGCTCAGCTGCGGGGAGTCGTAGCTGCCGCACTTGCGGACCACGGCGAGGGCCTCGCCACCGCCGTAGCCCATGTCGTAGCAGTTGTTGGTGTCGGCCTTGGGCTTCCAGAGCTCGGCGCCGTCGGCCAGGGCGAACGCGGCACCGCCGCTGGTCCCGCCGGCCGCGACGGTCGAACCGCTGAGCGTGACCTCGTTGAACCGGACCGGCCTGTCACCGCCGGAGTCGGAGGTGACGGACTTGCTCCACATGAGCTTCCCGGTGGCCAGGTCGAGCGCGCCGACCTGGGTGCAGGACGGGTACTTGTCCGCGGCGCTCGGCTTGCCCTCCTGGAAGGCGACCGCCGTCTTGTAGTCCTTGCTCATGTGCCGGGACGCGGCGCAGACCTGGCCCTTCAGCGGGATCGACCAGATCTTGGTGCCCTTGGTGAGGTCGTAGCCCACGATCTCGTAGACGCCGGTCTTCACGTACACCTTGTCGGTGACCCAGGAGCCGTCGACGACCGTGGTGTCGTCGACCTTGGGGTGGGGCAGCTGGAAGCCGACCTCGGCCTTGGTGTCGGAGGGCGCCTTCTCGGTGCCGCCGGCCAGGCCGTCTCCCTCGCCGCCCTTGCCCTCGCCGCCGTTCGTCCCGGCCGAGGCCGCCTCGTCCTGCGTGCCGCCCTCGTCACCGCCGCTGGAGGCGTAGAGGAAGCCGCCGCCGACGATCAGCACCACGGCGACGACCGCGGCGACGATGATCTGCATCTGGGTGGTGAACTTCTTGCCGCCGCCGGACTGGGGCGCGGCGTACTGCGGGTGCATCGGTGCGGTCGGGTAGCCGTACCCCTGCTGCGGGTGCATGCCCGGCTGACCGGGCGGCGGCCCCTGCGGGAAGCCGTAACCCGGCTGGGTGGGCGGCTGACCGGGGGGCGGGGCCTGCGGGAAGCCGTAACCCGGCTGGGTCGGCGGCTGACCGGGCGGCGGGGCCTGCGGATAGCCGTAGCCGGGCTGGGCGGGCGGCTGCGGCGCCCCGTAGCCGCCGGCCGGCGGGGTGGGCGGAGAGCCGTAGCCGCCGGCGGGCGGGGTGGGCGGATCGGCCGGGGGCTGCTTGGCCAGCGGGTCGGCGGGCGGCGGGGTGGGCGCGCCGAATCCGCCGGGCGGCGGGTCCTGCGGGGCTCCGAACCCGCCCTGCGGCGGTTCGTTGGGCGGCTGGGGCGGCTGGGTCATGGCGTACGTACCTCTGCGGAGTCGGAGAAGGAAGGGCTGCGGTTGCCGTGGTCGGCCGTCACTTGCCGAAGGCCATCATGGTCGTCTGCTCCTTCTCCTCCTCGTCGTTGCTCGCGCTGACGCGATCGCTGACGATGAAGGAACGGCCGCCCGCGTAGAGGACCTTCGACGAGAAGAAGTTCTCGATCCGGGTCGTCGAGTCCGGGTGCTGCAGCAGGACCCGGGGCGCTCCTCCGGTGGGTGCGATCGTCGCGATCGCCCCGCCCTTGTCGTACGAGGGCTCCAGGTAGACGAGGACGTTGCCGCCCTCCATGCGCAGCGGCTTCATGGTGCGCTCGGCGGGGGCGGCGGACTTCCACTTGGTCTTGCCGGTGTTGAGGTCGAACGCGAGGACCTTGTTGGTGCGGCCGCTGCCGCTGGTGTCGTCCTCGGTCATCATGTAGAAGGTGTTGGCGTCCGCCGCGACCCCGCTGCACCCTTCGAGCTTCTGCCCGAAGACGGAGAAGTCGCTGCCGCAGTCGACGGACGGCTTGTCGCCCTTGTCACTGATCAGCTGGGACCTGAGCTGCCCGTTCTCCTTGAGCGCGAGGATGCCCCACTTCTTCTCCTCCCGCTGGTGGAGCGAGACGACGAGGGGGCTCACCGAGTAGACCTTGTCGATCTCCCAGCCGCGCTTGGGCCGGTAGGTCCACTTGGCCTTCCCGGTGGCCGGGTCGATCTCCTGGATCTGGTGCTGGGGGTTGTCCGCGTCGTCGGTGCGGCAGGCGGCCGCGGCGACGAGCTTGGGACCGCCGGCGAAGGCGAACGGCTGGCAGTCGCCGGACGGCTTGCCGAACAGTTCCTTCCCGTCGCTGACCCGGTAGGCGTT
This sequence comes from Streptomyces sp. NPDC006296, assembly GCF_040613235.1. Lineage (NCBI taxonomy): Bacteria > Bacillati > Actinomycetota > Actinomycetes > Kitasatosporales > Streptomycetaceae > Streptomyces > Streptomyces sp. NPDC006296. The sequence continues at coordinate 110,961 of NZ_JBEXRT010000005.1, read as the reverse complement.
GGAGTTGCCCGTGCGGCCGACGGTCACGGTGTCACCGCTGATCGCCAGACCGATGTCGGACATCATGTCCCAGGTGCCGTTCTTCTTGATCGACTTCTTCCAGCCGGCCTTGCCGGTGTTGAGGTCGATCATCTGCAGGTCGGCGCAGTCGGCCCGGTCCGTGGTGCCGTTCTTCACGCCGATGACGATCTTGCCGTCGGCCGTGGGGCTGCCCGGTGCCGCGCACATGTCGGCGGGCAGCGGGAGGCTCCACTTCTGCTTGCCGTCGGCCACCGAGTAGCCGTTGACCGAGCGGTACATGCCCTTGACGAGGGTGTCGCCGACGATCCACGGGCCGTAGACGTTCCTGCCGTTGCGGGGCAGGTCGACGTCGTTCTTCGCCAGCCAGAGGACCTTGGCCTCGCCGTCCTTGCGTCCGGCGTTGAGGTCGTCGTCGGTCTCCCGGCCGCCGCCCTTGCCGTCGCCCTGGTCGACGGTGGGCGAGGAGCTCGGCCCGGTGGTGTCGTCGCTGGACTTGGAGACGGGCTTCTTCTCGTCGCCGTCACCGCCGCTCGTGGCGAGGAAGACGCCTCCGCCGATCACGAGGAGCGCGGCGAGCGCCGCACCGACGATGACGGCGGGCTTGCCCTTGAAGGGGCCGCCGCCGGAGCCGCCGGGCGCGGGAGCTCCGGGGTACTGCTGCTGCGGGTAGCCGTACCCGGGCTGCTGGCCGTACGGGCCCGGCTGCTGGCCGTAGGGCCCGGGCTGCTGCGCGTAGGGACCGGACGGGGCGCCGTACGGCCCGGGCTGCTGGGCGTACGGGCCGGGGGCCTGCTGACCGGGAGCCTGCGGGTAGCCGTAACCGGGCTGCGCCCCGGGCGCCTGCGGGTAGCCGTAGCCCGGCTGCGCCGGAGGCTGCTGCGGCGGCCCCGCGGGCGGTGCCTGCGGAGGGGCGGGCGGCATCTGCGGCGGAGTCGGCGGCGACGGGGGCTGCCGGGGCGTGCCCTCCGGCTCCTGCGGAGCCCCGGATCCCCCCTGCGGCGGTTGCTGGCTGGGCGGCTGGGTCATCAGCACGTCCCCCTTCGTGCGGTCCGGTGCCCGGTCCGGTCTCCCCCGCGATTCCGCTGGGTTCAGAGGATCGAATACGAGAAATCTCTGAATTCCCCCCGGAAAGGAGCGAATCGGGCATGGCTTCCGCAGTGTCACGTCAGTCGAGCGGGGCTTCTTTGTACCACCCGAAGCACGCCCGGCAGCGGTTCGGTCCACGCCCTGTTCCCAAGGGAGAACCGGGCCGTGATGCCCTCGTTACGCGCCTGTCGTGGCCATGCCTGACACGTGTGACCGACGCTCCGTCAACTGCGCCCGTACGACGTCGATTTCACCGGACCCGCAGTGTGGGCCCCGTCCGCCGCGGGCCGGCACCCCGGTGACCGCCCGCTGCACCCCGCGGACCCCCATCGGCACGACCGCCGGGGCGGCCACGACCACCGGGCGACGGTCCGGCGACGGGACCCCCGGCAAGGGGTCCCCGGCGGCCCGGCGACGCAGAGTCACGCCGGCCCGGGTGGACCGGCTCACCGCCGGCCGCGCCCGGCAGCGGCCTCCGGGCCGGACCGGCGGTCAGGCGTCCTCGGCCAGCTCCAGCCAGCGCATCTCCAGCACGTCGCGCTCCGCGACCAGTTCACGCAGCTCGGCGTCGAGCTTGGCGACCTTCTCGAAGTCGGTGGCGTGGTCGGCGATCTGCGCGTGCAGCGAGGTCTCCTTCGTCGACATCTTCTCCAGCTGCCGCTCGACCTTCTGCAGTTCCTTCTTCGCGGCGCGCGCCGCCTGCGGCGACACGGTCTCGGCCGGCGCCGTCCCGGCCGACGGGGATCCGGCGAAGGACGCGGGCGTCGCCGTCTGCTCCATCCGCTGCCTGCGCTCGATGTACTCGTCGATGCCGCGCGGCAGCATCCGCAGCGCGCGGTCGCCGAGGAGCGCCATCACCTTGTCCGTGGTGCGCTCGATGAAGAACCGGTCGTGGGAGATCACGATCATCGACCCGGGCCAGCCGTCGAGGAGGTCCTCCAGCTGGGTCAGCGTCTCGATGTCCAGGTCGTTGGTGGGCTCGTCGAGGAAGAGGACGTTGGGCTCGTCCATCAGCAGGCGCAGGATCTGCAGACGCCGGCGCTCCCCTCCGGACAGGTCACCGACCGGGGTCCACTGCTTCTCCTTGGCGAAGCCGAACTGCTCGCAGAGCTGCCCGGCCGTCATCTCGCGGCCCTTGCCGAGGTCGACGCGGTCGCGCACCTGCTGGACGGCTTCGAGCACCCGGAGGTTCGGGTTCAGCTCGGCGACCTCCTGCGAGAGGTACGCGAGCCTGACGGTCTTGCCGACGACGATCCTCCCGTCGGCGGGCTGCACGTCGCCCTGGCTGCGGGACGCCTCGGCGAGCGCGCGCAGCAGCGAGGTCTTGCCGGCGCCGTTGACACCGACCAGGCCGATGCGGTCACCGGGGCCGAGCTGCCAGGTGAGGTGGGTGAGCAGGGTCTTGGGACCGGCCTGGACGGTCACGTCCTCCAGGTCGAAGACGGTCTTGCCGAGACGGGCGTTGGCGAACTTCATCAGCTCGCTCGTGTCGCGCGGGGGCGGCACGTCGGCGATCAGTTCGTTGGCCGCCTCGATGCGGTAGCGCGGCTTGGACGTGCGCGCGGGGGCGCCGCGCCGCAGCCAGGCCAGCTCCTTGCGCATGAGGTTCTGCCGCTTGGACTCCTCGGTCGCGGCGATCCGCTCCCGCTCGGCCCGGGCGAACACGTAGTCGCTGTAGCCGCCCTCGTACTCGTGGACCGTGCCGCGCTGGACGTCCCACATGCGGGTGCAGACCTGGTCGAGGAACCACCGGTCGTGGGTGACGCAGACGAGTGCGGAGCGCCGGGTCCGCAGGTGTCCGGCGAGCCAGGAGATCCCCTCGACGTCGAGGTGGTTGGTGGGCTCGTCGAGCACGATCAGGTCCTGCTCGGCGATCAGCAGCTTCGCCAGGGCGATCCGGCGCCGCTCACCGCCGGAGAGCGGGGCGATGACGGTGTCCAGGCCGTGCTCGAAACCGGGGAGCGCGAGGCCGCCGAAGAGGCCGTTCAGCACGTCGCGGATCTTGGCGCTGCCCGCCCACTCGTGGTCCGCGAGGTCGCCGATCACCTCGTGCCGGATGGTGGCCCCGGGGTCCAGCGAGTCGTGCTGGGTGAGGACGCCGAGCCGCAGTCCGCCGTTGTGGGTGACCCGGCCGGTGTCCGCCTCCTCCAGCTTGGCGAGCATCCGGATGAGCGTCGTCTTGCCGTCGCCGTTCCGGCCGACGACGCCGATCCGGTCGCCCTCGGACACCCCGAGGGATACACCGTCGAGCAGGGCACGGGTGCCGTACACCTTGCTGACCTGCTCGACATTGACCAGATTGACGGCCATTTCACTCCTGCCTCGGGGATCCCTGGGTCGAGGACCGCTCGACGTCCCAGCGTAGTCGCCGCGCGGGGTGCGATAGCGTGCGGCGATCGATCATGGGGAGTAACCCCAGGTCGGAGCGGTTCTGATCATCTCAGGGGTGGGGACTTCGTGAGGCGCGAGACAGTACGGGCACTGATTCCGGCGGCTGCGGCGGTCCTGGCGCTCGCCGGCTGCACGCCGTCCGGCGGCGGCACGGACACGGGCACCGGGGCGGATACCGGCGCGGGCACCGGCAAGAACGGCGACGACGCCCCGGCGGCCACCGCGGCGAAGGGCGTCGCCCTCGGCGGGCAGGGCTCGGCCTGCGCACTGCCGGTGACGTTCGAGCTGGCGGCGGGCTGGAAGCCTGCCGCCGTCGCGGTGGAGGCCGGCTCGGAGCTGGCCGCACTGGGCGAGCAGGGCCCGGTCACGCTGGTCTGCGAGGCGGACGCGAAACCGGCCGGGAACATCGGCTACCTGCGGGTGTGGCGGGGCGAGCCGTTGGCCGGCGAACCGCGTGCCGTGCTGGAGTCCTTCGTGGCGGCCGACCCGAACACGAGCCGCGCGGCGTACTCCGAGGTGCGGGCGGGCACGCTGACCGCCGTCGAGGTCCGCTACACCGTGAGCGGGGAGCTGCCGGACGAGCCGAAGCCCGAACGCGCCTTCGCCGTCGCGACGCCCGACGGGCCGGTCGTGGTGCACCTGGGCGGGCTGGACGCGCAGGAGCACGAGGAGATGCTCCCGGCGTACACACGGGCCAGGAGCACCCTGGCGCTGAGCTGAGGGACACGGAGACGGCCCCGCCCCCGCCGTGTGACCGGTGCGGGTCCGGGTCCTGGTCCTGGCCCTGGTCCTGGTCCTGGTCCTGGTCCTGGTCGCACCGCACCGCACCGGCGGAGAGCGGCGGCCGGGTGCCGAGGACCGGCCGCCGGGCGGTGCGGCGCGGGCGGGGCGGTCAGCGGACGGTGGCCCCCGGGGCGGGCGACACCGCGACCCGCGCGCTGCGGCAGGTGCCCGAGGCCAGCAGGGCGTCGGCGACCTTCCGCGCCGACTCCTCGTCGGCGGTGAGGAACGCCGTGGTCGGCCCGGACCCCGAGACGAGCGCCGCCAGGGCGCCCGCGGCGGTGCCCGCCGCGAGCGTGTCGGCCAGCGAGGGACGCAGGGAGAGGGCGGCGGCCTGGAGGTCGTTGCCGAGGGCGTCCGCGAGTGCGGTGGTGTCGCCCTTGCGCAGCGCGGTCAGCAGCGCGGACGAGGCGGCCGGCTCGGGGACGTCGGTACCGGCGGTGAGGCGGTCGAACTCGCCGTACACGGCCGGGGTGGAGAGCCCGCCGTCGGCGACGGCGAAGACCCAGTGGAAGGTGCCGCCGACCTCGACGGGAGTCAGCCGCTCGCCCCGGCCGACGCCGAGCGCCGCCCCGCCGACCAGGCTGAACGGCACGTCGCTGCCCAGCTCGGCGCAGATCTCCAGGAGTTCCTCCCGGCTCGCCCCGGTGGCCCACAGGGTGTCGCAGGCCAGCAGGGCGGCGGCGCCGTCGGCGCTGCCCCCGGCCATGCCGCCGGCCACCGGGATGTCCTTGGCGATGTGGAGGTGCACGTCGGGGGCGATGCCGTGCCGGGCGGCCAGGGCGACCGCGGCGCGGGCCGCCAGGTTCGTGGCGTCCAGCGGCACCTGGGCGGCGTCCGGGCCGGAGCAGGTGATCCGCAGGGTGTCGGCCGGGGTGACGGTGACCTCGTCGTACAGGCCGACGGCGAGGAAGACGTTGGCCAGGTCGTGGAAGCCGTCCGGGCGGGGGGCGCCCACCGCGAGCTGCACGTTGACCTTGGCGGGGACGCGGACGGTGACGCTGCGGGTCATGCGGTGGGCTCCGGCTTGTTCTCGGCGATGGCGGCGAACTCCTCGACGGTCAGCGCCTCACCGCGCGCCTGCGGCGAGACGCCCGCGGCGGTGAGGGCGGCCTCGGCGGCCGGGGCGGAGCCCGCCCAGCCCGACAGGGCCGCGCGCAGCGTCTTGCGGCGCTGGGCGAACGCGGCGTCCACGACGGCGAAGACCTCGGTCCTGCTCGCGGTCGTGCGGACCGGTTCCGCGCGCCGGACCAGGGACACCAGCCCCGAGTCGACGTTGGGCGCGGGCCAGAACACCGTGCGGCCGATCGACCCGGCGCGCTTGACGTCGGCGTACCAGTTGGCCTTGACCGACGGGACGCCGTAGACCTTGTTGCCGGGGCGGGCGGCCAGCCGGTCGGCGACCTCGGCCTGCACCATGACGAGCGTCCGCTCGATGGTGGGGAACCGTTCCAGCATCGTGAGCAGGACCGGCACGGCGACGTTGTACGGCAGGTTGGCCACGAGTGCGGTCGGCGCCGGGCCCGGCAGCTCGGTGACGAGCATCGCGTCCGAGTGGACCAGGGCGAAGCGGTCGGCGCGTCCCGGCAGCCGGGCGGCGACCGTGGCCGGCAGCGCGCCGGCGAGCACCTCGTCGATCTCCACGGCGACGACCCGGTCCGCGGCCTCCAGCAGGGCCAGGGTCAGCGAGCCCAGGCCGGGGCCGACCTCGACCACCACGTCGTCCGGCCGCACCTCGGCGGTCCGTACGATCCTGCGGACCGTGTTGGCGTCGATGACGAAGTTCTGGCCGCGCTGCTTGGTGGGGCGTACGCCCAGCGCTGCGGCCAGCTCGCGGATGTCTGCGGGGCCCAGGAGGGCGTCGGGCTCAGTGGTGCTCACCCGTCAAGCCTACGGGGGCCCGGAGGCCGGGAGGTCCGCCGCCGCCCGGCGCACCCCCGCCCGGGCCCCGGGGCTGCGCGGGGGTGCGCCGCGGAGGTCAGAAGTCGAAGGCCCGCGCGGTGTTGTCGTAGACGGCGGCGGCGAGGGAGTCCTCGTCGGTGTTCCGCACCTCCGCCATGGCGCGCAGCGTGACCGGGATCAGGTACGGCGCGTTGGGGCGGCCGCGGTACGGCGCGGGGGTGAGGAAGGGGGCGTCCGTCTCGACGAGCACGAGCGCGTCGGGGACGACGGCCAGCGCGTCCCGCAGCGGCTGCGCGTTCTTGAAGGTGACGTTGCCCGCGAAGGACATGAACCAGCCGGCCGCCGCGCAGATCCGGGCCATCTCGGCGTCCCCGGAGTAGCAGTGGAAGACGGTGCGCTCGGGGGCGCCCGCGTCGGCGAGGACGCGCAGCACGTCGGCGTGGGCCTCCCGGTCGTGGATGACCAGGGCCTTGCCGTGCCGTTTGGCGATCTCGATGTGCGCCCGGAAGGACTCCTCCTGGGCGGCCATGCCCTCGGGCCCCGTACGGAAGTGGTCCAGGCCGGTCTCGCCGACCGCGCGGACGTGGGGCAGGGCGGCCAGCGCGTCGATCTCGGCGAGCGCCTCGTCGAGTGCCGCCCTGCCGCCGGGCTCCCGCGCGCCCCGGCCCTCCGGGTCGCCGTGCACGATGCGGGGCGCCTCGTTGGGGTGCAGGGCGACGGAGGCGTGGACGGACGGGTGGGCGGCGGCGGTCTCGGCGGCCCAGCGCGAGCCCTTCACGTCGCAGCCCACCTGGACGACGGTGGTGACGTTGACGGCCGCGGCGCGGGCGAGGCCCTCGTCGACGGTTCCGTCCTGCATGTCCAGGTGGGTGTGCGAATCGGCGACCGGAACCCTGAGGGGTTCGGGGAGGGGCGGGGCTTCGGTACGGCTCATGTCCCCGACTCTACGAACAGCCCTCCCGTTTCCGCGAAGAGCCGTCCCGTTTCCACGGGGGCCCGCCCGGCGGCCCCCGTGGATCGGCGCGCGGCGTGCGGTGCGGTGCGCCGCGCGGCGGCCGGACCCGGGCACGGGCCCGCGCTCACCGCCGGTGGAAGGGGCGCAGCAGGTCGGACAGGTGCCAGTGGTGCTCCTCGGCCCCGGGCGCCCGCACCGCGGCGACGGCCATCTCCTCGCCCGGTGTCCCGTCACCGGGCTCGTCCGGGAGGGCGGTCTGCGGGGGCTGGAGCAGCCGCTGGACCGTGGAGACCCGGCCGGCCCGCATGATCCGTACGACGTGGCCGCCGCAGTTCTCGCAGGTGGGCGTGGACAGCGGGGAGGGCACGCGCCGCCCGTCCGCCTTGTAGACCACGAAGGCGTTGCCCGAGCCGTCGACGTGGTGCTCTATCGCGTAGGCCTGTTCCCAGCCGTGTCCGCACCGCATGCACGCGAAGGCGTACTCCTCGTGCACGGTGGGTGCTGCGATCTCACTCATGCCTGCTCCTCTTGTCCGATGGACAAGCACTCCGGACGAGCACTCCGGACGGTGCGTTCCACCCTCAAGTGGACGCCCTCGCCGACGGCGGCGCACCAGGCCTGCCGAGTGTTGGAACGCTTTTGGCCGATCCGTGGCCGAAGGGCCCGGATCGCGGCTCGGGCTTTACATTTCAGGCTAGTCCTTTGCCCTGTTCCTGGCCGGTCCGAGCCGCGTTCTTTGCCGCGACCACCGCATCGAAGACCTCCCGCTTGGGCAGCCCCGCCCCGGCGGCGACCGCCGCGATGGCCTCCTTGCGCCGCTCCCCCGCCTCCTCCCGCACCTGCACCCTGCGCACCAGCTCGGCGGCGTCGAGGCCCTCGTCGCCCGTGTCGGTGGCGCCCTCGACCACGACGGTGATCTCGCCGCGCACGCCCTCGGCGGCCCAGACCGCGAGATCGCCGAGGGGGCCGCGCTTGACCTCCTCGTACGTCTTGGTCAGCTCCCGGCAGACGGCGGCCCTGCGGTCCGCGCCGAACACCTCGGCCATCGCGGCCAGGGTGTCGTCCAGCCGGTGCGGGGCCTCGAAGAAGACCATCGTGCGGCGCTCGTCGGCGACCTCGCGCAGCTTGCCGAGCCGCTCGCCCGCCTTGCGCGGCAGGAAGCCCTCGAAGCAGAACCGGTCCACCGGCAGGGCGGACAGCGCGAGCGCGGTCAGCACGGCCGAGGGGCCGGGTACGGCGGTGACCCGGATGTCCTGCTCCACGGCGGCGGCGACGAGCCGGTAGCCGGGGTCGGAGACCGACGGCATGCCCGCGTCGGTGACGAGCAGGACGCGCGCGCCGCCGACAAGCGCCTCGACGAGCTCGGGGGTGCGGGCGGACTCGTTGCCCTCGAAGTAGGACACGACACGCCCCGTCGTGTGGATGCCCAGCGCCTGGGTGAGCCGGCGCAGCCGCCGGGTGTCCTCGGCGGCCACCACGTCGGCCGTCTCCAGCTCGGCGGCGAGCCGTGGCGGGGCGTCCGCCACGTCGCCGATGGGGGTCCCTGCGAGTACGAGCGTTCCAGTCGTTCCAGTCACATCGGCCATCCTCCCAGCACGGGCGGCGCCGTTCGCACAGATGCGTTCCCTACGATGGCGCGGTGACGAGTACTGCGCCCGAGGCCCGGCAGGGCGACGACGTCGGAGATCAGCCGCCCTCCTGGGAGCGGCGGCTGCGCCGCTTCGGCCATTCCCGACGGCCGGAGACGGGGCTGCGCGAGCGCCTGGTCCCGCCCTACACCCGCCCCGGCGACCGGTTCTGGAGCGTGCTCGCGGTGCCCCCGGCCCTCGCCGCGCGCCTGGTGCGCTGGTCCGCGTGGGGCGGTCCGCTGCTGGTCGCCCTGGTGGCCGGGGTGCTGCGGTTCTGGAACCTGGGCAGCCCGAAGGCGGTGATATTCGACGAGACGTACTACGCCAAGGACGCCTGGGCCCTGGTCAACCAGGGGTACGAGGGCTCCTGGCCCAAGGACGTCGACAAGCTGATCCTCAAGGACCCGTCCTCGGTGGACATCCCGGTGGACCCCGGCTACGTCGTCCATCCGCCGGCCGGCAAGTGGATCATCGGGTTCGGCGAGCAGCTGTTCGGCTTCACCCCGTTCGGCTGGCGCTTCATGGTGGCGCTGCTGGGCACGCTCTCGGTCCTGATGCTGTGCCGTATCGGGCGCCGTCTGTTCCGCTCGACGTTCCTTGGCTGCCTGGCTGGCACCCTGCTCGCGGTGGACGGGCTGCACTTCGTGATGAGCCGCACCGCGCTGCTCGACCTGGTGCTGATGTTCTTCGTCCTCGCGGCCTTCGGCTGTCTGCTGGCCGACCGGGACCGGTCCCGCGCCCGGCTGGCCGCGGCGCTCCCGGTCGACGAGGACGGGATCCTGCGTCCCGACGCCACCGTCGCGGAGACGCTGCGCCTGGGGTGGCGGCCGTGGCGGATCGCCGCGGGTCTGATGCTCGGGCTGGCCTTCGCCACGAAGTGGAACGGTCTCTACATCCTGGCCGCGTTCGCCGTGATGGCGGTGCTCTGGGACGTCGGCGCGCGGCGCACGGCGGGCGCGGTGCAGCCGTACCGGGCCGTGGTCCTCCGGGACCTGCTGCCCGCGTTCGTCTCCACCGTGCCGGTGGCCGTCGGCACGTACCTGGTCTCGTGGACCGGCTGGATCGTCACGGACAAGGGGTACTACCGCAACTGGGCGGCCACCGAGGGCAAGGGCGGCAGCTGGACCTGGCTGCCCGACTGGCTGCGCAGCCTGTGGCACTACGAGTACCAGGTCTACGAGTTCCACGTGGGCCTGACCTCCGGCCACACCTACCAGTCGAATCCGTGGAGCTGGATCGTGCTGGGCCGTCCCGTCTCGTACTTCTACGAGGAGCAGACGGGCTGTGTCACGTCGGCGACCGGCAAGTGCGCCCGTGAGGTGCTGGCGCTCGGCACCCCGCTGCTGTGGTGGGCGGCGTGCGTGGCGCTGCTGTACGTCCTGTGGCGCTGGTTCTTCCGCCGCGACTGGCGGGCAGGCGCGATCGCGTGCGGGGTGGCGGCCGGCTGGGTGCCCTGGTTCTTCTACCAGGAGCGGACGATCTTCCTGTTCTACGCGGTCGTGTTCGTGCCGTTCCTGTGCCTGGCGGTGACCATGATGATCGGCGCCCTCATCGGTCCGGCGGTCGGCACCGGTCCCGGGCAGCGTCCCGGGACGGCCGCCAGCGATCTGACGGGTGAGCGCAGACGCACGTCGGGCACGATCGCGGCGGGCGTCCTGGTGCTGCTGATCATCTGGAACTTCGTCTATTTCTGGCCCTTGTACACGGGCACGTCGATCCCGGACACGTCCTGGCGCGACCGGATGTGGCTGGACACCTGGGTGTAGCGCCGCCGGGGCCCGCGGGAGCTTCCCCGCGGGCCTCTTCGCGCATGGCCGAGAAAGCGCTCTCCGGCAGCGCGCACGGACGGTCCCGGTCCGGTAACGACCTCCTCGGAACCCGCCGGCGTCCCGTAAGGTGCCGACCTGGACACGGACTTGAACACGTTCAAGACCGTCACGGGAGGGGAACCGGAAGATGCGCGGTGGAGCGAAGGTCGCGACAGTCGGCGGCGTGTTCGTGCTGGTGGCCGGAGGGATCGGCTACGGCGCGTACGAGGTGCTGCTGGGGGGCGGCGGGACCGGCGGCACGCAGACCGCCGCCGCGTCCTCGGAGGTGAGAACCGGGCCGCCGGACGGGGCGGAGGTCCGGGAGACCGCCGAGGCCTTCCTCGGCGCCTGGGCGTCCGGCGACGCGGCGGGCGCGGCCCTCCTCACGAACGACGAGGCCGGCGCCGAACCGCTGCTGGCCGGTTACGCCTCGGACGCCCACGTCACGAAGGCGGTGATCACCCCGGGCCCGGCCGTCGGCACGAAGGTGCCGTACACGGTGAAGGCGACGGTGTCGTACGAGGGGCACACCAAGCCCTGGTCGTACTCCTCCGAGCTGACCGTGGTACGCGGTCTGACCAGCGGAAAGGCGCTGGTCGACTGGGAGCCCGCGGTGATCCATCCGCAGCTGGCCGCGGGGGCGGTGCTGCGGACCGGGGAGTCCTCGACGGCGGCGGTCGAGGCCGTCGACCACGACGGGAAGGTGCTCGACAAGGAGACGTACCCGTCGCTGGGCCCGATCCTGGACAGCCTGCACGAGAAGTACGGCGACGACGCGGGCGGGTCCCCGGGCATCGAGACCTGGATCGAGCCCGGGGACGGGTCCGCGGCGAACACCACCCTGCTGACGCTCGCGAAGGGGAAGCCGGGCACCCTGCGGACCACGCTCGACGCGGACGCCCAGGCGGCGGCGGAGAGGGCGGTCAAGCAGTTCAGCGGCGCCTCCGTGGTCGCGGTCAGGCCGTCCACCGGCGCGATACGCGCCGTCGCCAACAACCCGGCGACCGGCTTCAACGCCGCCATGCAGGGCACCCAGGCGCCCGGATCCACGCTGAAGATCGTGACCGCGGCGATGCTCCTGGAGAAGGGCCTGGTCACGGCGGACGGCCCGACGGAGTGTCCCGAGGAGGTGCTGTACCAGGGCCGGACGTTCCACAACCTGGACCGCTTCTCGCTCCCCGACTCCAGCAGCTTCACCACGAGCTTCGCGCGGTCCTGCAACACCGCCCTGATCAAGCTGATCGACGACACCCACGACGACTCCGCGCTGCCGAAGGAGGCCCGCGACGTCTTCGGGATCGGCCTCGACTGGAAGACCGGCATCACCTCCTACGACGGCAGCGTGCCGGACGAGACCGGCGGCGAGGCGGCGGCCCAGTACATCGGCCAGGGCACCGTCCAGATGAACGCGCTGAACATCGCCTCCATCACGGCGACCGCCCGCACCGGGACGTTCCGTCAGCCGGTGATCGTCCCGCAGTCCCTGGACGGCCGGCAGCTGGCGACCGCGTCCCGCTCGCTCCCGCAGAACGTCACCCGGCAGCTGAACGACATGATGCGGGCCACCGCCTCCTGGGGCACCGGCAAGGCGGCCATGGCCCCGGTCGGCGGCGACAAGGGCGCCAAGACGGGCTCCGCCGAGGTCGACGGACAGGGCACCTCCAACAGCTGGTTCACCGGCTTCAGCGACGACCTCGCGGCGGCGGCGGTCGTCCAGTCCGGCGGCCACGGCGGCGACGCGGCCGGCCCGGTGGTGGCGGCAGTCCTGCGCGCGGGCTCGTAGCGGGGAGACCGGCCCGCGGCCCCGCCGAGGGGTGCCGCGGGCCGGGCCCGGGTGCCGGGCCCGGATCACGCCTCCGGGACGGCCCGCTTTCCGCCGCCCCGTCCGCGCCGCCGGCGTGCGGCGATCGCCTCGGGGTCGATGTCCGGGCCGGACCGACGCTCCGCCGGGGGCGGGGCAACCAGCGCGCCCCCGGCGTCGGCGGCGGGAGGCCGTGGCCCGGCGCGGGGCCGGTTCAGTAGCGTGCGGGGTATGAGCACTTCCGACGCCACCCCCGCCACCACCACGTCCGAGGCCCACCCCCGGTTCGCCGAGGCCCTGCGGGACCTGGGCCTCGACGTCGAGGTACGCCGGTTCCCGGACGCCACCCGCACCGCGGTCGAGGCCGCCGCTGCGGTGGGCTGCGCACTGAGCCAGATCGTCAAGTCCCTGATCTTCGAGGCGGACGGCGTGCCCGTCCTGGTCCTGATGGACGGCTCCTCGCGGGTGGACCTGGATCTGGTGCGCGCCGAGCTGGGCGCCGCGAAGGTCACCCGGGCGCGGGCCGACCTGGTCCGCGAGACCACCGGTTACGCGATCGGCGGGGTGCCGCCCTTCGGCCACCGCACGCAGACCCGGGTGCTGGCCGACCGGGGGCTGCTCGGCCACGCCGAGGTGTGGGCGGCGGCAGGCCATCCGCACGCCGTCTTCCGGATCGGCCCGGCCGCCCTGGTCGAGCTCGCGGGCGGCACTCTCGTGGACGTGCGTGAGCGGACCGCGTGACCCCGCCGGTGGTGGCGGCCGCGCCGGACCCCACCACCGGACACACGCGCCGGGACGCCCCCGCCCGCACGGCCCTTGAGCCGTCGCCGCGCTTCCTCCCGGTCACGGCCGGCGGGGCGCCGGCCGGAGCGGCGCCCGTCCGCCGGGTGCGCCGTCACGGCACGTCCCGCGCACCGGAGGCCCGTCCCCGCGTCAGCTCCGCCCGGTGACCTCGCGGGCCTCGGCCGCCTTCGCCGCGTGCGCCTCCTTCAGCTTCTCCAGTTCGGCCGATCCGTCCGCGATCATGTCCTTCTGGACCGCCGTCTCCACGGAGAACCACGTCTGGAGGAGCCGGACTTCGGCCTTGCACTCCATGTCCGCCCGCGCGGTCTCGACCTCGCGCTCGGTCACGGGCTTGTCCAGGAAGCGCTCGTCGCCGAGGGCCGCCATCGGATCGGAGTAGGTGTACCCGCGGTCGGCCATGCAGCCGGACCACCGGCGGACGGCCTCGCGCACCCGGGAGTCCTGGGTGGCCTGCTGGTAGCTGCGCCGCGCGATCCCGCTCGCGGTCTCCGCGCCCGCGCGGTACCGGTGGTCCTCGTCCAGGGAGTCGGCGGCCTCGCCCCGGCACCCGCGCGGAGGTACGTCCAGCGACGGGTCGGCTGTCCCCTCGATACCCGCGGACCGGCCGTAGAGGGCGACGAGCGTGGGCGCGTCGAGGCCCTTGTTCGGGTTGAACGAGGCCTTCGGCGGCAGGTGGTAGCCGTAGCGGGCGGCGTCCTCGGCGCTCGACAGCCCGTACCTGCGGTCCGAGGCCCTGGACGCCTCGGGCGCCTGCACGGCCGTGTAAGGAATGCCCAGCCGTTTCATGCACCGCTCGGTGAGCACGTCCTCCGCGGCACCGATGTCCGCGTTCTGCGCCTCGGTGTAGGAATATGCGGCGATGGGCAGCCGGAAGGTGAAGTCCGCGCTGTCGCTGCCGTCAGCCGCCGCGGTGGCACCCGGCGTCGATGCATTTACAGGCCCGCTTTTCGGATCCTTTTCGTCCGGTCCGGTCGTCCCGGAACAGCCCGCGAGGCCGAGAGAGAGCATGAGCACCGCCGCGGTGATGCCAGAGAGGGGAAGAGTTCTTCTTTTCACCGGATGAGCGCCGATCCAGAGGTGCGGGGCCGAAAAGGAACAGAGGAGCGGGTGCATTCCGGGCCGTTCCCGGTGCCGCCGTGCGGACACCGGGTCGGGCGCACCGTCGGACCGGTCAGAACTTGTAGCAGCTGGACGCGCTGTAGTCGAACTTGAACGACGCGTTGTTGTTGTACGTGTTGCGCAGCTGATCGGCGATCGCGTAGTACGTCAGGGTGTCGCAGGCCCCGCCGTAGTTGCTGTTGAAGAAGATCGTGGTGCTGCTGCTCGCGTCGTTGATGGCCGCCGCCGCGTTGTTCTTGACGGTCAGCCCCTTTCCGGCACCGGAGGTCAGGAAGGTGTAGTTGGCGAAGTTGGAGACGTTGCTGCCGTAGAAATAGGTGCTGGAGCCCTGCCTGTTGCTGTTGTAGAAAATCCGCAGACAACCGGTGCCCGAACTCAGATCACAGGATGACCCCGCGGCCGCATTCGCCGTCGGGGCCGCCACCAGAAGTGTGGCGGCGGTCAGCGGGACAGAAAGTGCGGCAACGATACGGGCGCGCGAAAAAACCATGATGAACCCCCCAGTTGACATGGGTAATTACTTCATAATTCTAACGATCAGTCAGGTGGCGCCGCAAGCGTTTTCCCCACGGTGGGGGCCGGACGCCCGGCCCCTCCGGTGCGACCGCGGCCGGCCGTCCGGGGCGAGCGTGGCGGACCGTCCGGGGCGAGCGTGACGGGAGCCGCCGCTCCCCCGCTACCGGGTTCCGGACTCCCCCGTCATCGCCCTGCGGAAGCCGGTGTTGACGGCGAGGAGGCCGCCGTCGACCCGCAGCGTGGTGCCGGTGATCCACTGCGCGTCCCGGGAGGCGAGGAAGGCCACCGCGGACGCGATGTCGTCGGGCTCGCCGATCCGGCCGAGCGGGTAGAGGGCGCCGGCGCGCTCCAGTTCGGCGTCGCGGCCCGCCCACGCGTCGGTGCGGACGGTGCCGGGGGCCACCAGGTTGACCCGGACCCCGCGCGGTCCCGCGTGGCCGGCGAGCGTGCGGGTCAGGCTGGCCAGGCCCGCCTTCGCGGCGCTGTAGGCGTGTCCGCCGAAGTCCTGTTCGCCGTTGACCGAACCGATGTTGACGACGGCCCCCCGGCCGGAGGCGACCAGGTGCGGCAGTGCGGCACGGGAGCAGCGGTAGGGGCCGTTCAGGGTGATGTCGAGGGTGCGGGCCCAGGGTTCGTCGGCCTCGTCCTCGAAGAGCGGGGCGTCGTCGTGGTTGGTGTAGGCGTTGTTGACCAGGACGTCCAGCCGGCCGAAGGCGTCGACCGCGTGGTCCACCGCCGCCTCGACCGCCGCCCGGTCGCCCACGTCGCAGGCCAGGGATCCGGCGGTGCCGCCCGCCCCGCGTATCGCGGCCGCCGTGCGCTCGGCGCGCCCGCCGTCCAGGTCGGTGACCAGGACGGCGGCGCCCTCGGAGGCGAGCCGGCGGGCGGTGGCCGCCCCGATGCCCTGTCCCGCGCCCGTGAGGAGCGCGGCGTACCCGTCGAAGCGAGGAGGAGTCATAGCGCCGACCGTACTGCCCTGACCAGGGCCTGGGCACGGGGGTCGGCGGTGACTCCCTTCTGCAGGCCGTTCGTCACGTAGCCGAGCGCGACGCCCGCCTCGGGGTCGGCGAAGCCCAGCGAGCCGCCGCGGCCGGGGTGCCCGAACGAGCCGGGGCCCAGCAGCGGGGCGGACGGTCCGTGCAGCATGTAGCCCAGCCCGAAACGGGTGTTGACGACGAGCACCCGGTCCGGTCCCGCGGACTCCTCGGTGCGGGCCAGGGTGAGGGTGGCGGGGGCGAACAGCCGCTGGCCGTCGACCTCGCCGATCATCGCGGCGTAGCAGCGGGCGAGGCCGCGGGCGGTGGCGACCCCGTTGGACGCGGGGAGTTCGGCCGCGCGGTAGCCGGGGTCGTTCTCGTCGGGGAACGGGTCGATCGCTCCGAAGGCGCGCCGGGTGAGCGAGGCCGGGTCGCCGTAGGCCTCGACGACGGACCGCTTGGGGCGGGTGCGCAGGGCACCGCCGCCGCCCCCGGCCGGAGGGGGCTCGACGGGGGCGATCCGGCCGATCCGGTGCGCCTCGTCGTGCGGGAGCCCGAACCAGAAGTCCAGGCCGAGCGGGCGCGCGATCTCCTCGGCGATCCAGCGGCCGATGGTCCGCCCGGTGACCCGGCGCACCAGTTCGCCGACGAGCCAGCTGTAGGTCTGGGCGTGGTACCCGTGGTCGGTGCCGGGCTCCCACTGGGGCCGCTGGGCGGCGACGGCCCTCGGTCCCGACACCTGGTCGGCGGCCTCCGCGGGCGTCAGCGGGGTGTCGAGGGCGGCCAGGCCCGCGCGGTGGGCGAGGAGGTGGCGCACGAGGACGCGCTCCTTGCCGTTCGCCTTGAAGTCCGGCCAGTACGTGCCGACGGGGGCGTCGAGGTCCACCTGTCCGCGCTGGTGCAGCAGCAGCGGCACGGCCGCCGCGACGCCCTTCCCGGCCGAGCGGACGATCTGCACGGTGTCCACGGCCCAGGGTTCGGCGCCGTCGACGTCGCGCGTCCCGGCCCACAGGTCCACGACCTTGCGGCCGTGCCGGTAGACCGCGACGGCCGCTCCCCGTTCGCCGCGCTGTTCGAAGTTACGGACGAATGCGTCCCGTACCGCCTCGAATCCCGGTGCCACCGTGCCTCGTACGTCCACGCCTGCTCCCGCGCTCCCGCTCATCCCCCCATGGTGCATCGCGCCCCGGGGGGAACGGGTGCCGGGTCACCCCCTGTTCACGTACGCGGCACGGACACGGAACGCGGGTCGAAGCCGAAGGGCAGCTCCAGCCGGTGCCGTCGCATGACCTCCTCGTCGCACAGCAGGTCCTGGGTCCGGTCGTCGGCGGTGATCACACCGTCGCCGAGGATGACGGCGCGCGGGCAGAGTTCGAGTGCGTACGGCAGGTCGTGGGTGACCATGAGCACGGTGACGTCCAGGGACCGCAGGATGTCGGCGAGTTCGCGCCGGGAGGCCGGGTCCAGGTTGGAGGAGGGCTCGTCCAGGACGAGGATCTCGGGCTCCATGGCGAGGACGGTGGCGACGGCGACGCGGCGGCGCTGGCCGAAGGAGAGGTGGTGCGGCGGCCGCGCCGCGAACTCCCGCATGCCGACCCGCTCCAGGGCGGTCATGACCCGCTCCTCCAGCTCGGGGCCGCGCAGCCCCGCCGCGGCGGGGCCGAAGGCGACGTCCTCGCGGACGGTCGGCATGAAGAGCTGGTCGTCGGGGTCCTGGAAGACGATGCCGACGCGGCGCCTGATCTCCGCCAGGTTCTCCTTGCGGACCGGCAGTCCGGCGACCCGGACGGTGCCGGCGCCCGCGTCGAGGATGCCGTTGAGGTGGAGGACGAGGGTGGTCTTGCCCGCGCCGTTGGGGCCGAGGAGCGCGACGCGTTCCCCGCGGGCCACGGTCAGGTCGACGCCGAAGAGGGCCTGGTGGCCGTCGGGGTAGGCGTAGGCGAGGCCGCTGACCTCGAGGGACGGCACGGGGGCGGTGGGCAGGCTCATACGGTCCATCCCAGCAGACACACGACGAGGGCGAGCACGGGGAGGGCCGCCGCGTGCGCCCACTGGGTGCGGGTGGCGGTCACCTCGTCGATCACCGGCATGGCGCCGGTGTAGCCGCGGCTGACCATCGCCAGGTGGACGCGCTCCCCGCGCTCGTAGGACCGGATGAACAGGGCGCCCGCCGTCCTGGCGAGGACGCCCCAGTGCCGTACGCCGCGCGCCTCGAAGCCGCGGGAGCGCCGGGCGACCGACATCCGGCGCAGTTCGTCGGTGACGACGTCCCCGTAGCGGATCATGAAGGACGCGATCTGGACGAGCAGCGACGGCATCCGCAGCCGCTGGAGGCCGAGCAGCAGGGCGCGCAGTTCGGTGGTGGAGGCCAGGACGACCGAGGCGGCCACACCGAGGGTGCCCTTGGCGAGGACGTTCCAGGCGCCCCAGAGTCCGGGGACGCTGAGGTGGACGCCGAGAAGCTCGGTCTGCTCGCCCGGTACGACGAACGGCATGAGCAGCGCGAACGCGACGAACGGCACCTCGATGACCAGGCGTTTCAGCAGGAACCCGGGCGGGATCCGGGCGGCTGCGGCGACGCCGGCGAGCAGGGCGGCGTACAGCGCGAACGCCCAGACCGCCTCGCGCGGGGTGGAGACGACGACCACGACGAAGCAGAGGACGGCGGCGAGCTTGCAGTGCGGCGGGAGGGCGTGGACGGGTGAGTGCCCGTGCCGGTAGAGCGTGTGCGCGTGGCCGGCGCCCATGTCAGACGGACCCGGTGGTGCGGGTGGCGGGGGCCTCGGGGGTGCGGCGGCTGCGGACCGCCCAGAAGACCCCGCTGCCGACGACGACGGTGACGCCCACGCCGATCACCCCGGCGAGGCCCCCGGAGAGGCGGGCGTCGGTGATGTCCCCGACGCCGTAGTCGGCGAGCGGGGAGTCGGCGGAGGCGTGTTCCCGGGCCTTCCGGTCGATGCCCTGGTCGGCGGCGACCTTCTCCAGGCCGTCGGGGTCGGCGGAGGCGTAGAAGGAGACGAGGCCCGCGAGGACGAGTGCGGCGGCGAGGCCGACGGCCCAGACCCGGCGGGTGGAGCGGGCCGCGGCGGGCGCGGGGGCGGGCGCGGGAGCCGGTGCGTCGACGAGCTCGCCGTCGACCCGGAGCTTGAGCGGGGTGCCGAGGTGCCGGGCGCCGTGCACGAGGTCGGGGCGCACCGCGATCACCGCGCCCACGGTCAGTGCGGTGATGGCCGCCTCCCCGATGCCGATCAGGACGTGGACCCCGACCATCGCGGTGAGGACCTTGCCGATGGGGACGTCGGTGGTGCCGCCGACCGCGTAGATCGCGGTGAACGCGACGGCGGCGGCGGGCACGGAGACCAGCGCGGCGACGAAGGCCGCGGCGGTCGTCGAGCGCCGGGTGCGGGGCAGCACCCGGGTCAGCCCGCGGAAGAGGAGGTGGGCGACGACGGTGGTGACGACCCCCATCACCGTGATGTTCACGCCGAGCGCGGTGAGGCCGCCGTCGGCGAAGAGGATGCCCTGCATCAGCAGGACGACGGCTATGCAGAGCACCCCGGTGTACGGCCCGACCAGGATCGCGGCC
Source organism: Streptomyces sp. NPDC006296 (assembly GCF_040613235.1). Taxonomy (NCBI): domain Bacteria; kingdom Bacillati; phylum Actinomycetota; class Actinomycetes; order Kitasatosporales; family Streptomycetaceae; genus Streptomyces; species Streptomyces sp. NPDC006296. The sequence continues at coordinate 91,587 of NZ_JBEXRT010000005.1, read as the reverse complement.
AGTGCTCCGCCCAGGAGGTGGCCGCTGGTGCCCGCGGCGACCGGGAAGTTCAGCATCTGCACGGCGAAGATGAACGCGGCGACGAGTCCGGCCAGCGGGGCGGTCCGCTCTCCTCCGGCCACGCCCCCCGGGGAGGCGCCCCCGAGTTCGCGCCGGGCGCCGCGGAGCCCGACGGCGACCGCGCCTGCGGCGACGACGCCTGCGACGGCGGAGACGGGTGCGTCGATGAAACCGTCGGGTACATGCATGGAGGGGCTCCGCTTTCGGGCTGACGACGGGCGGGGTCGGGAAAACGCTCCATGATAGTGCGCTCTTGCGAATGATTCGCAAGAGCGCAGAGATGACAACTAACCCCACCCTCAACATGCCCAAATGGGAAAATATGCGACATTAGGGGAAGAGATTTTCACACAGGAGGAGCCGGCCATGTCCCTCGTGATCCAAGAGCACGCCCGCGCCCGGCTCATCACCGACGGCCCCGACCCCCGCCCGGTCCCCGTCGAACTGCGCTACGACCCCGAGGACCCGGAGACCGTGCGGGTCCGGCTGCCCGGGGGTGTCGACCGGTCGTTCGCCCTCGATCTCCTGGAACGCGGCCTGCGCTCCCCCGCCACCCGCGGCGACACGGCGGTCTGGCCGTGCGGCCGGGCCCAGCTGGTCGTCGAACTGCACGCGCCGGACGGCGTCGCCGTCCTGCAGTTCGACCGGGGGCCCTTCATCCGCTTCCTGTCGCGGATCCGGGCGGGGACGGCGAAGCGCCCCGCCCCCGCCGGGACACCGGCCCCGGCGGAGGCGGGCACGGCCCCGCCGGCCACCGCCACCCGCGCCTGACACACCGGAGAGCCCCCGTGCCGCGTGCACGGGGGCTCTCCGCCGCTCCGGCCCCCCGTCCCCACAGGTAGCCGGCGCTCCGGGGCCGCGTCCCACTCATCCGCTCGGGAGGGGCCCCGGGGTCCGTACGGTGCGCGCCGCCGGGGTCGCCCCCGGGGCGCGCGCCACGGGTCAGACGCCGGCCGGCTCCCGCTCGCCGCCGCCCTCGGCCGGGACGCCGGAGAGCTCCTTGCGCAGGCCTTCCCCTTCGACGTCGACATCGGGCAGCACCCGGTCCAGCCAGCGCGGCAGCCACCAGGCGCGGCGGCCGAGCAGGGCGAGCACCGCGGGGACGACGGCCATCCGGACGACGAAGGCGTCGAAGAAGACCGCGATGGCCAGCGAGAAGCCGATCATCTTGACCATCGACTCGCTGGAGCCGATGAAGCCGGCGAAGACGGCCATCATGATCACCGCGGCGGCCGTGACCACCCGGGCCCCGTGCCGGAACCCGGTGACGATCGCCTGGCCGGGCGTCTCCCCGTGGACGTAGGCCTCGCGCATCCGCGTGACCAGGAAGACCTCGTAGTCCATCGCGAGGCCGAAGACCACACCGACCATGAAGATCGGCATCATGCTCATGATCGGACCGGTCTGCTCGACCCCGAAGAGGGAGGCGAGCCAGCCCCACTGGAAGACCGCGACGACCGCGCCCAGGGCCGCGACGACCGAGAGCAGGAAGCCGAGGGCCGCCTTGAGCGGCACCAGGACCGAGCGGAAGACCAGCATCAGGAGCAGGAAGGCCAGCCCGACGACGAGCGCCAGATAGGGCAGCAGCGCGTCGTTCATCTTCTCGGAGAAGTCGATGTTCATCGCGGTGGCCCCGGTGACCAGGACCTCGGCGCCGGTGTCCTCCTTGATCACGGTGCCCGCGTCACGGATCGCGTGGACGACGTCCTCGGTCTCCGTGGAGCTCGGCCGGTCCTGCGGGACGACCGTGATGGTCGCCGCGTCGCCGGCCTTGTTGAAGGCGGCCGGGGTGACGGCGGCGACGTGGCCGATGCCCTCGATCTCCTGCGTGACCCGGTCGACGGCGGCCCGGCCGTCCGAGGCGCCCTTCGTGTCCACGACGACCAGCAGCGGACCGTTGAAGCCGGGGCCGAAGCCGTCCGACAGCAGGTCGTAGGCCTGGCGCTGGGTGGTGCTCGTCGGCTGGGAGCCGTCGTCCGGCAGGCCCATCTCCAGCGAGGCGGCCGGCACGGCGACGGCACCGAGGCCGATGACCCCGGCCAGCAGCACCCACACCGGCCTGCGCAGCACGAACCGCGCCCAGCGGGTGCCCGCGTTCGGCTTCGCCTCGGGCCGGTTCTCCGCCTCGGCGGCCTTGCGCGCCTTGCGTCCCATGACCCGCTTGCCCGCGAAGCCGAGCATCGCCGGGACGAGGGTGAGCGCGATCAGGACGGCTATCACGACGGTGCCGGCGGCGGCGAAGCCCATCTTGGAGAGCATCGGGATGTTGACGACGGCGAGACCCACCAGGGCGATGACGACCGTCAGACCGGCGAAGACGACGGCCGACCCGGCGGTGCCGACGGCCCGGCCCGCGGCTTCCTCGCGCTCCCGGCCCTCGGCCAGCTCGGCGCGGTAGCGGGACACGATGAAGAGGGCGTAGTCGATGCCGACCGCGAGGCCGATCATCATCGCGAGGGTGGAGGTGGTGGAGCCCAGGTCGAGCACGTTCGCCAGGGCGGTGATCGTGGACACGCCGATCCCGACCCCGATCAGGGCGGTCAGCAGGGGCAGCCCGGCGGCGATCAGCGATCCGAAGGTGATCACCAGCACGACGGCGGCGACGGCGACCCCGATGATCTCGGTGGCACCGGTCTCCGGCATCACCTGGAGCGCGTCACCGCCGATCTCCACGGTCATCCCGCTGCTCCGCGCGGTCTCGCCGGCGTCCTCCAGCGCCTCCCGGGTCCCGTCGGTCAGCTCCATGGAGCTGACCTTGTAGGAGACCGAGATGTAGGCGGTGGAGCCGTCCTCGCTGATCGCGTTCGCCGCGAAGGGGTCGGCGACCGCGGCGACCTGGTCCGAGCCGGACCGCAGGTCGCCGGCGATCTCCTGGATCTCGGCCTTGTTGGCCGCCGAGGTCACCTTCTCCCCGCCGGGCGCCTTGAAGACGACCCGGGCGGTCGCACCGTCGGCGCTGCCCCCGGGGAAGCGCTCGTCGAGCAGGTCGAAGGCCCGCTGAGCCTCCGTGCCGGGGATGGAGAAGGAGCTGGAGGTGGCGGTGGCCGCGGAGGACGCGCCGAATCCGGCGAGTGCCAGCAGCGCGACCCAGATCAGGGCGACGTAACGGCGGCGCCGGAAGGCGAGCCGTCCGATTTTGTACAGGAATGTAGCCACGGAGAGGGTACTCCCGGTCGGGTCGTGGGACGGAAGAGGGCGTGAGGAACCAGCCCGACGACGAGAGCGGCGTGTCAGGTGGAGCGTCGGGGATCCAGGCCGTACGGAAGCGCCGTACGGCTGTCGTGCGACAGGTCGTGCGGGGGCGGAACGGGGGGCGTCAGACGCCGAGGGCGGGGAACACCACGGCTTCTGCGTAGTCGGTGAGGAACGCCTGGTCGACGGGGCGGCCCTCGACCAGCTCACGAGCAGCGAAGGCGCCGATCATCATGTGCGGGACGTAGGACAGCGCCGGATTGTCCGGACGCACCTCACCCCGGTCCACGGCGCGCCTGATCATCAGTCCGAGACCGGTGAGTTCCGGCTCGATCATCAGCTCACGCAGCGCCTGGAGGAGGTCGGGGTTGCTGTGGACCGCCTGGCCGAGCCCCCGCATCAGCGCGGAGCTCTTCTCCATCTGGCAGTCGTCGGTCCGCCGGAGCGCGGCACGGAAATCACCGCGCAGCGAACCGGTGTCGATCGCGCCGAGCTCCATCGGCTTGTTGTGCCGCAGCGCCTTGACGACGAGCTCGGCCTTGCTCCCCCACTGGCGGTAGAGGGTGGCCTTGCTGGAACGGGTACGGGCGGCGACGGCGTCCATGGTCAGGGCTTCGTAGCCGACCTCGCCGAGCAGGTCGAGCACGGCGGTGTACAGCTCGTTCTCGCGCTCGGGCGTGAGCCGGCTGCGTGCCATGGGTCGACCTCCTCGTGATGACGCCAGCTGGATGGTACGTCAGTCGAAGATCAACTAACGGAACGAAACTGTTTCGTACACTTAGAAGGTACCCCCTCCGCGAGCGAAACGAGAGAGTTTCGTTTGTGTCCTGCACCACAAGTTGCCGCGGGCCCTTCACGCGGAAAGCATTGGAGGGTGAGTGACGACGTCGCGTATCTCCGTTTCCCGCACCTCCACAAGGACCTGCTCTGCTTCGCGGCGGAGGACGACCTCTGGGTCTCCCCCCTCGCCCCGGCGGGCCGGACGCCCGGCCGGGCCTGGCGGCTGACCGTCGACCGGACCCGGGTCAGCCACCCGCGCTTCTCGCCCGACGGCCGCCGCATCGCCTACACGACCTGGCGCACCCTCGATCCGGAGATCCACCTCGTCCCCGTCGAGGGCGGGCCCGCCCGCAGGCTCACCCACTGGGGCTCGACCGACGCCCGGGTCTGCGGCTGGAGCCCGGACCCCGGGGACTCCTCGCAGATCCTGGCCGTCTCCTCGCACAACCAGCCCTTCTCCTACTTCTCGTGGGCGTACAGCGTCCCCACCGACGGCAGCCCGGGCGGCAAGCTCCCCTGGGGGCCCGTCTCCGACATCGCGGTCGCCGACGTCGACGGCGAGCGGCGCACCCTGCTGCTCACCGGGAAGCCGCCGCACGAACCGGCCGCCTGGAAGCGGTACCGGGGCGGCGCCACGGGCCGGCTGTGGCTGCACGGCGAACGGCTGCTGCCGGACATCGGCGGGCACCTGGACGCCCCCATGTTCGTCGGGCGCCGGATCGCCTTCCTCTCCGACCACGAGGGCGTCGGCAACCTCTACTCCTGCCTGATGGACGGCAGCGACCTGCGCCGGCACACCGACCACGACGCGTTCTACGCCCGGCACGCCTCCAGCGACGGCACCCGGGTCGTCTACCAGTGCGGCGGCGACCTGTGGCTGGCCGAGGACCTGGAGTCGCCGGACGCGGTGCCCCGGAAGCTGGAGGTGCGGCTCGGCGGCCCGCGGACGGGCCGGCGCACCTACCAGGTGCCGGCGTCCAGCCACGTCGACTCGCTGTCCGTCGACGAGACGGGCCGGGCGAGCGCCGTCTCCGTGCGCGGCAGCCTGTACTGGCTCACCCACCGCGACGGCCCCGCCCGCACGATCGCCGACACCCCGGGGGTGCGGGTCCGGCTGCCGGAGATGCTCGGCAGCAGCGGACGGATCGCGTACGTCACCGACGCGGAGGGCGACGACGCGATCGAGATCGCCCATCTCCCCCGGGCCAGCGGCGACCGCCCGCCCCGGCGGCTGGCCGCCGGCCGGCTGGGCAGGGTCCACGAGACCGTCTCCGACCCGGAGGGCGAGCGGCTGGCGATCGCGTCGAACGACGGCCGGCTGCTCCTGCTGGACACCCGGGAGGACGCCGCCGGACCGGCGCTGGCCCTCCTCGGCCCGGACGGGGAGCCGCCGGAGCCCTCCGGGGGCGTGGCCCCGCCGAGGACCCTGGCCCCGCTGGACGTCCTGACCCGGGCGGACGGGCCCCTCGACGATCCCGCCGAGAGCCGTCGGGACACCGCGGCGCCCGACGCCCCCGCGCCGGACGGGCTCACCGAGCTCATCCGGTCCGTGAACGGCCCGGTCCGCGACCTGGCGTTCTCCCCCGACGGCCACTGGCTGACCTGGTCGCACCCCGGCATCGGACGGTCGCTGCGGCAGATCAAGCTCGCCCGGATCACCGGCCCCGGCGCCCCGCTGATCGTGGACGTCACCAACGGCCGCTTCGAGGACGAGAACCCCGTCTTCACCGGCGACGGCCGTTACCTCGCCTTCCTCTCCTGGCGCGGGTTCGACCCGGTGTACGACGTCCACACCGGCGACCTGTCCTTCCCGCTGGGCTGCCGCCCCTATCTCGTCCCCCTCTCCTCGGCGACCCCCTCCCCCTTCGCCCTGCTCCCGGACGGCAGGCCCGCGGCGGGCGGCCTGGACCCGGTGGACATCCCCGAGGGCCCGGCCGAGGGAGCGACGGTCATCGTGGAGACCGAGGGCCTGGAGAACAGGGTGACCCCGTTCCCGGTCTCCGCGTCGAAGTACTCGGCCCTCCAGCCGGTCAGCGGCGGCGGCCTCGTCTGGCTGCGCTGGCCCATCTCCGGCGCCCTGGGCGAGACGTTCGCGAACCCGGCGGACATGTCGGGCCGCCCCACCCTGGAGCACTTCAACATCGCCCGGGCCCGCAGGACCGAACTGGTCGGCCACCTCGACTGGTTCGCGGTCAGCGGGGACGCGACCCGGCTGGTCGTCATGGACGACGGCGAGCTCCGCGCCGTCCCGGCCAACGAGTCCGGCGACACCGACACGACGGTCTTCCTCGACCTGCGCCGCATCCTGCACGACGTCGACCCGGCGGCCGAGTGGCGCCAGGCGTACGAGGAGGCGGGGCGGATCATCCGGTCCTACTTCTGGGAACCGGACATGTGCGGCATCGACTGGGACGGGGTCCTGGACCAGTACCGCCCCCTGGTCCGACGGGTCGCCTCCCCCGACGAGTTCGCCGATCTGCTCCGCGAGGTGCTCGGCGAACTGGGCACCTCCCACGCGTACGTCTCCCCCGCCCGCCGCAACGAGGGCCCCCCGCACTACCAGCGGGCGATCGGGCTGCTGGGCGCCAACCTCGTCTGCCGGGACGGCGCGTGGACGGTGCGGCGCATCCTGCCGGGCGACTCCTCCGACTCCAAGGCCCGCTCACCGCTGGCCGGGGCGGGCATCCGGGAGGGCGCCGTGCTCACCCATGTGGACGGCCGGCCGGTCGACCCGGTGGCGGGCCCCTACCCCCTGCTGGCGGCGGCGGGCGGCACCACGGTCGAGCTGACGTTCCGCCCGGCGGGGAGCGAGTGCGGCGGCCGGCCGCGCCGTGTCGCGATCGTCCCCCTGGTCGACGAACGACCGCTGCGCTACCAGGACTGGGTGGCCAAACGCCGGGAGATCGTCCGGGAGTTGAGCCACGGCAAGTGCGGTTACCTGCACATCCCCGACATGGGCGGCTCCGGCTGGGCGCAGTTCAACCGCGACCTGCGGCTGGAGGTGTCGCGCCCGGCCCTGATCGTGGACGTCCGGGGCAACGCGGGCGGCCACATCAGCGAGCTGGTCGTCGAGAAGCTCACCCGCACCATCCTCGGCTGGGACCTGACCCGCAACGCCCAGGCGGTGTCGTACGCGTCCAACGCGCCCCGGGGACCGGTCGTCGCCCTCGCGGACGAGGCCACCTCCTCCGACGGGGACATGATCACGGCGGCGTTCCGGCTGCTGGAGCTGGGACCGGTGGTGGGCCAGCGCACCTGGGGCGGGGTGGTCGGGATGACCGGGCGGCACCGGCTCGGCGACGGCACGGTGATCACGGTGCCGATGAACGCGGCCTGGTTCGACGCGTACGGCTGGTCCGTCGAGAACCACGGGGTCGAGCCCGACCTGGAGGCGCTGCGTACCCCGCTCGACTGGGCGGAGGGCCGTCACGCGGTGCTGGACGACGCCGTCAGGGTGGCCCTGGACCTGCTGGCCGCCCACCCGGCGACCACCCCGCCCGGCTACGACACGGCACCGGACCTGCGCCGCCCCCCGCTCCCCCCGAGGTGAACGGCGGGTCCCCGCACCCGGGTGTCCGGGGTGCGGGGACCCGGTGCGGGTGTCGGGGTGCGGGGCCCGGTGCGGGCGTCCGGAGTGCGGGGCCCCGGTCACTCCGCGCAGCGCATGCGGAAGGGGCGCACCCGGTGAACGGGTACGCCCCTGCAGCCCGCGGACGCGGTGCGCGTCGGCCGTCAGCGCTCGGTGCGCTCGGGCGCCCGGTCCTGCGCCTCGGGCCGACGGCCCTGCGCCCGGTCCCCGGTGTCCGGGCGGCCGGCGGAGCGCTCGGGCGCCTCGTCCTGCTCGCCGGCCTGCTGCCTGGCCCGGTCGGCGAGCTGCTGCGCCTTGTCCCTGAACTGGTCTGCGAGGCCCATGCCGTTCACTCCTCCGTGGGTGCGTGGGGGCGGCCCCGGCGGGGCCTCGCTCAGACTTACACACTCGGACATTGAACGCATTTCGATCATCCGCCCCGGACGCGCTCCTTCTGATCGGCCTGTCCGCCGGCCCCGACGAGCCCCTTCCCGACGCCGTCGAGCCGGGATCCGAACCTCTTCATCTCCCGCTGCCCGACCGTCCCTATGACCGCCGGCAGGTACCCCCGGACCGACTGCATGCCGCGCAGCCACCACTGGGCGTAGACGTGCGCGGAGCGGCGTTCGATCCCGGCCACGATCCGGTCGACCGCCGGCCCGAGGGGGTAGGTGCGGTTCGCCGGCCACGGCAGCCGCTGCCTCAACTCGCGCATGACGTCGTCCTCGTCGGCGCCGCGCACCATGTCGGTGTCGGTCCAGGAGAGGTAGCCGACCCCCACCCGCACCCCGCGGTGCCCGACCTCGCCGCGCAGGCAGTGGGCGAACGCCTCCACCCCGGACTTGGACGCGCAGTAGGCGCTCATCATCGGCGCCGGGGTGATCGCGGCCAGCGACGCTATCTGGAGGAAGTAGCCACGGCTCTCGATCAACGCCGGCAGGAACGCCCGCGCGGTGACCGCGCCGCCTATCAGGTTCACCTCGATGACCCGCCGCCACGCCTCCGGGTCGGAGTCCACCAGGGGACCGCCGGTGGCGACGCCCGCGTTGGCGACCACGGCGTCGACCGTGCCGAAGCGCTCCTTGATCTCCCGGGCGACCCGGCTCATCGCCGCGTGGTCGGTGACGTCCGCGTGCCAGTGGCCGCTCTCGGAGTGCAGCCGCTCCGAGACCTCCCTCAGCTCGTCCGGCTCCAGGCCGACGAGCGCCAGCGTGGCACCGCGCGCCGAGAGCTTGCGGGCCAGCAGCTCGCCCACGCCCCGCGCCGCGCCGGTGACGACGACGACCTGCCCTTCGAGACTCCGCCTGCCGCTCATGCGACCTCCTCCTCGCTCCCGGCCTCCGCCGCACTGCCCGCACCGTCCAGGGTGACGTACGCGGCCACCAGCGCGCGGAGCTTCTCCGTGACCACCTCGGGCGCCTCGACCGGCGTCATGTGGCCCATGCCCGCCAGTTCGGTGAGCCCGAGGCTGTGCGGCAGCGCCGCCTCGATGGCCCGCGCGTGCACGGGCGGCGTCAGGCGGTCGTCCGTCCCCGCTATCACCGCGGTCGGCAGCCGCAGCTCCCGCAGCCGCGCCTCCAGGTCGAGTTCGGCGAGCACGTGCCCCCAGGCGACGCGCGCCCGGCGCGGACACGCATGGACGATCCTGGCACAGACGTCCACCCGTTCCGGGGCGGAACCGCGTCCCATCGTGGCGTACTTGAGGATCGCCTTCGACACCGCGTTGACCGGCCCGAGCGGTGCGCGCGCACCGAGGACCGCCGCGGTCATCCGGGTCCGGAGGGCGCCGGCCCGCAGCGGCAGCACCCGCGACTCGGCCGTCAGGCGCGAGCTGCCGGTGCTGCACAGCAGCACCGCCGCCGCGTGCTCCCGCACGGCGTCCCGGCCCGCCGCCGCCATCACGGTCATCCCGCCCATCGAGTGCCCGCCGAGCACCGCCTTGCGGCCCGGTTCCAGGGTCGCCCTCAGGACCGCTTCGAGGTCGTCGGCCAGCGCCCGCGTGCTGTACCCGCCGGGCCCCGCCTCGGGCGTACGCCCGTGCCCCCGCTGGTCGTAGACGACGACCCGGTGGTCCGCCGCCAGGTCCCGCACCTGCGCGTCCCAGAAGCGGGTGTTGCAGGTCCAGCCGTGGGCCAGGACCACGGCCGGCGCGTCCTCGGGGCCGTGCAGTTCGACGTGGATGCGCGCGCCGTCCGCGGACACGACGCTCAGTTCGCGTACGGGCACGGGCGCCTGCTCCGCCGTGTGCGTCAGCCGGCTCATCGTGCGGCCTCCTCGGTGACGGCCCGCACCGCGGGCCGGGTGGTGGCGGGGGGACGGACGACCTCGTACTCCGCGAGGTCGACCGATCGGGTGGCCCGGCGGAACTCGGCCGTCGTGCCCGGCCAGACCGTGGTGTTGCGGCCGTTGGCGTCGAGGTACCAGCTGGTGCAGCCGCCGGTGTTCCAGACGGTCCGCTTCATCCGGTCCTGGACCCGCCGGTTCCAGGCGCCGACGGCGGCGGGCCGCGCGTCGAGCGCGGCGCGGCCGCCCAGCGCGTCCAGCTGGCGCAGGTAGTCGGCCATGTAGTTCAGCTGGGACTCGATCATGAGGATCATGGAGGAGTTCCCCAGCCCCGTGTTGGGGCCGATGATCGTCATCCAGTTGGGGAAGCCCGCGGCGGTCGCCCCCCGCAGCGCCTGCATCTCGTCCTTCCAGGACTCGGCGAGGGTGATGCCGGCGGCGCCGACGACCCGGCTGGCGATCGGCATGTCCGTCACGTGGAAACCGGTGCCGAGGATGATCACGTCGGCCTCGGTCTCCGAGCCGTCCGATCCGACCAGGGTGGATCCGCGCACCTCGGACAGACCGGAGTCGACCACGTCGACATTGGGCCGGGCGAGCGCCGGGTAGTAGGCGTTGGAGAGCAGGATGCGCTTGCAGCCGATGCGGTAGGAGGGGGTCAGCTTGGCCCGCAGCGCGGGGTCCTTGATGGCCCGCGCCATGTTGGACTTGGCTATCGACTCGACGAGCCCGAGCTGGTCGGGGTGCTTGGTGAAGGCCCCGACCTGCAGCTCCCGGATGCCCCACAGGAGGCCGCGGCGCGCGGTGGCGGTGAAGGGGAGCGCCCGGTGCAGCCACTTCTCGGCACCGCTGATCGCACGGTCCATGCGCGGCATCACCCAGGGCGGGGTCCGCTGGAAGAGGGTGAGCCGGCCGGCCTTCGGCTGGATCTCCGGGACGATCTGGATCGCGGAGGCGCCGGTGCCGATCACGGCGACGCGCTTGCCGCTCAGGTCGTAGTCGTGGTCCCACTGCGCGGAGTGGAAGACCTTGCCGGGGAAGTCGGCGAGCCCCGGGATGTCCGGGAGCTTCGGGTCGGAGAGCGGGCCGGTGGCCGACACCACCGCGTCGGCGGTGATCGTGGAGCCGTCGGCCGCCTCGATGACCCAGTGCAGCTCGTCGTTGTCCCAGCGCATCACGGTGACTTCGTGGTTCAGCCTGAGGTGCGGGCGCAGCCCGAAGGTGTCGGCGACGTGCTCCAGGTAGGCCCGGATGTGCTGCTGCCCGGAGAAGGTGCGGGGCCAGTCGGGGTTGGGCGCGAACGAGAACGAGTACAGGTGGGACGGCACGTCGCAGGCGCAGCCCGGGTAGCTGTTGTCGCGCCAGGTACCGCCGACGGCACCGGCCCGTTCGAGGACCAGGAAGTCGGTGACGCCTTCACGACGGAGCCGGACCGCGGCTCCGAGGCCGCCGAATCCGGATCCGATCACCGCCACTCGTACGTGCTCGTGCTGGGCCATACTGCCGCCTCCCCGCGGTACGTCACGCGACTCTGCCAGCAATCACTGGCATGGTTGGGAGAGTAGAGCAGCTCCGTACCGATGGGTAGGGGGCGGGACGAGGAAAGTTACCGGCGGTACAACATAGGGTGCGGGGGTGGCCGAAGGACGCGAGCACCGCGAGTACCGCATGGAGGAGCTGGCCGAGAAGGCCGGCATCACCGTGCGCACCCTGCGCTTCTACCGGGAACGCGGCCTGATCCAGCCACCCCGCCGCGAGGGCCGCATCGCCTGGTACGACGACCACCACCTCGCCCGGCTGCGCACCGTCACGGGCCTGCTGGAACGGGGCCACACCCTCAACGGCATCGCCGACCTCGCCGCCACCTTCGACAGCGGCCGGGACGTCGCCGAGGTGCTGGGCCTGGGCGAACCCACCGAGGAGACCCCGGTCAGGCTCACGCCCGAGCAACTCGCCGACTACTTCCAGGACCAGGCGACCGCGGAGAACCTCGCCGCGTCCATGGAGCTCGGCTACCTCGGCATCGACGGCGACGAGATCGTCCACATCAGCCGCCGCCTCCTGGACGCCTCGGCCGAACTGGTGCGGGCCGGCGTGCCGCTCGACGCCGTGCTCTCCTCCGGCCGCCAGGTACGGGAGCACGCCGACGCCCTGGCCGACCTCTTCGTCCGCGTCCTGCGCACCCACACCGCGCACAGCGAGCCGGACCAACTCCGCACGCTCGCCCAGGCGGTGGTCGACGCCGAACTCTCGATGGCCCTGGACCGCCGACTGCACGAGGACAGGGCCGCGGACGAGTCCTGAGGGCAGCACCCTCGCCCGGCCGCCGGGCCCCCGCGCCGGGCCCCCTCCGCGCGGACCGCCGGCAGCCGGACCTCCGTCGTCAGGGGCGTTCGTAGGTGACCGTCACCGGCGCGTGGTCGCTCCACCGCTCGCCGTGCGTGGCGGCGCGCTCCACCCACGCCTTGACCGCACGCCCGGCGAGGCCCGGGGTCGCCACCTGGTAGTCGATCCGCCAGCCCGCGTCGTTGTCGAAGGCCCGGCCCCGGTAGGACCACCACGAGTAGGGGCCCTCCTGCTCCGGATGCAGCGCACGGACCACGTCGACGTACGCCGCCTCGTCGAACACCCGGGTCAGCCACTCCCGCTCCTCGGGGAGGAAGCCGGAGTTCTTCTTGTTGGACTTCCAGTTCTTGAGGTCGGCCTCGCGGTGGGCGATGTTCCAGTCGCCGCACACGACCACCTCACGCCCGTCGGCGGCGGCGCGCGCCTTCAGCCCCTGGAGGTAGGGCAGGAAGGCCGCCATGAAGCGCTCCTTCTCCTCCTGCCGCTCCGTACCCACCTCACCGGAGGGCAGGTAGAGGCTGGCGACCGTCACACCCGGGAGATCCACCTCGATGTAGCGACCGGAGGTGTCGAACTCCTCACTCCCCGGCACCCCGAACCCGCCGAAGCCGATCTGGACGCGCTCCGGCGCGTGCCGGGTGAGGATCCCCACACCCGCACGCCCCTTGGCCGCGGCCGGCGCGTACACGGCGTGCCACCCCTCGGGGGCGCGCACCTCCTCGGGGAGCTGCTGCGCCTCGGCGCGCACCTCCTGGAGGCAGACCGCCTCCGCATCGGTCCGCCCCAGCCACTCGACGAAGCCCTTCTTGGCGGCGGCGCGGATCCCGTTCACATTCACGGTGGTAACAGTCAGCATCCAGGTACAGTACCTACGCGAGGCCCATGCATACCTGTACCATGCAACGTATGAATATCCAGCCCCGGCCGTTCGACCACCCCGACGCCGTGAAACTCAACGCCCAGGTGCAGCTCGAATACGCCGCGCGCTACGGCGACGGGGGCGACGTCACCCCGCTCGACGCCACCATGTTCGACCCGCCGCGCGGGCTGTACCTCCTCGCCTACGACGAGCAGGTCCGCCCCGTGGCGACCGGCGGCTGGCGCAGCCAGGAGCAGAACGACGAGGGGTACTCCGACGGCGACGCCGAGATCAAGCGGATGTTCGTGATCCCCGAGGGCCGCGGCCGGGGTCTCGCGCGCCGCATCCTCGCCGCCCTGGAGGCCGACGCACGCGCGGCCGGCCGGACGCGCATGGTCCTGGAGACCGGGAACCAGCAGCCCGAGGCGATCGCGCTGTACGCGTCGAGCGGCTACACCGCCTGCGCGAAGTTCGGCCACTACCGCGCGTACGACAGCAGCATCTGCATGGCCAAGTCGCTGGTGGAGCCGCCGGCCGAGCCCTCCTGAGCCCGGCCGCCTAACGCACCCGCGCCACCCCGACGTAGAACCCGCTCCGCTCGTAGACCGGCGCGGCCTCCTCCCGGTACCACTCGGGCGCGGTGACCAGCCCCGGCTCGACCAGATCCAGCCCCGCGAAGAACGGCTCGACCTCCGCCCGCGTACGCATCCGCAGCGAGATCGCGCCCTTCCGGTACGCGGACTCCGTCTCCTGCCTGAGCTCCGGGTGCTGATCGGCGGTCCCGTGCGAGAGCACCAGATAACTCCCCGCGGGCAGCGCGTCGACGAGGGTGCGGGTGATGCCGTACGGGTCCTGCTCGTCGGGCAGGAAGTGCATCAGCGCGATGAGGGACAGTGCGACGGGCCGGGTGAAGTCCAGCAGCTCCGCGGCCCGTTCGAGTATCGTCTCCGGCTTCCGCACATCGGCGTGGATGTAGTCGGTCGCCCCCTCCGGCCTGCTGACCAGCAGCGCCTCCGCGTGCCGCAGGACGATGGGGTCGTTGTCCGCGTAGACGACCCGGGCGTGCGGGGTGACCGCCTGGACGACCTGGTGGAGGTTGGGCGAGGTCGGGATGCCGGTACCGATGTCCAGGAACTGGTCGACGCCCTGCCCCGCGAGCCAGCCGGACGCCCGGTGCATGAACGCACGGTTCCGCGCGGCGTTGGCCCGGGCCTCCGCGGGCAGCTTCTCCGCGACCTCCTGGTCGACCGGATAGTTGTCCTTCCCGCCGAGCAGCCAGTCGTAGACCCGCGCCGGGTGCGGCTTGCTGGTGTCGATACGGGAGCTGGGCATATCGGCAGTCACAGGGCACTCTCCAAACAGAACCACGAACACGCGACCCGCACCTGACCTGCGCGACCTCCAACAGCGGTCACCGGAAGGACGAGTGAGCGAGGACAGCCAGGTTACCGCCTGGTCGCCCCGGCGGAAGAGGTCGCCTCTCCCCCGGCCCCCATCGCGGGCGAGGCGTCGATCTCGGCCCACACGGTCTTGCCCGGCCCTCCGTCGCGGGGCACCACACGTCACCGGCACCGGCCGGGCGTTGACCGGGCGCGGAACGCTTGCCACAGCCGACGCGGGCCCGGCGGTACGGGCGCGAGGGTGCGGGTGCGTGCGGGGCGGAGCCAAGGTGCCGAGTTTCCTCAACCCCCTTCTTCCACACCCCGGATGAACAACAGGGCTCGACACTCGAACCTCGGATCCCGGCTCCCGGCTCCCGGCTCCCGAAGCTCAAGCGCCGGGCAGGGGGCCGTTCATGCCCCCTCGAACGAGCGATGCGGCGATTCCGGAGCTCAAGCCCCGAGCTTCGGGGCCCGAGCTTCGTCAGAACGCGGCGAGGCGGTCCACCAGCAGGCCCACCCTGACCTCGGTGTGCTCCGGCGGGAGCCGTCCCGCCCGGGTCAAGGTGACCAGCCCGTGCAGGGCCGCCCAGAACGCCTCGGTGAACAGCCCCGGGTGCACACCGTCGCCCGCGACTTCACCGAGGGTCTCCAGCAGGGCGGCGAAGGCGTCCTTCAGGGGCTCCGGAGTGTCCTCCTGCGCGTACGCGAGACCACCGTCGAGCTGGAAGATGGCGTCGTAGACCGCCGGGTTGCGTGCGGCGAAGTCGAGGTAGGCGCGGGCAAGGGCGGTGACCCGGGCGCGAGGCCCGTCCACGGCGGATGTCTCGGCCCGCACCGCCGCGGCCATCTCGGTGGCACCTTCCAGGGCGACCGCGCCGATGATCTCGCGCTTGCCCCGGAAATGGCTGTAGAGGACGGGCTGGCTGTATTCGATGCGCTCGGCGAGCCGCCGGGTGGTGACCGCGTCCCAGCCCTGCTGCTCGGCGAGTTCGCGGGCCGTGGCCACGATGAGGCGCTCACGGCCCGCCCGCTCACGCTCCTTGCGTTCCTGGACTGACATATCGCGAGCCTAGCACCGCTAGACAACCGAGCGGCAGTAGAACTAGCTCTGCTTCATCATCTAGCAACGCTAGATTCCAGGGGGCTCGGCATGCTCGACGCACTTGAGGTCTTCACCGTCGTGGTCGTCGGTGTGATGGTGGGGGTGGAGTTCTCCGTCGCCTTCGTCATGAACCGCATCTTCGACGCACTGCCCGGCGACGGCGGCCAGCTCGGCCGTGCTCACGGAGGCCGGATACTCGGCTCCGTGATGCCGTTCTGGTACATCGGCTCGCTCGTCCTCGTCGCGGTCCGGGCCGTCGCGGGGTGGCACCACGACGGCACCGGCCTCACCGTCACCGCCGGCGTGCTGCTGATCGTCAGCGTGATCATGTCGGTCCTGCTGCTCGTCCCGATCAACAACAGGGGCAAGACGTGGACACCGGAGAACCGGCCCGAGGACTGGAAGGAGCAGATGAACCGCTGGGACCGCTTCCACTACGTCCGCGTCGCCGTCATCGTCGCCGCCTTCACCCTGCTGGTCGCCGCCGTCGCCTGAACCGGCGGGCGGGCACCCGTCGATCACCGGCCGACAGGCGCCCTGGACACGACGAGGAGCTTCCCCGGCACGGACCCCGGACACCCATCCGCGCTGATTCCACAGGTCAGGGGCCCGCGGTCACGAGCGCGGGGATCTCACCCAGGACCCGGGCCGCCTCCGCCGGCTCGACCAACCACTTCAGGTGGCTGCCGGTGAGCGTCCGGACGTCGTAGGGGTTCTCAGGCGTCAGCGCGTCGCCCTCGCGGATCATCCGGTCCCGCACGGCGAGCGGCACGCTGGTGTCCTCGGTCAGCCGGACGTACGACTTGGGGACCCGAGCGCACGACGACGTCGACGAGGAACGTCTGCGCGGAACGGCCGCTCCCGTCGACCGCGGTGGGCACCGGCGCCTGAGGGGCCGACAGATCCCCGGCCGCGTCGGTGGTCAGGCAGGTGGTGACCTCGGGGACGGACAGATGGCTGGGGACAGTGACGACATCGGCCATCGTGAACTCACCGAGGACGGCCCTGGCGCCCATCGGCTCGGGGAAGGACCACTCCACGGTGGGCAGGGCGTCGTCGTGGTACTCCAACTGCCCCTTCGTGCAACGGACGCGCCGGCCGTCGCGCCACTCCCCCGAGACCTTGCCGGCGGCCCGCGTCCCCTCCGCGGGATGCCAACTGCTCAGCCCGTACGCGATGTGCGCCTCGTCCGCCGTCGTCCAGTCACCCGTCGCAGCGGTGGCCGGCAGATCACCCAGGCCGCCGAAGACGGCCATGGCGGGAACGACCACCACCCCGGCGGCGCGGGCCCGGTCCGCGAAGTGGGCGAACGTGTCGACGTCGGCCTCGATCTCCGCCGCCACGTCCACGTACGGAATCCCTGCCCGCAGCGCCGCCTCGATGAGAGGGGCGGCGGTCGTGGCGAAGGGACCGGCACTGTTCACGACGGCCCCCGTACAGTTCCGGACCCGACCATGGCCACGGACACGGATGCACCACGTTTCGTACCGACCGCCATCGAGCCGACACGGCGACCGGCTGTGTCCCACGGCAGAGAAACGACGAGATCCCGCCCGATCTTTCGATCGGGCGGGATCTCGTGTGTGCGGTGGACCTGTGGGGATTTGAACCCCAGACCCCCTCGATGCGAACGAGGTGCGCTACCAGACTGCGCCACAGGCCCTTGCAACGAGTGAAACTCTAGCACCCCGACAGGGGTGCTCGGAAATCCGCATCCCGGCAGGTCACCGAGCCGGTCTCACTCGTTGGCCGCACGCGGCCTGTCCTCGTCGTCGTACTGGTCGAAGAGCGGCGTGCGGCCTCGGTCGCGGGTGCGCCTGGGCGGGGTGCCGCGGCGGCGCGGGGCGGGTTCGGCGTCGGGCGCGGCGACCTCGTGGCTGCCCGTCCGGGTGGGGTCGGCCTGGCTGGACCGGGCCGCGCTCCACGTCTCCGGGTCGCCGACCTCCACGCCGCCCCTGGTACGCGGGGCGACGGGCGCGGTGACGTAGGTCGGCAGCGGGACCGGGACGGGCTCCCAGCTGTCGCCCTGGACCGGGCCGCGTTCGCGCTGCTGGTCCACCCACTCCGCGTGGTCCGTCTGCTCGACCAGCGCGCGGCGCCCCGCCTCCTGGGGCGAGACCGTCGGTGCGGGCGCGGGCCCTTCGGACTCCTCGTCGGGCTCGGCGGGAGCCGAGGACGCGGACTGGTGCCTGCGGGGGCGGTTCTCGCGCAGCCGCTGCGCGGCCACCTCGGCCCGCCGCCGGTCCATCGTGAAGACGAAGCGGCGGCGCTCCTGACCGCGCAGGTGCACGATGTACGAGCTCAGGAGCACGGCGGGGACAGCCGGCGCCCACAGGAAGCGGAGCCCGCCCACCGCGGCGACGACGGCACCGAGGGTGAAGGCCACGAAGAGCATCGTCGTCGTACGCCGTCGGCGCGCCAGGACCTGCGAGCGGCGGCGCCGCTCGCGTTCCGTCTCCGCGCCGGAGGGGCGCCGGCGCCGCTGGGCCGGCGGGCGGTCCTGCTCGGCTCCGTCGGGTTCCGGGTCGCGCAACCGCGCTTCGGTGAGGGCCGGAGGCGCGGAAAAGCCCCGGACGTCGACGGACTCCATTCGGTCCGTGACGGCGTCCGGGTCCACGTCGCCAGGCGCCTGCTCGGCATCCCGCTCCCGCAGCTCCTTGGCGTAACGGCGCTCCATGGCCGCCCTTCCGGACAGCAGCCGGATGGCGGTGCTGAAGCGTTCCGTCGGACGCGCCTCGTTGAGCTCGTCCTGCCTGCGGAGCCACATCGGCACCAAGTAGGCGGCCCATGCACCGACGATGACTGCGTAGATGAGGCCGCTGCTGCTCACGCTCACACCGTAGAGGGGTTTGCACGGCAGCATCCGCCAATTGGCCCGGTGTGTCGCACGATCAGGCTGATATGACGGACTTTTTTTACGATTGTTCGAGCCGACACGTGGCGAAAGTGACACGGATGACGTTCGCGGATCGGTCGAATTCGAACACTTATTTTATTTATCCGGGCGGGTGCGGTGTTCCCGACGTACCGGGCCGCACCCTGCGCCAACGCTGCAGAAGCCCGTCCGGCACTTCCTCCGCGGTGAGCGCGAAGATCATGTGGTCCCGCCACGCGCCGTCGATGTGGAGATAACGTGGACGCAGCCCTTCCGCACGGAATCCGAGTTTCTCCACGACCCGCCGGCTGGGGCCGTTCTCGGGCCGAATACACACCTCGACCCGGTGCAGGCCGACCGTGCGGAAGCAGTGGTCGACGGCGAGCGCGACCGCGGTCGGCATCACGCCCCGGCCCGCCACGCTCCGGTCGACCCAGTAGCCGACGTGGCCCGAGCACATCGAGCCCCAGGTGATGCCGGCCACCGTCAACTGCCCCACGAGACGGCCCTCGTACTCGATGGCGAACGGCAGCATCCGACCGGCGTTCGCCTCGGTGCGCAGGTGCCTGACCATCTGCCGGTAGGTGGGGCGCTGGGCCACCGGACCGCCGGGGGCGGGCGGCGGGACGGTGGCCTCCCAGGGGCGCAGCCAGTCGCGGTTGCGCCGGTTGACCTCGCGCCAGGTGCTCTGGTCGCGCAGTTTTATCGGGCGGAGGGTGACGGTGCCGTCGGTCAGGATCACCGGCCAGGTCCGGACGTTCAGCTCGGGCTCCCCGGTCGGGGGTGGTCGCCGCCGCGCACCTGGTCGACGGCGTGCACCAGCAGCCTGCCGAGGACCGCGAGGCCGTCGCGCACTCCCCCGGTCGAGCCGGGCAGGTTCACGACGAGGGTGCCCTCCGCGACGCCCGCGAGACCGCGGGAGAGCGCGGCGGTGGGGACCGCGTCGCGGCCCTCGGCACGGATCGCCTCGGCGATGCCCGGGATCTCGCGGTCCAGCACGCGCCGGGTCGCCTCGGGCGTGCCGTCGGTGGGCGAGATCCCCGTGCCGCCGGTGGTGACGATCACGTCGTACCCCGCCGCGACGCCGGCGCGCAGGGCGGCCTCCACCGGATCTCCGTCGGGCACGACCTGCGGGCCGTCGACGGCGAACCCCAGGGCCGTGAGGCCCTCGGAGACGAGCGGGCCGCCCTTGTCGGCGTACACACCGGCCGATGCGCGGTTGGAGGCGGTCACCACGAGGGCCGAGTAGGGAGCGGTCGAGGCGCCTCCGGCCCGCGCCTCTTCGCCGCCGGGCGCGGTCATGCGTCCGCCCCCTCCGGTGCGGGGCGCCGGTAGTCGCCGGACTTGCCGCCCGACTTCGCCTCCACCCGCACGTCCGTGATCACCGCGCTCCGGTCGACCGCCTTGATCATGTCGATCACCGTGAGCGCGGCGACCGACACGGCGGTCAGGGCCTCCATCTCGACGCCCGTGCGGTCCGTGGTCTTCACGGTGGCCAGGATCTCCACCGCGTCGTCGGCCACGCTCAGCTCGACCTTCACACCGGAGACGGCGAGCGGGTGGCAGAGCGGGATCAGCTCCGGGGTGCGCTTGGCCCCCATGATCCCGGCGATGCGCGCGGTGGCGAGCGCGTCCCCCTTCGGGACTCCCTCGCCCCTGAGGAGTTCGACGACACGCGGTGACACGAGGACCCGACCGCTCGCCCGGGCGACCCGGGCGGTGACGTCCTTCTCCGACACGTCGACCATACGGGCGGCGCCCGCCTCGTCGATGTGCGTCAGCCTGTTCTGCGTACTCAACTCACTCCGCCTAGCGGTAGGGCGCCGGTTGCCGCCCGATCCGCGCCGAGTGCGCGGCGGGGGCCCGGGGGCTTCCCCCGGTAAGGCACAGCGCGAGACACCGTACCGCCACCGGGCGGAAGTCAGCGGAGGAGGATCACCTCGGTCTCCGTGCCGGGCTCGGCCGAGGTGACGTCCTCGGGCAGCACGATCAGGGCGTCGGCCTGCGCGAGGGCGGCGATCAGATGCGAGCCGGGCCCGCCGACGGGGGTCACGGTGCCCGCCTCCGCGTCGTAGGTCCCCCGCAGGAACTGGCGCTTGCCGGACGGCGAGGAGAGTGGACCGTCGCTGTGCAGCGTGGCGCGGACGGACGGGCGGTGGACGTCCTCCAGGCCCCTCAGCGCCAGGATCGCCGGCCGCACGAACAGCTCGAAGGAGACGTACGAGGAGACCGGGTTGCCGGGCAGGGCCAGCAGCGGGGTGTGGTCGGGGCCGACCGAGCCGAAGCCCTGCGGCTTGCCCGGCTGCATGGCGAGCTTGCGGAAGTCGACCCCGCCGCCGGCGCCACGGCCGCGCACGGAGGACAGGGCCTCCTTGACCACGTCGTACGCGCCGACGCTCACGCCGCCCGTGGTCACGAGGATGTCCGCGCGGATCAGCTGGTCCTCGATCGTGGCCCGGAGCGTCTCGGCGTCATCGGCGACCGCGGGCACGCGGTAGGCGATGGCGCCCGCGTCCCTGGCGGCGGCGGTCAGCGCGAAGCTGTTGGAGTCGTAGATCCGGCCGCCGGTCAGCTCCTCGCCCGGCTGCGCCAGCTCGCTGCCGGTGGACAGCACGACCACGCGCGGCCGGGGCCTCACCCGCACCGTGGAACGGCCGATCGCGGCGAGCAGGCCGATCTGCGGCGGGCCGACGACCGACCCCGCGCGCAGCGCCAGGTCGCCGGGCCTCACATCGCTGCCCTTGGCGCGCACATGGGCGCGGGGCTTCACTGGGCGGTGGACGCGGACCTCACCGCTCGCCCCCTCCGGGGCGTCGCTGTGGGCCCGCATGGTGTCGGCCGGGCCGCCGCCCGTGCCGCCGTCGGTCCACTCGACCGGGACGACCGCCTCGGCGCCCGCGGGCAGCGGGGCGCCGGTCATGATGCGCGCCGCCTCGCCGGGCCCCACGGACCGGCCGTCGGGAAGGCCTCCGTCGCCCGCCGCGACGTCACCGATGACGGTGAGCACCGCGGGGAACTCCTCGCTCGCTCCCTCGACGTCGGAGATCCGGACGGCGTACCCGTCCATCGAGCTGTTGTCGAAGGGCGGCAGGGACACCTGCACCACGACGTCCTCGACCAGGACGCAGCCCTGGGCGTCGGGCAGCAGCAGCTCGATGGGTTCGAGCGGCTTCACCGCGGCGAGGATGTCGTCCAGGTGCTCGTCCACCGACCAGA
Organism: Streptomyces sp. NPDC006296; assembly: GCF_040613235.1. Lineage (NCBI taxonomy): Bacteria > Bacillati > Actinomycetota > Actinomycetes > Kitasatosporales > Streptomycetaceae > Streptomyces > Streptomyces sp. NPDC006296. The sequence continues at coordinate 69,924 of NZ_JBEXRT010000005.1, read as the reverse complement.
TCGTGCCGCTCAAGCTGTTACAACTCCTCGGTGACGTAACTGCGCAGCCAGGTCCGGAAGTCCGGGCCCAGGTCCTCACGTTCGCACGCGAGTCTGACAATGGCACGCAGATAGTCGCCACGGTCACCGGTGTCGTAGCGCCGGCCCTTGAAGACGACGCCGTGCACCGGGCCGCCGATCTTCTCGTCCTCGGCCAGGAGCTGGAGGGCGTCGGTGAGCTGGATCTCGCCGCCGCGGCCGGGCTCGGTCCGTCGCAGTATGTCGAAGACGGCGGGATCCAGTACGTACCGGCCGATGACGGCGAGGTTGCTCGGCGCGTCCGCGCGGTCGGGCTTCTCGACGAGACCGGTGACCCGGACGACGTCGCCGTCGGCGGTCGGCTCGGTGGCGGCGCAGCCGTACATGTGGATCTGCGCGGGGTCGACCTCCATGAGCGCGACGACGCTGCCGCCCTCACGCTCCTGGATCTCGACCATCCGGGCGAGCAGGGGGTCGCGCGGGTCGATGAGGTCGTCGCCGAGGAGGACGGCGAACGGCTGGTCGCCGACGTGCGGGGCGGCGCAGAGGACGGCGTGGCCGAGGCCGCGCGGGTCGCCCTGGCGCACGTAGTGCATGGTGGCCAGGTCGCTGGACTCCTGGACCCGGGAGAGGCGTTCGGCGTCCCCCTTGCGGGTCAGCGCGGACTCCAGCTCGTAGTTCCGGTCGAAGTGGTCCTCCAGCGGACGCTTGTTCCGGCCGGTGATCATCAGCACGTCGGAGAGTCCGGCCCCCACGGCCTCCTCGACGACATACTGGATGGCGGGCTTGTCGACGACAGGCAGCATCTCCTTGGGAGTGGCCTTGGTGGCCGGCAGGAACCGGGTGCCGAGACCTGCAGCTGGGATGACAGCTTTGCTGATCCTGGGGTGCGACTGAGTCATGCGCAGAACTGTAACGCGTACATATGGGCGGAAGATGAGCGTCCGGTTAACTTCGTTCTCATACATCCACATAAGCGAGCCATGTGAGCACCCGTTGAACCATGACATGTCCGGAAAGGCAGCACTGCGGCGCGATCTGCTCGCCGCACGACGGCTCCTCGGTCAGGAGGACGTCGGGAGGACCGCCGCGGTTCTGTCCGCGGCCGCCCAGGAGCTTCCCGAGCTGACCGCCGCCCGGACCGTCGCGGCCTACGTGTCCGTGGGCCGCGAGCCGGGGACCCACCCACTCCTGGACGCACTGCGGGCGCGGGGGGTCCGGGTGCTCCTGCCTGTGCTCATGGCGGACAACGACCTGGACTGGGCGGTGTTCGAGGGCGCGGAGCACCTCGTGCCCGCCGGCCGCGGCCTGCGCGAGCCGGACGGCGTACGCCTCGGGCCGCGGGCGGTCCTGGACGCGGACGCCGTGCTGCTGCCGGGGCTGGCCGCGGACGGGCGCGGCATGCGGCTGGGGCGCGGCGGAGGCAGTTACGACCGGGTGCTGGCCCGGCTCGCGTCGGCCGGGGCGCACCCCGCCCTGATCGTCCTGCTCTACGACGACGAGGTGGTCGCGCGGGTCCCGGAGGAACCGCACGACCACCCCGTGGACGCCGTGGTCACGCCGGCCGGAGTGCGGCGCTTCCGCGCTCCGGCCTCGTGAGCGTCAGGGCTTCGTGAGCGTCAGGGTGTCGACGGTGGACTTCTTCACCGCGTCCGCCCCGAAGGACCAGTCGAGCAGTTCACCGTCGGCCCACTTGTCGGTCTGATCGGTGTAGTGCGCGCTGAAGGCGTGTCCCGAGGCGCCGGTGAGGTTGATCCACCGGGACTTGTCCCAGTCGCCCACGTTGACCACCATCCGCATCGACGGGACCCAGACGACCTCGTAGCCGCCCGCCGCGTTCCAGCCGGTGGCGTTGACCGCCGCCTCGCCGCCGCCGAGGTCCCAGGGGCCTCGGTTCAGGGCCCGCTGCAGGAGGTCGGGACCCTCCTTGCCGAGCGTCTGGTTGCGCAGGGTCAGCTGGTGCAGCCGGCCCCAGCTCCAGGTGTTGATGTCCTTGCCCAGCTCGGCGGTCAGCTCCCAGCGCGCGTCGGCCATGGCACGGGCGAACAGCTCGTCACGGCTGTCGATCGCCTCCTCGCGCCCCTTGGCCGGAACCTTCCACCACGCGCTGTCCTGGTCGTCCAGGATGTTCTCGACCACCTCGTACCAGCGGTCACCGCCGTCCGGCTGCGCCGCGTCCGGGGCGCGCTGACCGCACTCGCGCACCAGCTTGTCCTGCTCGTCCACCGGCCCGGTGCTCGCGACCGGCGTGACGTAGATGCAGTCGCCCTTGGCGCGCATCTCCTTGGGGAGCTTGCTCCCGAACGCCAGCTTGAGGATGTTGCGCCAGACGCCGTTGAAGTAGGCGGCGGCGGCCGAGTCGGAGTCCTGGGTGTAGTCCCAGCCCTCCAGCAGCTTCTGCGCCTCACGGACGCTGGTGTCCGAGATGCCGATCTTCTTCAGTTCGGGCACCAGCTTCGCGGCGATCGCGCTCTGGTTGTCCATCTGCATCGTCTGCATGTCGTCGGTGGAGATCTTCTCGCCGCCGTCGATCTTCTTCTGGATCAGGTCGTTGATCCGCTGGCTGCGGGCGCCGTAACCCCAGTCCTTGGTGAGCATGTGCGCGTAACCGTCGCCGATGACCGCCTGGTTGGCGGTGACGATGAAGCCGCGCTCCGGGTTGTACTCGTAGGGCAGCTCGTCGAACGGCACGGGGTCCTTCTCCCAGCCGTACTTCGGGTTCCAGCCGGGGCTCGGCATGGTGCCGTCGCCCTGGGTGCGGACCGGGATCTTGCCCGGGGCCTGGTAGCCGATGTTGCCCTTGGTGTCCGCGTAGATCAGGTTCTGCGAGGGCACCTCGAAGTGGGAGGCCGCCTTGCGGAAACTCGTGAAGTCCTTGGCCCGGTTGAGCTCGAAGACGGCGTCCATGGACTTGCCGGGGTCAAGCGCCGTCCACCTCAGCGAGATGCCGTACCCGTCGCCGCGGTCGGGCGCGTTGGTGGTGACGGGAGCCTTCTTGCCGACCTTCGCGAGCTCGTCGCTCCGGTCGGACACCAGCGGCCCGTTGTTCGTCTCACGGACCGTGATCTTCCGGCTCCTGCCGCCCGCGACCGCGATGGTCTCCTCACGGGTGACGAAGGGCCGGGTCTCGCCGTCGTACTGGTAGCCGTCGGCGGAGACCTTCTCCAGGAAGAGGTCGGTGACGTCGGCCCCGAGGTTCGTGAAGCCCCAGGAGATGTCCTGGTTGTGGCCGATGATCACACCGGGCATCCCGGAGAACGTGTACCCGGCCGTGTCGTACCGGCAGGACTCCGAGACCTCACGGCAGTGCAGCCCCATCTGGTACCAGAGCGAGGGGAGCTGCGGGGCCAGGTGCGGGTCGTTGGCCAGGAGCGGGTTGCCGGTCGTCGTGTGCGCGCCGGAGACCACCCAGGAGTTCGACCCGATGCCGTTGCCGTTGGGGCCGAGCAGCGCCGGGATCTCGTCCAGGGTGTCGGAGAGCGCGGAGAGCTGGGTGTTCAGCCCCTGGGTCGCCCCTTCGGCGGTCTGCGAGCCGACACCGCCCGACGTCTCGGCCGCCGGGTCGAACTTCCCGGTGACCGGGGAGATCCCGCCCTGCTCGACGATCGGCTTGTTCTTCTCGAACGGATAGTCCGGGTAGAGGTCCTCGATCTGCTTCGCGCTGAGCCTGCTGGTCATCAGCGAGCGGTCGATCTCGTCCTGCATGTTCCCGCGCAGGTCCCAGGCCATCGCCTTCAGCCAGGCGACCGAGTCGACCGGGGTCCACTCGGTGGGCTTGTAGTCGTTGGTCAGACCGAGGGCCGCGTACTCGACGGAGAGGTCCTTGCCGTCCTTGCCGTCCAGATAGGCGTTCACGCCCTCCGCGTAGGCCTGGAGGTTCTTCTTGGTGTCCTCGTCCAGGACCTTGTCGTACTCCTCCTGCGCGACCTTGCGCCAGCCCAGCGTGCGCAGGAAGGAGTCGGTCTCGACCTGGCCGGAGCCGAACATCTCGGAGAGCCGTCCGGACGTCATGTGACGGCGTACGTCCATCTCCCAGAAGCGGTCCTGGGCCTGGACGTACCCCTGGGCGCGGAAGAGGTCGCTGTCGGTGTCCGCGTAGATCTGCGGGATCCCGTAGCCGTCGCGTCTGACGTCGACGTCTCCGGAGAGGCCCTTGAGCTCGATCGACCCGGTGGTCTGCGGGTACGAGGCCCGGACCGTGGAGACGGACCAGTACGCGCCGTAGCCGACACCCGCGACAAGCGCCAGCACCAGGACGATCACGAACAGGCGGGCGCGTCGCCCCTTCTTCCTGCCGGTCTTCTTCGCATCGGAAGACCCGGAAGGGGCGGTTGTGTTGGCGGGCATCGCTGTCCTTAGAGGGGCAGGGTGGTCCTGGAAGTGCAGGAGCAACCATAGGCGCCCCGCCGAAGCCACTCGGACGCGGTATGGGGATGCATCCGTTTGCGTACGGGTTCGCACGAAGGGCCGAAGGCGTCAAGAAAGCGTTAAAGATTAGGTAAGGTAACGAAGTACTGGCCGCCGGAGGCCGATCCGGAAGGCGTACGCAGGGAAGGAACGGACCCTGACTGTCCACGCGCTCAACGAACTTCTGCTCGTCTGCTCCCTCGTCCTGCTCGTCGCCGTCGCTGCGGTACGCATCTCGTCCCGCAGCGGGCTCCCCAGCCTGCTCCTGTACCTCGGCATCGGTGTCGCCATGGGGCAGGACGGCATCTTCGACGTCAAGTTCGACAACGCCGAGCTGACCCAGGTGATCGGCTACGCCGCCCTGGTCGTCATCCTGGCCGAGGGCGGTCTGGGCACGAAGTGGAAGGAAGTGAAGCCCGCGCTTCCGGCGGCGGCCGTCCTGTCGACCGTCGGTGTGGGCATCAGCGTGGGCGTCACCGCGAGCGCGGCGCACTACCTCGTCGGCCTCGACTGGCGGCAGGCCCTGATCATCGGCGCGGTCGTCTCCTCCACCGACGCCGCGGCCGTCTTCTCCGTCCTGCGCAAGGTCCCGCTCCCCTCCCGGATCACCGGTGTCCTGGAGGCCGAGTCCGGCTTCAACGACGCCCCCGTGGTCATCCTGGTGGTGGCGTTCTCCGCCGCCGGCCCCGTCGAGCACTGGTACGCGCTCGTCGGCGAGATAGCCCTGGAACTGGCCATCGGCGCGGCGATCGGCCTTGCGGTGGGCTGGCTCGGCGCCTACGGCATCCGCCATGTGGCGCTGCCCGCGTCCGGGCTCTACCCGATCGCCGTGATGGCCATCGCGGTCTCCGCGTACGCGGCCGGGGCGATGGCCCACGGCAGCGGATTCCTCGCCGTCTATCTGGCCGCGATGGTCCTCGGCAACTCCAAGCTCCCGCACTGGCCCGCCACCCGCGGCTTCGCCGACGGGCTCGGCTGGCTGGCGCAGATCGGCATGTTCGTCCTGCTCGGCCTGCTGGTCACCCCGCACGACCTCATCGACGACTTCTGGCCCGCCGTGGTCGTGGGGCTGGTCCTCACGGCCGTCGCCCGGCCGCTGTCGGTCTTCCTCAGCCTCGCGCCGTTCCGCCTGCCCAAGCGGGAGATGTCCCTGATGTCGTGGGCCGGGCTGCGCGGCGCCGTCCCCATCATCCTGGCGACCATCCCGATGGTGTCCGGGATCGAGGGCAGCACCCGGGTCTTCAACATCGTCTTCGTACTCGTCGTGGTCTACACGCTCATCCAGGGACCGACCCTGCCCTGGCTGGCCAGGGCGCTGAAGATCTCCGAGGACCCCTCCGAGACCGCGGACCTCGGCATCGAGTCGGCCCCGCTGGAGCGGCTGCAGGGCCATCTGCTCTCGGTCGCGGTACCCGGCCGGTCCAGGATGCACGGCGTGGAGGTGGCGGAGCTCCGGCTGCCCGCCGGGGCCGCGGTCACCCTCGTCGTGCGGGACGGGACGAGCTTCGTCCCGGCGCCCTCGACGGTGCTGCGCCACGGCGACGAGCTGCTGGTCGTCGCGACCGACCCGGTGCGCGACGCCACGGAGGCCCGGCTGCGGGCGGTCGGCGAGGGCGGCAAGCTGGCCGGCTGGCTGGGGACCGGCGGGAAGCCGGCCGGGGCGAAGGCGCCCGGCGGGAAGGCTCCCGGCGGAAGACCGGCCGGTGCGAAGGCGGTCGGCGCGAAGGCGGCCGGGGTCAGAACGGCCGGCGGGAAGCCGGCCGGTGCCGGAGCGGCCGGTGGGACGGCGACCGGTGGGACGGACCGGCAGGCCGGTGCCCCGGGGGAGCTCCCGCACCTCACCAGACTGGCCAGGAAGCTGGGCAGGGGCGGCGAGGACAAGGCGGGGGACGGGGCGGGCGACCGGCGGACCCACCACTGACCGGCGGCGTGACGCCCGAGCCCGCCCACGGCCCCGGGCGTCACGCGATCGCAGGCCCACATGGGTGCGCAGCCTGTAACATGAAGGACCGGATCTCCTGATCCACCTGATTCGAATCTGATCGACCAACTCTGCCTGATGCAGAGCTGGCGCGACCGTATGGCGGTCGTGGCGTCCTCTCGCCTCCGGAGCGAGCCGCCCGGCATCTACCGCAGTCCCGCGCGAAGAGGACAGCTCTCGGCCGTTCCCGTACGCCCGCACCCCGGTGCCGGGCCGCCGGGGACACGGCCACCAGGCGGCAGAAAGGCATGGACCGTGGCGTCCACGGTCTCCGACCGCCCCGGTTACGGGCAGTTGCTGCGCACCCCGGGTGCGTGGACCTTCCTCCTCCCGGGCTTCGCCGCCCGGCAGCCCTTCGCGATGCTGACCATCGGCATCGTGCTCCTGGTGCAGCACACCACCGGCTCGTACGGCAGTGCGGGTGCGGTGGCCGCCGTCTCCGGCGTCTCCATGGCCCTGTTCGCGCCGCAGAGCGGCCGGCTCGCCGACCGGTTCGGCCAGCGCGCCGTGCTGCTGCCCGGGGTACTGGTGCACGCCGCGGCCGTGGGCGCGCTCACCGTGCTCGCCCTCGCGGACGCGCCCCTGTGGGCGCTGTTCCTCGCGGCGGTGCCCACCGGGGCCTCCGTCCCGCAGGTCGGGCCCATGGTGCGGGCGCGCTGGGCGGCCCTGCTCGGCGCGGCCCCGGGCCGTCCCGCCTCCCCGCTGATGTCCACGGCGGCCGCCTTCGAGTCCGTCACGGACGAGTTCACCTTCGTCATCGGACCGGTGCTCGCGACGGCGCTGTGCACCGGCGTGCACCCGGCGGCCGGACTGACCGCGGAGGCGGCCCTGACGCTTCTGGGCGGCGTGCTGTTCGCCGCCCGGCGCTCCACCCAGCCCGTAGTACCCGGCGGCACCGGCCCGGCGGCCGGACCGCGCCGCTCGGCGCTCTCCGTGCCCGGGGTGCGGGTCCTGGCGGTCACGTTCCTCGGCATCGGCTCCGTCTTCGGCGGCATGCAGGTCTCCCTCACGGCGTTCTCCGAGGAGATCGGCCGGCCCGGCGTGAACGGGCTGCTGTACGGGATCTTCGCGGCCGGGAACATGCTGGCCGGCATCGCCTGCGGCGCCGTCGCGTGGAAGAGCGGTCCGCGCCGCCGGCTGGTCGTCGGCTACGTGGCCCTGACGCTGACCGCGTCCGGGCTGTGGGCCGTGCACTCCGTACCGCTGCTGGCGGGACTCGGTCTGCTGGTCGGGCTGTGCATCGCTCCCGCGCTGATCAGCGGTTACACCCTCGTCGAGGCGCTGGTGCCCGCGTCCGCCAGGACCGAGGCCTTCACCTGGCTGACCGGCGCGGTGGCACTCGGCCAGGCGGCGGCCGTCACGGTGGCCGGGCAGCTCGCCGACGCACACGGCGCGAGCACCGGTTTCGTGGTCCCGCTGACCGGCACGGCGCTGGCTCTGGCGACCCTGCTGGCCCTGCGCTCACGGCTGACACCGCGCCCCGCGGGACGGACGGTGGCACGTGGTGTCGGTCACCGCGAGCCGGTCGCGGTGGACTGATCGCTCGGAATACGTCACTATGGAGCGTCGTTAGCACTCATTGAGTCAGAGTGCCAGGAGGAGCAAGTGCCGACCTATCAGTACCAGTGCACCGAATGCGGCGAGGGCCTCGAAGCGGTGCAGAAGTTCACCGATGACGCCCTGACCGTGTGCCCGAACTGCGAGGGACGCCTCAAGAAGGTGTTCTCGGCCGTCGGCATCGTCTTCAAGGGATCCGGTTTCTACCGGAACGACAGCCGCGGCTCCTCGTCGAGCAGCACGCCGGCCACGTCGTCGTCCTCCAAGACGTCCGACGCGTCCACCGCCGGGTCGACCTCGTCGAAGTCGGACGCCACGTCGGCCGCTTCCTCGTCGTCCTCGGCCTCCTCCGCGTCGTCCTCCACGTCCTCGTCCTCGTCGAGCGGCACCTCGGCCGCCTGAGGCAGCACCCGGACACCCCACGTTCCGCCCGGACCCCGCCCGATCGACTCGGTGGGGTCTTGGTCGTGCCCGCCCGGTTAGTGTGACCCGCATGGCGAACGCAGAAGCAGCGGACATAGGAGTCATCGGCGGATCGGGTTTCTACTCCTTCCTCGACGACGTGACCGAGATCCAGGTCGACACCCCGTACGGGGCGCCGAGCGACTCCCTCTTCCTGGGGGACCTCGGGGGCCGCCGGGTGGCTTTCCTCCCGCGCCACGGCCGCGGCCACCACCTCCCCCCGCACCGGATCAACTACCGCGCCAACCTCTGGGCACTGCGCTCCGTCGGCGTGCGCCAGGTGCTCGGCCCGTGCGCGGTCGGCGGCCTGCGGCCGGAGTACGGGCCGGGCACCCTGCTCGTGCCCGACCAGATGGTCGACCGCACCAAGGCCCGCACCCAGACGTTCTACGACGGTGAGCCCAGGACCGACGGGACGCAGCCGAACGTCGTGCATCTCGGCTTCGCCGACCCCTACTGCCCGGAGGGGCGCAGGGCCGCCCTGGCGGCCGCCCGCGGACGGGACTGGGAGCCCGTGGACGGCGGAACGCTCGTCGTGGTCGAGGGCCCGCGCTTCTCGACCCGCGCGGAGTCGCGCTGGCACGCCGCGATGGGCTGGTCGGTCGTCGGGATGACGGGCCACCCGGAGGCGGTGCTCGCCCGTGAACTGAACCTCTGCTACACGACGATGACCCTGGTGACGGACCTCGACGCGGGAGCCGAGGCCGGCGAGGGGGTCAGCCACGCGGAGGTGCTGGAGGTGTTCGCGTCGAACGTGGACCGGCTCCGGTCGGTGCTCTTCGACGCGGTGGCCGCCCTGCCCGCGAACGAGGACCGCGACTGCGTCTGCGCGCACGCCCTGGACGGTCTCGACACGGGGATCGCCCTGCCGTAGCGGTGACGCGGCGGGGGCCCGTGCGTGGCGCTGCGGGTCGGCGCGCGGGGTGCGGGTGTGCCGGCCTGCGAGCGCGGCGGTGGTGCGCCGGGCTGCGGCGCGGGAGTGCCGGCCCGGGAGCGCGGATGCCGCGGGCGTGGGCGGCTGGCGGGGCGGCGCTCCGGCGGAGCGTGTCCTGCCGGTCGGGGGCTTGGCCGAGCAGGGACTTCGCCGCGTGCCCTTCTCGCACGGGTGACGAGGTTGTCCACATCCCGTGGGTTGTCCACAGGCGTCTGCGGCATTTCCGCGCAGGGTGGATCGTGAGGGGAGTCCGGCGGATCGGTCCGCCGGACTCCCCTCACGCTTTCCCCGGGCAGTGCTCCGTGGTGTCGCGCGCCTTCCCGCGCGGTCCCCCGCACGTACGCGCCCCCGGATCGCCTTCACGGCAGGTGGTGCTGGCCATGATCCCTTCGGTACCCGACACACGCCCCGCGCCTCCCGCCCCGTGCGGCGTCCCGTCCTTCGGGCCGCTCCGGGTGCGGGGCGGCGCCGGCCGGCGGATCCGGCGCGCCCTGCGCGGGCAACGCCGGGCGCTGGCCCTGGGGTTCGCGCTCGCCTCGGCCGTGCTCGCGATCTCCGGTTCGGGCGTGGAGAAGGGAGCGGTCGCGGCAGTCGGTGGCGCGCCACCGGGACCCGAGCGACAGGCGGTGCGGCTGGTGTCCGCCCCGGTGCGGATCGCCGACGCGGCGACGGTCGGGCTGCTGCGGCCGGGTGACCGCGTGGACGTGATCGCGGCGGCTGACGGAGGCGCGGAGGCCAGAGTGGTGGCACGCGACGCCCGCGTGACCGGGATCCCGGGCCTCGCGGGCGACGGGAAGCCCCCGTTCCCCGGGGCGGACGGCATGGCGGAGGGCGGAGGCACGGCGGAGGGCGGCACGGCCCGAGGCGCCGACGGAGCGCTGGTGGTCCTGTCCGTCGAGCGTGAGACGGCGGCGGCGCTGGCCGGTGCCGGTGTCTCGGGGCGTCTCGCGGTGGCGGTGTCCCATGCGGAATAGAACAGGTGTCACGTCAACTCACTCGTCAGAAGTACGAGATTGGACAATGTGCTCCTCTGCTGCCTTATGTGGCGGGGTAGTTCACTCCCCCCACCGCACGCACAGAGGAAGGCTCACGTGTGAGCGAGAAGAAGACCGGTCTGCTGGAGGGTTTCAAAGCCTTCCTGACGCGCGGCAATGTGATCGACCTCGCGGTCGCCGTCGTCATCGGCGCCGCGTTCACGAACGTGGTGAACGCGATCGTGAAGGGCGTCATCAATCCGGTGGTGGGCGCCTTCGGCACCCAGGACCTGGAGAAGTACACCTCCTGTCTCCGCGGCCCCTGCGAGGTGGACCCGGAGACCGGCATGACGGACGGCATCGAGATCCTGTGGGGCTCGGTGCTCAGTGCCGCCCTCAGCTTCCTGATCACCGGCGCCGTCGTCTACTTCCTGCTGGTGCGGCCGATGGCGAAGTACCTCGCCAAGCGTGCGGCGGCCCAGGCGGCGAAGGAAGGCGTGCAGGAGACGCTGGAGGTGAGCGAGCTGGAGGTGCTGAAGGAGATCCGGGACGCCCTGGTCGCCCAGCGAGGCCAGGCGTAGCGAGTCCTGCTCCCGTACAGCCCGGCGGGACGGGCCCCGGGACGGCGGTGCCGGCCCCGGTGGGCCGGGCCCTGGTGAGATCCATCATGGCGAGTCCGGACCTGCACAGGCCGGACCTGCCGGTGCCAGACCTTCCGGTGCCCGGCCTTCCGGTGCCGGGCCCGGTGAGGCCGATGCCAGCGGGTCCGGGCCTGCACAGGCCCGGACTGGTCGTCCCCGGCCGGCCGCCACGACAGGGCCCGCCAGGGCAGAGCCCGACGAGGCCGGGCGGGAGCGGTCATGGACCGGTGTGCCCGTCGCTCAGATGTGGTGGGGCGGCTTCTCGTCGAGGAAGCGGGTGAGGTCGGACCCGCCGCCGGGAGCCCGCTCACCCCATCCCTGGTCCGTATCGTCCGAGGACTGCCTGTCCAGCGGATCGTCGAAGATCAGAGCCGGGGGCCTGGGCCTGGACTCCTCGGTCGGCCGCTGCTGCGGCTGCGACGGCTTCGGCTCTCGCGGTCCGGGGGCGGGGGCGGTACTCATGTCTCCAGGGTACGGCCGGGTTCAGCGGTCCTTCGGATCCAGCCGCCACAGCCCCAGCACCACGAGGAACGACAGGCAGAGGAATCCGGCGCCCCACCAGGCGGTCCCCGTGTCGCCTTCCATCCACACGTCGACGACCTCCGTGAGCGCCCACAGCTGGCCGATGACGACACTCAGCGCCAGCACCAGCCGGGCCGTCAGCTTCGCGGAGCGTTCGGGTTCCTGCTCCGAGCCCGCCCCGGGCCCCGGACCCGTGTGGCGCACCCGTGGGTCGGCGTACCCGCTGGTGGGCCGGATCTGGGGATAGCGCTCGTGGACGGGCCGGTTCAGCTCGGCGCGGGCACTGCCGGGGTGATAGCCGGGACGGGGCGTTCCGGAGGAGCCGGGGGGCCGGGGCGGTTCGACCGGGTCCAGGGGCTCGGTCATGACCGCCTCGCCGTGGCCGATCCGGTGGCCGCGGCACCGGAGGAGGGCGGTCCGGGGGGTGCCTCGGCGCCGCCCCCGGTGCCGGGGCAGCCGATCCGCTCCGCGAGATCGGGGCGGTCCTGGCCGAGCTGGCGGCACAGCCCCTGCTCGACGCTCTCTCCCGAGCGGGTGGTGCCCACGGCCCAGATACTGCCGTCCTCCAGCTCGGTCAGCACCACCTTGGGCAGTCCGCGGGGCGGTGGGCCCGCCGTGACCTCGCCGGTGCGGGCGTCGAAGACCCCCTCGTGGCAGGGGCAGTAGAGCTCGCCCTCCGTGCCCCGGTCCTTGCGCCAGAGCACGGCGCAGGCCAGGTGGGTGCAGACCGCGGAGTAGCCGGCGAGCGTGCCGTCGTCCAGGCGTACGGCGACCGCCCGGTCCTCGTCACCGGGGTACCGGAAGGCGAGGGACTCCCCCGGCAGCAGTTGCGCGGCGATCCGCTTCGGGGACGGCGCCTTCCCGTCCTCCGTGTCGCCGTGCCGGTGCAGGATGCCGCCCGCCACGGCCAGGCCGCCCACGGCGAGACCACCGGAGACGGTGGCGACGATCCGGAGGTAGTCGCGGCGGGTGGTCAGCGAGTCGGCGGCGATCCTGTCGTGCAGGGCTTCGCGGGGATCGCTGCCGGACCCGCGGCCCGAGCCGTTGCCGGACCCGTGGTCGGGTCCGGGCTGCTGCTCGGTGACGCTCATCGGCGCACGTCCTTCCCATTGATCTCGACGACGGGAAGTCCGCCCGGTACCGGCCATTGGACCCGCTCCGCGGGCACGACCATCGCCACGCCGGTGCGGACCTCGGTCTCGCCGAAGACGAAGGTGTCGGCGACCTGCACACCGGGGCGTTCCGCCTGGAGCTCCTCGACGGTGCCGTAGAAGAGGGCGCCCGTCGGGCAGACGGTGGCGCACATGGGAGCGAGCCCGTAGGCGGTGCGGTCGTAGCAGAGGTTGCACTTCATCTGCAGCTTCGCCCGGAGGTCGATCTTCGGGACACCGAAGGGGCAGGCGTTGACGCAGTTCGCGCAGCCGATGCAGCGCGTGGTGTCGGCCTGCTGGACGACACCGTCGGCGGTGACGAGGATCGCGTCGGCCGGGCAGACCTCCGCGCAGGGGGCCACCGGGTCCTCGCAGTGCATGCAGACCGTGGGAAGAGAGGCGACGGACGACCCCTCGTCGGTGTAGTCGAGGTGGATCATCGACTTGCCGCGGTGCGAGTCGCATTCCCGGCAGGCGGAGACACAGGCCTGGCAGCCGATGCAGCGCCCCGGGTCGATGAAGATCGTTCTACCCATCATCCGGGCATCAGCTCCTTTCCGAGGTGCCGCGGCCCTGCGGGGCCGTGGGCGGCAGCGGGTCGGTGCGGGAGACCTGGGTCTCGGGATAGGCGACGTGGCCGGGTGCGACCGGCGGCGCGGGGACCTCGTCGATCGCTGCGGCGTGCTCGATGCGGCAGGCGCAGACCTTGTACTCGGGAATCTTGGAGCGCGGGTCGAGGGCGTCGACGGTGAGTGCGTTGGCCGCGGTCGGGACGGGCCAGTGGTACGGGATGAACACCGTGTCGGGCCGGATCGCCTCGGTCACCAGGGCGGGGAAGACCTCGCTGCCGCGCCGGGTCACGACCCGGACGGGTTCGCCGTTGCGGAACCCGTGCGAGGGGTGGACCTCGGCCCAGGGCCGGGGGGTCTGCTCGACGAGGGCACCCAGCCTGCGGGTCTGGTTGCCGGAGAGGAAGTGGGCGACGGTGCGCCCGGTGGTCAGCGTCATCGGGTGCTCGTCGTCGTACGGATCGGCCGGCGGATGCCACTCGACGACCTGCAGGTGGATCCTGCCGTCCGCGTGGTAGGTCCTGCCGTCCTCGAACAGCCGGGGGGTGCCGGGGTGGTCGGTGGACGGGCAGGGCCAGGAGATCCCACCGGTCTCCTCCAGCCGCTCGTAGGTGATGCCGGAGTAGTCGATGACGGTGCCGGCGGAGGCCCTGCGCAGCTCGTCGAAGACGTCGCGGGAGCCGTCGAACGCGAACTTGTCGCCGGCTCCCAGACGACGGGCGAGCTCGCACATCACCCAGGTGTCGGTCCGCACCCCGGCCGGCGGTTCCTGCGCCTTGTTGTGCTTGACGACCCGGGCCTCGGAGTTGGCCATCACCCCTTCGTCCTCGGCCCAGACGGTGACGGGGAAGACCACGTGCGCGTTCGCGGCCGTCTCGGAGAGGAAGAAGTCGAACTGGGCGTGGAACTCCGTGCTGTCGTACCCCTCCTTGACCACGGCGTGGTGGGGCAGGGACACGAAGGGGTTGTTGCAGATGCCGATCAGCCCGCGGATCTCCCGGCGCTGCATCTGCCAGACCATCTCCATCATGGACGTGCCCGCGGCGGGGAGTTCGGACTCCTCGATGCCCCAGACCTCGCAGATCTGCCGCCGGTGCTCCTCGTTCAGGATGGAGCGGCCCCCGGGGAGGAGGTCGGCCTTCTGGCCGTGCTCGCGGCCTCCCTGGCCGTTGCCCTGCCCGGTGAGGGTGCCGTAGCCGGCGCCCGGCTTGCCGATGTGGCCGGTGGCGGTGCACAGGTTGATCACGCTGAGGCAGTTCTCCACACCCTGTGTGTGGTGTTCGATGCCCCGGGCGTGGAAGGCCATGGCCCTGGGCGCGCGGGCGACGGCACGGGCGACCTGGACGACCTGTTCCGCGGGGATCCCGCAGATCTCGGCGGCCCGGGCGGGGGGGTACTGGGCGACGGTGGCCTTGACCTCCTCCCAGCCGGTGGCGTGGGCCGCCAGGTACGCCTCGTCGGTGAGGCCCTCCTCCACGACCACGTGCAGCACGGAGTTGAAGAAGGCCGAGTCGGTCCCCGACCTGAGGGCGACGTGGATGTCCGCGGTGCGCGCCACCGCCGTCTCGCGCGGATCGACGACGATCAGGGTGGCGCCCCGGTCCCGGGCGCCCCAGACGTACTGGGTCAGCACCGGGAAGCACTCGCCGACGTTGGTCCCGGCGAGCAGGAGGCAGTCGGTGAGCAGGATGTCGGAGAAGGGGTTGCCGGCCCGGTCGATGTTGAAGGCCAGCTTGTTGGCTCCGGCGGCGCTGACCATGCAGAGCCGGCCGTTGTAGTCGACGTGCCGGGTCTTCAGCGCGACCCGGGCGAACTTCCCGACCAGATAGGTCTTCTCCGAGAAGAGACTCGCCCCGCCGAGCACTCCGACGGCGTCCCGCCCGTGCACCTCCTGGATGCGTTCGATCTCCGAGACGGTGAAGTCGAGCGCCTCGTCCCAGGAGACCTCCCGCAGTTCCTCGTCGCGGGAACGCCGCATGAGCGGTGCGGTGAGCCGGTCCGGGTGGTTGACCTGCTGGTAGGCGTTGATGCCCTTGGGGCAGAGCCGCATCCGGTTGATGTCGTGGTTGCGGGGCTCCACCCCGAAGACCTTGCCGCCCCGGTCCACGCGGAGGTACATCCCGCACTGGACGCCGCAGAAGCAGCAGTGCGTGGGGACGAGCGTCTCGCCGTTCTGGTCGGCGTGCCACCGGTCGGCCGGGATGCCGCCCGCGTCCCGGAAGCCGCGGGTGCCGGGCGGTGCGAGCGAGGGGTCGAGGGGGACGGCCGTACGGCCGTCGGCAGCGCGTGGGTCCGCGGTCACTTGAAGCCCTTCTTGACCTGGGTGAGATAGGCGTTGCCGCGCAGCACCCGCTTGCAGCGCGGGCAGTACTCGGCCCATGCGTCGAAGCCGAGTGCGAGGTCCTGCATGGTGCCGCGCAGGTTCTCGACGTACGGACCGGTGTCGATGGCCTCACCGCAGCGGCGGCAGGGGAAGACCTCGTCGTCCTGGCGGCCGGTGTACTTGAAGAGCTGCATGCCGACCGCGGCCGGGCGCTGCACGATGTGGAAGAACTTCCCGAACGGGATGTAGATGAGGGTGAAGACCACCGACACCATGTGGAGGATCGCCAGGAACTCGTAGCCTCCGCCGTGCAGGAAGAGCGAGGAGAAGGTGAGCAGCAGGCCCGTCACCGAGATGATGATCAGGGCGAGCAGCGGCACCATGTCGTAGGCGAAGCGCTGGCCGGTGATGGCCCCGCGGTCCCTCATCCGGCGCCAGAGGAAGTAGGACGCGCCGGGGATGACGAGGACGGCGGCGATGTCCAGGCCGTGGAACATCAGCCAGCCGAGGGCGTCGAGCGAGTCGAAGCCGAGGATCTTGACGCCCCAGATGCGCATCTCGTAGCCGGGCCCCGAACCGCTGCCGGAGGTGAAGGTGAACCAGCCCCAGGTCAGCGGGAAGGTGATGAGCGCGGCGAGGATGCAGCCCCAGAAGATCGACTGGTGGGCGATCCACCGCGCGTGGGAGCGCGCACCGAGGAACTTCTGGAAACCGAGATAGGTGGCGATCATCTTCGGCAGCGCGGTGGGCGCCCTGCGGAAGTTCTCGGCCGAGAACAGGCTGCGCCGGCCGTTCCTGAAGAGCCGCCGGGCGCCGGGCGCGGAGACCCAGACCGTGTAGCGGTAGGCCACGCCGAAGGCGAGGAACACGGTGGCGACGGCGTACGGCAGCAGCGCCGAGTCGAAGTCGTGCAGCAGGCGGCTGCCGAGCACGATCGCGAGGACCAGCAGACCGGACACGACGGCACCGGCCAGGGACGCCCGGCCGGAGACGGACCGGGGAAGGCGCCGGGCGGCCCGCGTGGCGACGGAGGGCCCCGGGGCGGCCGGCGGGCCACCGTGGCCGTCGTCCTGGCCGCCTGACGTGCCGGTGCGGGCACCGGGCTCGGACTGCTCGGCCGGGGCGGACGGTTCTGGTGGCTCGGTCACCCGGCTACCGTAGGACCGAATAGGCGTTTGGTCCCGTTATATGCCTCTATGGTGTGGCCGCGTCCTCCATGTGGCCCGCCCCGCAGCGAGCCTCGCCCTCGCGGCTCCCCGCCGTCCACCCGCGCATTCAGGGGCGCGCGGATCCGCCGGCACTCCGGTGGGCACGCCCCCTCCTCCCCCTTGCTCCGCCGACCGGCCCGGCCGCTTCCCGAGGCCCGGAACACGGGGCAGGGGGCGCCGCAGGACACCACGCGGGCCAGGACGGGGCAGGCTGTCACGCGGCACCGCGGGCGAGGGGCCGGGGATCTCTTCGCATGCCAGGGGCCGGAGAGCCGGGGAGGGCCGCACAGCGCCGCAGGAGAGGCGTGCCGTCGCGGCGGCGCCCGGAGAGCGGGGAGGGCGGTGCGGAGAGGGCCGGGAGGGCGGCGCGCGGAGGGCCGGGAACCTTCGGCCTGCGCCATACGTTTTTCGCGAACCCCGGTCACGATGTCAGACCCAGGGACTACGTTATGCACGCATCAAGTCACATGCGGCAACGGCCTGGAGACAGCACCTTGAGCGATCCGTACGAGACAACCGAGCAGCACCTCGAGCGACTCCTGCGATGCGCTCTCAACTCCTTCGACCTCTCCGACACCACGGTCGACCGGCTCGGGACGGCCCTGGCGCACAGCAGCGCCCTGCACTCGTCCCACCACAGCGCCGTGCTGCACCGCGAAACCTACCGGCACAGCTACCTCCTCTCGGACGGCACCACGCTCACCCTGTGGGAGCTGGTGCACGGAGGCGGCAGGGACGTCCCCTCGCCGCGCCGTCACGAGCTGTACGACGACGAGGACGAGGCCCAGATCGCCGCCTCCCGCCTCGCCGGCAGTTTCTGGGACACCCCCGCCCTCGGCGACGACAGCGCGCGGGAGGACCTGGAGGCGCTCACCCTGCTCATGAGCGTCCCCCCGGTCCCCCTCCCCCGGACGTACGCCCCGGACAACTCGGCGGACCACGCCCGCCGGGTCCTGCGCCGCGCGGAGAACGGCGACCGTCCGGGCGCGGCGACGGCCGGACGGCTGCGGGCGGCCTTCGCCCACCACATCACCCAGGTCTTCGGCCGCCAGTACCGCGTCGACGGACGGGACGCCGGCTTCACGCTCTACGAGCACGCCTTCCTCCTCCTGGACGGCACCGAGACGAGCCTGTGGGAGGTCGAGCACACGGCGACACCCGACGGCCGCCACATGTGCGAGGTCTACGACGACGAGCAGAGCGCGCGCAACGCCATGGAGAACCGCACCGGGATCTGCTGACCGCGTCCGACCGCCGCAGGCCGGCCCGGCGGGACGGCCCGGGGCTCGCACACCGGTGACCACGCCAGGCGGCGCGGGGTTCGCGCACCGATGACCGCGCCCGGCCGCCGCAGACCGACCCAGCCGGGCGTCCCGGGGGTTCGCGCACCGGAGCGGCCCGGAGCCCGAGGGCCGGACCGTGCGCCGGCGCGGACCGAGGTGCGCGTACCGGAGCGACCGGGCGGTCCGTGCACCCGGGGGCGGCTCCGGAGGGCCCGTGCTCCCCGGGCCGCACATGAATGAGCCCCGGCGCCGGGGGGGGGGGTGGGCGCCGGGACTCAGCTCAGGGGACCGGAAGGAGACCGGTCGTCGGGCCGGTGCGAACCGGCTTGATGGGGAGATTACGGGTTAATCGCTCACGCCGCAGCGTCAAAGCCCGTGTCGTGAGCCATTCGCTTCAATTCGAGCAGCGCGTGCTTCTCTATCTGCCGGATCCGCTCCCGCGTCAGGCCGTGCTGCTTGCCCACCTCGGTGAGGGTCCGCTCGCGGCCGTCCTCGATCCCGTACCGCATCTTGATGATGGAGGCGGTGCGGTGGTCGAGCTTGCCGATCAGGTCCTCGAGCTCCTCGCTGCGCAGCAGCGTCATCACGGACTGCTCGGGCGAGACGGCGGAGGTGTCCTCCAGGAGGTCACCGAACTGGGTGTCGCCGTCGTCGTCCACGGACATGTTCAGGCTGACCGGGTCGCGGGCCCAGTCCAGGACGTTGCCCACGCGCTCCGCGTTGGAGTCCAGCTCGGCGGCGATCTCCGCGTGCTCCGGGTCGCGCCCGTGCTCGCGGTTGAACTCACGCTGCACCCGCCGGATCCTGCCGAGCTCCTCCACGAGGTGGACGGGGAGCCGGATCGTGCGGGACTGGTCGGCGATGGAGCGGGTGATGGCCTGACGGATCCACCAGGTGGCGTACGTCGAGAACTTGAAGCCCTTGGCGTAGTCGAACTTCTCGACCGCGCGCACCAGGCCCGCGTTGCCCTCCTGGATCAGGTCGAGCAGGGGCAGACCTGCCCTCGGGTAGCGCCTGGCCACGGCGACGACGAGCCGGAGATTGGAACGGATGAACACGTCCTTGGCGCGCTCGCTCTCGGCGACCAGCGCCTCGAGCTCCTCCCGCGTCGCTCCGGAGGCGTCGCTCTCCACCACTCCGTCGAGTATCTGCTGGGCGTAGACGCCCGCCTCGATCGTCTGGGAGAGCTCGACCTCCTTCGCGGCGTCGAGCAGGGGTGTCCGGGCGATCTCGTCGAGGTACATGCCGACCAGGTCGCGATCGGCGATCTCCCCGCCCACGGCGCGAACACTGCTTGCCCGGTCGGTCCCGCCGGTGCTGGCGGACGAACGACGGGCGACGGCACGGGTTGCCATGCGAGCTCCCTTACTGAGTAGGTCGCGACACCCTCCCGGGTGCCCTGCATCCGATGGAAACAACGACTGGAATCCGGACAGAATTCCCAGGGGGACCATTCATTTTCGAGATCATGCAGTACCCTATCTCCTCCCACCGAGGGACAGATGGTGCACATACCCACAGAACCGCAGGTCAGACACGCGGTGCAGGCAGTTCCGGAAGCCTTCGCGGACCTCTGCGGCCGCTCAGTCCGTGAGACCGCGCTCACACGCGACACGGCCGCATCGACCCCGAGGCGACGACCGCCCCCGGACGCCGCACCCCCACCCTGAAGACGGCCCCCACCGGCTTCCGGTTGCTCGGGAGCCTGGTACCCGGGACGGCGCGACGCATGTCACCGACCTCGTCACCGGCAGAACCCGGCCGGCCCGTACGGCACCCCGGTCCCCCGGTACGGGAGACCGCTGACTGCTCAGCCGAACTGCACCGAGCGCTTGGCCAGGCCCATCCAGAAGCCGTCGATGACGCTGCGCCCCTGGTCGAGCTCGGACTCGGCCGCGCCGAGCGTGACGAACAGCGGGGCGAAGTGCTCCGTGCGCGGGTGGGCCAGCCGGCCGGCCGGGGAGGCGTGCTCGAAGTCCAGCAGGGAGTCGACGTCCTGCGCCTGGAGCGCCCGGTGCCCCCAGTCGTCGAACTCCGCGGACCAGCCGGGGGTGCCGCCGCCCGCGTGCCGCAGCGCCGCCAGGTTGTGCGTGAAGAAGCCGCTGCCGACGATCAGCACGCCCTCGTCGCGCAGCGGGGCGAGCTTGCGCCCGATGTCCATCAGCTTCTGCGGGTCGAGCGTCGGCATCGAGATCTGGAGGACGGGGATGTCGGCACCGGGGAACATCTCGACCAGCGGCACGTACGCGCCGTGGTCGAGGCCGCGGTCGGGGATGTCCTGGACCGGGGTTCCCGTGCCGCGCAGCAGCTTGCGCACGTCGTCCGCGAGCTTCGGGGCCCCCGGAGCGGCGTACTCCACCTGGTAGTAGTGCTCGGGGAAGCCCCAGAAGTCGTAGACCAGCGGCACGGTCTCGGTGGCGCCGAGGGCGAGCGGGGCCTCCTCCCAGTGCGCGGAGACCATGAGGATCGCGTTCGGACGGGGAAGCCCCGCCGACCAGGCGGCCAGCTCTCCGGGCCACACCGGGTCGTCGGCGAGCGGCGGGGCGCCGTGGGAGAGGTAGAGGGCGGGCATACGTTCCGCAGCGACTGTCATGGCACTCCCATTCCTCTGCCGATCAAGGTATGTGTGGTGTGCACAGCTACCGGGAACGCACCCCTGCGCACACACCCGGGATTCGGTGGATCGGCTCTTCGGGACCGAATCTTTGAATCTTCAAGTTCTAACCATCAGAGACCTTAGCTCCATCTAGTTCAACTTTCAAGAAAAGGTCGTACAGTGAAGTACATGACCACGGCATCACCCGGCGAGCCCCGGTGGCTCACCGACGAAGAGCAGGGCGTGTGGCGCGCGTACCTCCACGCCACCACGCTCATGGAGGACCACCTCGACCGCCAGTTGCAGCGCGACGCCGGCATGCCGCACATCTACTACGGGCTGCTGGTGAACCTCTCCCAGGCACCTCGGCGGCGGAAGCGCATGACCGAGCTGGCCAAGGACGCCAAGATCACCCGCTCCCGCCTCTCGCACGCCGTCGCCCGGCTGGAGAAGAACGGCTGGGTGCGCCGCGAGGACTGCCCCTCCGACAAACGCGGCCAGAACGCGGTCCTCACCGACGAGGGCTACGCGATGCTGGCGCGGTCCGCACCGGGACACGTCGACGCGGTACGCCAGGCGATGTTCGACCGGCTCAGCCCGCAGCAGGTGCAGAGCCTCGGCGAGATCATGCAGCTCATCGCCACCGGCCTGCAGCCGGAGGGCACGGACGCGGATCTGCCCTGGCTCCGCTGAGCGGAACCAGGGCAGAAGGGCGGGCGGACACGGCGGGCCGGGCCCGGGGGATCGCCTGACGACAAGCGACCCGGCGAGGGGCATCCGGCAAGGAGCCACCCGCCCGCCGGCCGCCCGAGGTGAAAGATCCGGGGCCTCAGAGCCCGAGCGTCACCCCGGGGGCCGGTGCCGGGCCGGTCACCCGGCCCGGCACACCGCTCCGTGCGCGGCGTCGGTGGGCGAGGTCAGTGCGCGACGACCGGGATCTTGAACTCTTCCTCAGCCCCGTCCCCTGCCTGCCCCGAGCCGGCCGCCGAACCGGTGCCCGGGCGACCGGTGTTGATCAGCGTCACCGCGATCGCCGAGGCGATCACCAGGATGCCGACCGCCCACCAGATCGCGGAGGCGAAGCCGGTGACCATGGCCTGGAGCTGGAGCAGCCTCGGGTCGGTCGCGCCGGCCGCGTGGTCGGCTATGTACGCGGTGGTGGCACCGGCGGCGATGGTGTTGAGCAGCGCGGTACCGATGGCGCCGCCGACCTGCTGCGAGGTGTTCACCATCGCGGAGGCCACACCGGCGTCACGCGGCTCGATGCCGTGGGTGGCCAGCGACATGGCCGGCATGAACGCGGTACCCATGCCCAGGCCGAGCAGCAGCTGGCCCGGCAGGATGACCGCCGCGTAGGAGGTGTCGAGGTCCAGCTGGGTCAGCAGGAGCATGCCGACGGCCGCCACGAGGAAGCCGGGACCCATCAGCAGGCGCGGCGGGACCCGGGTCATCAGCCGTGCGCCGATCTGGGTGGAACCGGTGATCATGCCCGCGATCATCGGCAGGAAGGCGAAGCCGGTCTTGACCGGGGTGTACCCCTTGACCACCTGCAGGTAGTAGGTGAGGAAGAGGAAGAGCCCGAACATCGCGATGATGGCGAGGCCCAGCGAGAGGTAGACGCCTCCGCGGTTGCGGTCGGTCAGGACACGCAGCGGCAGCAGCGGGGACTTCACGCGGGACTCGGTGACGACGAAGGCCATCAGCAGCAGACCGGCGGCGACGAACATGCCGATGGTCAGCGAGTCCGACCAGCCGGCCGACTCGGCGCGGGTGAAGCCGTACACCAGGGAGACCAGGCCGAGCGTGGACAGGACCACACCGGGGATGTCGAGCGGCGAGCGGTTGCGGCCGCCGGCCGGCTCCCGGATGACGAGGTACGCGCCCGCGGCGGCGATCACGGCGAACGGGATGTTGACGAAGAACGTCCAGCGCCAGTTCAGGTACTCGGTGAGGAAGCCGCCCAGGATCAGGCCGACCGCGCCACCGCCACCGGCGATGGCCCCGTAGATACCGAAGGCCTTGGCACGCTCCTTGGCGTCGGTGAACATCACCGCGAGCAGCGAGAGCGCGGCCGGTGCGAGCAGGGCGCCGAAGACACCCTGCAGCGCGCGCGAACCGAACATCATGGCCTGGCCGGTGGCGGCGCCGCCGAGCGCGGAGGCGAGGGCGAAGCCGATCAGGCCGACCAGGAAGGTCCGCTTACGGCCCCAGAGGTCGGCGATGCGCCCGCCGAAGAGCAGGAGCCCGCCGAACGCGAGCGCGTACGCGGTGATCACCCACTGCTTGTTGCCGTCGGAGATGCCCAGGTCGCCCTGGGCGGACGGCAGGGCGATGTTCACGATGGTCGCGTCGAGCACGACCATCAGCTGGGCGAGGGCGATGAACGCCAGCGCTTTCCAGCGACTGGGATCCGGAAGGGTGCCGGCTGTTTTCGACATGGGAATAGCCACCTAAGGACACGAGAGGGTACGGATGCGGCGGACGGGCCCGCGCAGGGACCGCGTACCGGGCCGAAGAGGGTGAGCTGAACCGGCCGCCGGGCCCTCTACGTCAGGGCCGGGCCGGATTCACGGGCTGGTGTGGGCCGCTGGGGGCCGCAGGTCTTGTGGGTCGGTTCTCCGGTGCGCGGGCGTCAGGACCCCGCGCGCAGGTCCTCCAAGGTCGCCGCCGATCCCGGCAGCTCGGAACGGGCCGGGGACTCCAGGCCGTCCAGGAAGAGCTGCAGATGGCGGTGGGTGAACCGGTCGATACCCGGGCAGGCGACGCCGGGCAGCGGACGGGTGAGCTGGGAGAGGGCGACGAGCACGTCACCGACGGCGATGTCGGTGCGCAGCCTCCCTGCGGACTTGGCACGCTCCACGAGCCCCTCGACGGCCTCTTCGAGGCGGCGGCGCTCGGTGAGCAGTTCGGGATGGTCGGTGTCGAAACCGCCGGACAGCATCGGGCACAGGGCGCCGATCCGTTCGTCGGCCGCCGCGTGCACGAAGCGGCTGAGCGCGGCGAACGGGTCGGACTCGGCCGCGACGGCCTCCCTCACCCGGTCGGTGGTGCGGGAGGTGACGGCGAGCACGACCTCGTGGACCAGGGCTGCACGGTCGGGGAAGTTCCGGTAGAGCGTGGCGTTGCCGACTCCGGCCCTGCGGGCGACCTCGTCGAGCGGCACATCGGGCCCGAACTCGACGAACATCTCACGCGCGGCCACCACGATCCGCTCCCGGTTGCGCAGCGCGTCGGCCCGCGGACGGGGCGTACGGCGCTGTGCGGCGCAGGTGACGGTCTCGGTGGCGGACTCCACGACGACGGCCCTTCTCTCCGGTGCGTGCGATCCTCCGGGGAACCGGGGACCGTATCCCCGTTTCGCGGGGACACAGGTGCAAACGGGGAGAGGGTCCCCGGTTATTTCACCCCTTCATGTGACCTGGGAAACAAACGGGTGTGCGCCGGAAATCCCCCTATCGGCGCACCCAGCGAGCGGTCCCCCGCAACCCGGCACAGGCTGATCGCCAGAGCGCAGTCAGGGCCGGGCCGGCTGCCGCCGACCGAAGGCGACGCCCCATGCAGCAGCCCCGCCACCGGATACGCGGACACCGCCGGCCCCTCGCGCTCGCGGGAGCGACGGCCCTGGTCATCGCGACGATGGCATCGGCCAGCACCACCCTCCCCATCGCCAGCCGCGCCTCCGCCGGACCGGTGTCGACGCCGCGGGGGACCGGCCTCGCACCGTGCCGGATAGCCACCTCGATGGGCGTGCAGATGTCGGAGGGAATGCCCACGCCTCCGGGCTACGCGCGCTCCACCGGACGGATCAGGGCGCTCAACCTGATGATCGACTTCCCCGACGCGGAGGCGAAGGAACCGGCGGCCGACCGGCTCGCGGAATTCTTCCCGCAGACCTCCGACTGGTTCCGCACCAGCTCCTACGGCCGGCTCACCTACGTGCCCGAGGCACCCGTGAAGGACTGGCTCCGGATGCCCGAGCCGTTCTCCGCGTACGGCATAGAACGCGGCTCACCGTACGAACCGGGCTACCGCAAGATGGTCAAGGACCTGGTGGCCGTCGCCGACCCGAAGGTCGACTTCTCCGCGTACGACCTGGTCAACGTACTGGTCACCCCGAACGCCGGACCCTCCGCGCTGGACACCGTCC
Source organism: Streptomyces sp. NPDC006296 (assembly GCF_040613235.1). NCBI lineage: Bacteria > Bacillati > Actinomycetota > Actinomycetes > Kitasatosporales > Streptomycetaceae > Streptomyces > Streptomyces sp. NPDC006296. The sequence continues at coordinate 45,151 of NZ_JBEXRT010000005.1, read as the reverse complement.
TGTCCGTGACCTTCTCCGGCAACGACGACGCGCCCTCCGCCGACGGCGTCCCGCTCGCCAACACGTCCTTCGTCTACAGCCGGCAGGACGACGGATCGGGCACCTACACCGAGACCGGCTACCGCGTCCTCCCCCACGAGAACGGCCACGTCTTCGGACTGCCCGACCTCTACACGATGGAGGGCGGCGGCTCCGTCGGGCACTGGGACATCATGTCCGAGGACTGGGGGGCCAACAACGACCTGCTGGGCTGGCACAAGTGGAAGCTCGGCTGGCTGGACAACGACCAGGTCGACTGCGCCGCCATGCCCGGCACCAGCGACCACGTCCTGGAACCCCTGGCCACGACCGGCGGCCGGAAACTGGTCTTCGTGCCGGTGAGCGCGCAGTCCGGCTACGCGGTGGAGGTGCGGACCGCGGAGGGCAACGACGAGGCGGTCTGCCGGCCCGGCGTCCTCGTCTACAAGGTCAGCTCCGACGTGGACACCGGGCAGGGTCCCGTCGCCGTCGAGGACAGCACGGAGGACAGCGGCGGATGCACCCGCCGGCCCAACGTCCACACCGAACTCTCCGACGCCCCCTTCGAACCCGGCGAGACCTTCACCGACCAGGCCGACGGCATACGGATATCCGTGCTGGACAAGAACACCGACGGAAACTACCGGGTCCGGATCACCCGTCCGTGAGACCGCCCGGAGCCCGCCTCCGGCCGCCCTGCTGCTGCTCCTGCTCCTGCTCCTGCTCCTGCTCCTGCTCCTGCTCCTGCTCCTGCTCCTGGAGAGTGTCGCGGAGGTCCCGCTCGAGGACCTTCCCGGTCGCGTTCCGCGGCAGAGGATCGCGCGTCAGTCTCATGTGCGCCGGCACCTTGAACGCGGCCAGGACCCGCCCCGCATGGGCCCGCAGTGCGTCGGCCGTGACGACGGACCCCGGGCGTACCCGGACGACCGCCGCGACCTCCTCCCCCAGCCCGGGATGCGGAACGCCCAGCACCGCCGCGTCCTCGACGTCCGGGTGGCCGTGCAGCACGGCCTCGTCCTCCACTCAGGACACGTTCTCGCCGCCCCGCACCACCAGGTCCGCGATCCGGTCGACGATGTGGACCCGCCCGTCCCGCACGACGGCCAGGTCCCCCGTACGGAACCAGCCGCCGGTGAACGCCGCGGCCGTCGCCGCCTCGTCACGCCAGTAGCCGCGGACCAGCGACTGGCCGCGCAGCCACAGCTCACCGGCCCGGCCGTCGGGGAGCGCGTCGCCCGCAGGACCGGCGATCCGCACCTCGGTGACGGGCGTCGGGGTGCCCACGGAGTCCGGGTGCTCGCGGTACGCCGCTCCGGAGACGGCCAGGACCCCGCCGCTGGTCTCCGTCAGCCCGTAGCCGTTGCGCGGCTCGATCCGCTCGCCGTACCGGGCCGTGAGCCGCGCGACCAGATCGGGCGGAGCCGCCGCCCCGCCGGTGTTCAGCCCCGCCAGGCCCTCCAGACCGTCGCCCGCGCGCTCCGCCGCCGCGAGCAACTGGAGCGCGGTGGTCGGAAGGCCCGCGAAATGAGTGACCCCGTGGTGCCGGATCAGCCGCAGGGCCTCGTCCGCATCCCACTTCGGCATGAGGACGAGGGTGCCGCCCACCGCCATCGCCCCGTACAGGCCGGTGAACGCCGCGACGTGGAAGAACGGGAACGTCACCAGGGTGACCGGCGCCGGCCCCTGACCGGGGACGACTCCACGGGCCAACGCGGAGAACGCCGCCTGGTAGCGCGGGTTAAGCGCGGCGCCCGCCTGCGCGAGATGGGTGGCCACGGCCCCCTTGGGCCGCCCGGTCGTGCCGGAGGTGTAGAGGATCGTGGCATCGTCCTCGGGCCGGACCTCCACCTCGGGCGGCGCCGCCGACGGATCAGGTTCCGGCAGGTCGGCGTACCGCTCGGCACCGGCCGGCACCTCCCCCTCGTCATGGAAGACGACCAGCAGCGCCCCCGCCCCGCGGCTCCACCCGGCCACCTTCGGCACCTGCTCCGCGTCGACCAGCAGCACCCTCGGCTCGCAGTCGTCGAGGGCCTGCCCGAACTCCGCCTCGGTCCAACAGGTGTTGAGCGGTACGGCGACGAGACCGGCGAGCTGTACCGCCCAGAAGGCGATCTGCCACTCGGCGTGCTGACGCATGGCCACCACGACACGGTCACCGGAGCGCAGGCCGTACACATCGGTGAGCCGGCAGGCCAGGGCGGAGGCGGCGGCGAAGAACTCACCGTACGAGCAGGTCCGTTCACCCGAGATCAGAAACGGCTGGTCGCCGTACGCCCAGGTGGTCTCGACGAACTCCCGCAGCGTCCGGGGGCCGTTGGCGTACACGAGCGGTCCGTGCTCGGCGCGCACCACGGCGAACGGAGCACCCGGAGCGGTCAGCGACGCCTCGACGCGGGCGAGCTCCTGTGTGCCGGGCGACCGGCTGGGATCGGTGTGCGGCACGAACGGCCTCTCCACGTGCTGGCTCGACAATCCGGCGACGCTACGGCCCGCCCCGGACCCCGTCAAGGAGCCACCACAGACCGCAGCGGCCGAGCCCCGCGGACACCCGGCGAGCCGTACGACTGGGGCCCGGGCATCCGGGTGCCGGGCCACACCGCTGAGGGCGCGGGCTCGTACCACTGACCCCGATGCCGGCCCGTACCGCCGGGCTCGGGCTCGTACGCCCGGCTCGGGCGTCGGCCCGTGCCGCTGCCCGCCCGGACCGCCGTGTCCCGTGGCGCAGCCCCGTCGCGATACGGCAGCCACCCCACCGGGACGGCGCCGCACGACCCTCCGGGCCCGGAGCGCCCACCCGCTACACTGTCACCGGTGAGGCGGCCGTCATCGACCGCACCACGCCTTCCGCCTTCGTAGCTCAGGGGATAGAGCACCGCTCTCCTAAAGCGGGTGTCGCAGGTTCGAATCCTGCCGGGGGCACACTCTTCACCAGCACGGATCACCCGAAGGGCCAGGTCAGGGCACATGCCCCGCCTGGCCCTTCTCCGTGTGGCCCCGTTCTTCTCACGCTCTCGCACGCTCCCTCACGTACTGAGCACGCGACCTGTTGCCCCAATTCTGCCCCAGTGGATCTTGAGGTATCCGCAGGTGAGCACTACCGGACACACAGAAGCGGCCCCCCGCCGGAGCGAGGGACCGCCGTGTGCCGAGCTGGGGGGTGCCGCCCCGCCGTGCCCGGCACGATCAGCGCGCAACCGGATGGCGCGCACAACCATCGGAACACGCGTTCGAATCTTGACGCAATCCCTCAAAGGAGTGATAGCGACAACTGATCAACTTTGTACCATCGATGGTACTGACACCGCGAGGGTGCAGCCCAGAGCGTTGACGAGTGCCAACCGACCCCCTGCCCGACTGGGTCCCAGCCCGCCGCCGAGCCGTCGGGGACAACGTCCGCGCCGCCCGCACCCGGGCCGGACTCACCCAGGAAGGACTGGCCGGCCGCGCAGGAATCGACCGCAAGACGGTGAACCGCATAGAGCAGGCCACACACTCACCGCTCCTCGACCACCTGCTGCTCATCGCGGACGCGCTCGACGTCCCCCTCGCCGACCTCGTCCGGACGTGACCCTGCCCGCGCCCCCGGCCGCCGCCGACCTCGGGGTGCGGGCAGGGAGCCTCAGTGCCGGCGCTGCCGAGGCTGCTCAGCCAGCCGACGCGCGTCAGCCAGCCGCTCCTGGCGGGTGCGCTGGAGCCAGATCAGATTCGTGAGGACGGAGTCCTCGGACGACTCCCGCGGCGGTGGTGTGGTCGCGCTCACCGGCGGGCCTCCGTCGCCAGCGCGGTACGGTGCCCGGCCCGCAGCCTGTCACCCTCGGGGCATTCCGCGCCCGCGGTGTTGCACGGCCGGCACCCCTCCGTGTGGCGAAGCACCCGCCGGTACGTGTCGTCTATGGCCCTGTCCGTCTGGGACTGGCCAGCGGTACCGTATGCCATGCCATCAGCTCCTCAGGCTGGTGTCCGCACCCCCGGGCCGGTGACACGGCCGCGGGGGTTATCTATGTGACGCCCACCATATGCCCGGCGCGATAGGTCCGATAGGTGAACTAGGCCAACCGGTCGGCCCTGTCTCGCCCAGCGGGCAGGGCGGGCCTAGCGTCACGAGCATGGACTGGACACCGGAGATCCCCAGGTGGCGGCAGGTGTACGCCCTGCTGGAGGAGCGCATCGACAGCGGGGCGTACCCGCCGGGGACCCGCCTGCCGTCCGCGCTAGACCTCCAGGCGGAGACCGGGATCAGCCCGATGACGGGTCGGCGTGTCCTTCAGGAGCTGCGGGCGGCGGGGCTGGCGTATATGGAGCCGGGCATCGGGACGTTCGTCGCGAAGCTGCCGGAGCCACCCCGAACATGACGAAACCGCCCCCCGCGCCCGGCCGAAGCCAGGTGCAGGGGGCGTGATCGCGGTGCTGCGGAAGTGATCAGTGCTGCCAGGGCGCGAGGTCCAGATCAACCGGGGGCTCGGGCGCCGGGCCGGCCGGACTGTCGGGGCCGACCCGGCGGGCCCACCCCAACAGATCCAGATACGCCCGCGTCAACAGCTTCCGCTGCACCCGCTCGGTGGCCACATCACGATCCAGCCGGTCCGTGATCGCCAGGAAATCCGCGCGGCGGTTCGTCGCCCTCGACTGCGTCCACGTCAGCACCCCCACGAGGAGCGCCACCCCCGCAGCAGCCAGTGCACCCACATCCATCAGCGGAACCTCTTTCTCAGGCGGGGCGGCAGCGGATCATCCATGCCCGACACCCACACCACGCTCAGCGCGAACCCCACCCAGGCCGCGGCACTCCCGCCGGCCGACGGGAACCCACCGCCCGCCCACGAGACCGTGAACGCCGCCCCCCACAGGGCGGCCGGAGTTGCGAGCGCCGCGAACCCGGCCGCCTGCACCCGCGGGCAGGACGCCGCCCAGGCCGCGGCCAAGGCCAGGAGACCGCAGCCCACCCATATCCCGCCCAGAGCGTCCAGCGGCACGTACCGCACCACCGTGCCCAGCCCGCGGGCTGTCCCGTACCGGGGATCGATGATGATCCCGGCCCCGTACCCGAGCCATGCCGCGCCGAGCGTCGCGAGGAACGCCCGGCGCCGGCTGAACTGCCCGCCGGGCGCCCGCATCAGGCGGCCGGTCCTCGGTAGGTCACCGGCGGCAGGTCCGGGGCCACCGTCTCGGTGACACCGGGCCCGTCGGTGCTGGACCCGCTGGCCACGACCGCGGTCAGCACGGCCAGGAGCGCGGCCAGGCCGCCGATGGACAGCGCCGGGCCCCAGTCGACATCGACCAGACCCAGGCCGTCACCGCCGAGGAGCGCGAGCTCCGCCTGCGCGAAGGTCCTCACCGCCCGCTCGCCGGTCGCCTTCCAGAACGACGAGGTGGTCAGAGTGCTCATGGTCAGGCTCCGATCTTCTTGCGGATGGCGGCGGTGTCCGCGGAGATCCGGCGGACCTCCGCGGAGATACGGCGGACCCGGGTGACGAGGTCGCCGAACACCGTCCGGCCGGACCAGTAGTGCTTGCTGCTCTTCGGGTCCGGGCTGTAGTCCGCGGCGTCCATCGGCGCGCTGAACGCGTCCTTCGACAGGATGCGGTCGACGACCGCGTCGGCGACCCTCTTGATCTCGGCGTCGGTCAGTGCCATGTCGGGCTCCTTGCTCGGGGGGTCGGTCTTGCCGGTGGCCCGGGCGACGATGCCCGGGAACACCACGGTCTTGAACTGGGCGATGCGCGCCTTCCCGGGGCAGGCGGTACCCGACGTCGACCACTGCGAGAACATCGAGTGGTACCCGAACCCCGGGTCGTCGTGAGTGCGGCAGATCCGCAGCGGAACCCCGTGCTTCTGGTGCAGCCACACACCGAGCTCGATGAGCTCCTCGACCTGCTCGTCCGTCCACGGGTCGGAGCCCTGCAGGTTCGACGCGGTCTCGATGCTCACCGCGCCCGTGCCGTCGGGGCGCCGGTTCGCGCCGGCGTTCGCGTCGGCACGGGTCTCCGTCCCGATGAACTGCCCGAGGTCGCCGGCGTACCCGAGCCCGAAGTGGGACTCCAGGTTGGTGCTGTCACGCCAGTACTCGTAGACGCGCTTCGCGGTCCACGGGGCGATGATCGAGTGGACGATGAACTGCGTCGGCCGTATCGCCGGTTGGGCGTCGGACTCCGGCTGCAGCTCCATCTTCGTAGCTCTGGGGTACCAGGCCATGAGGTCTCCAGACATGCGTAGAGCCCCGGCCATCGGCTCGGGGCTCGGGGATCGGGTGGGTCAGGTGAGGGGGGTGGCCCCGGGGAAGTCTGCGGCGGGCCCGAAGTCCTCGGTGTGGAGGTAGGCGACGTGGGTTGCTGAGCTGGACACGCTGTACGTCGCGGATCCGGAGTCACGGCCCACGGTGCCCACGAGCAGCGCGAGGACCTGACTGGTCCCCGAGTTCACGATCAGGTTCGAGAACTCGAACCCGTAGTTCGCCCCCGAACTCGGCGTGGTGATCCGGAACGAGTCGTACAGCGTGGTGCCGCTGGCGGTGTCCCGGCGCACCCGGATCCGTCCCTCGCTGCTCGCCGCGGTCGGCGTGAGCAGCCCCTTGACGGTGATCCGGTACGCGCGGCCCGGCCGGAACGTGATCAGGCCGGTGGTGACCCAGGCGGTCTCGTTGGTGACCGGGGACGTATTCGAGTTGATGGCCGTGTAGTTCACGGTGAAAGGCGCGCGCGCGTTCTCCGTGCTCGCGATCAGCCGCTGTCCGGCCCGGGCGAGGTCGGGCATGTGCGCCTCCTACAGTGCGTAGCGGGTGGGTCGGGCCAGGCGGAGATCCGCGCCCGCGGAGTGCGCCTTGACGATGCCGTTGGCGGAGCGGGCGACAGTGAAGGTCTGCGGGCTGCTGGTGCCGGTGATCGCGGTGACGGTCATCTCCTCGCCGCCGACCTGCACCGTCAGCGGCATGTCCGCGGGGTCGGTGGTCCACCGGGTGCCGTCCGACACGGCGACGGACAGGGTCGTGGCCGTGGCCGTGACCCCGGACGCCAGGGCGGACCCGCCGGTGTCGTACCGGCCCCGGGCCGGGTCGTCGTAGACGCCGACCTGCCACGGGCCCGCCGGCGTGCAGTTCATGGTCAGGGCCCACTCGACTGCGGTGATCCGCTCGGTGGAGCCGAGCAGGTGCTGGTCGATGAGCCCGGGCGGGAGCCACGGAGGCAGGTTGGAGATCTGCAGCCGGTCGCCGATGTCCATCGTCAGGACGCGGTCGACGAGGTGCGGGGCTGCGTGGAGCCACACGGTGACCGTGGGGTACCGGGCCTCGTCCCACGTGCCCAGGTGCACCCGCCAGTCGGCGATCGGCTGCGGCTGCTCGTCGGTGTAGAGGCTGAGCGTCACCGCCTCGTCGTAGGGGCCGACGCCGGACGGGGGCGGCTGGACGGACAGCGGGCCGGACTCCAGAACTGAACGGGCCGATGACCCGCCCCGCCGCGTGACCGTCACGTCGTTGCGCAGCCGCTGGTCGTCCTCCGTGGGCTCCAGGGGCGGCGGCACCTCACCCGGTGCGAGGTAGTCCAGGGCCAGGGCCACCGGCTGGTTGTACAGGGTGCTGCGGTCCCGGTAGACGAGCGCCAGGGCGTCGCGCCTCTCGTAGAGCATCCCGCCGTCGGTGGCCGCAGCGTCCTCGATGAGCTCCAGGAGCGTGCCGGGACGCTGCGGCCCCATCGCCTCGGACAGGACGGTGAGGTCGCCGTCGATCGTGGTCAGGGACACCTGCGCCGATTCCTCGGAGGTCACCCGGTACATGCGGTTGATGGCGCTCTCACCTGCGAAACCATCGTCGGCGCCGGTGAAAACGGCTGCTGCGGGCGGGGCATCGAGAGCGGTCGACGCGGCGGGGATGTCGAACACAGCCAGATGCCCGAGGACCAGGCCGGTGGTGTTGGCGCCGTAGCTGCCGGACACGCCGACGACGGCGCCCTGCCCGGCGGTGAAGCTGGTGCGGGCGGACCATCGGGAGTTCGCTGCGATGTCCCGCCAGCTGGCGTAGAGGTAGCAGGTGCCGCCGGACGCCGCGGTGTAGATGGCGAGCCGGTTCCACCGGCCCCAGAAGTCGGCGAGCGCGCCGGCGTCGGCGAAAACAAACGCGCCGAGCAGGCCGCCGTCGGAGTCGCGGGCCTCGATGCGGACGCCAGCGGTGCTCGCGTAGACGACGGCGGTCGTCATCACCGATCCGGCGACGGCGACCCGGAGGACCTCCGTCTGGGTGGCTGCGAGCGTCGGCAGGTAGTAGACGCACTCCACCTGCCATCCCGCGGTGGAGGACCGCGGCACGGTCCCGCGCAGGGTCGCGGGGTTCTTGGCCTTGGGCAGGGCGTCGGCGCCGCCGAGGGAGTCGTCTGCCGCCATGTCCCAGCCGGTCAGGGCGAGCGGCCGGATCCCCGGCAGCGGGGAGTACGCGGCCACGGCCTCCTTCCCGTCCTCCATCGGCCAGTACGCGACCAGGTCCGGGTCCGAGGGGATACGGCGGCGCAGCGTGGACTCCAGGGCCTTCTGGCCCTGCCCGAGGCGGCGGGTCACCCCGGCCGCGTCGATCGGCACCCACACGTCCGCCCCGGAGAGGTCCCACCGCACCGGCCACGCCGAGATCTCACCGGTGAACCGGTACTCCCGGTCGCTGATCGTGGCCTGAGAGCCGAGCGTCCACGTGCGGCCCGCCGTGTCCGCCCACGAGGTTGCCCCCTCGGGCAGGGCCCGCAGGTCCGGTGACGCCACGATGGTGCCGCCGATCCCCGACCGGACCTCGGCACGGTGCACCCGGCCCTGTACGGGTGACGCAGCCGGAATCCCCGTCGGCGCGATTTCCAGCGGTGCCGACGAGTTGTAGATGCTCGTCACCCCGGACGCGCTCAGCGGGTCACCGATCTGGGCCCACGGGCCGTCCAGGGACTCAGCCCAGTAGATCCGGGCGGTGAAGCCGCCCGCCCCGTTGTCGACGTCCAGGGTGGCGCGGACGGCAGCGCGTCGCGGCAGCGCCGGTAGCGGCTGCTGAGCGAAGAACGCGGCAGTCCCGTCGGCGGACCACCACAGCGTCAGGATCCCGCCGGCGCTCAGCTGCAACGAGTAGCTCCGCTGGTTCCCCGCGACGATGTATTTCCCGATCAGGGCCTGAGTCTCGTTGGCGTACCAGTCGACGGTCGCCTCGATACGGATGTCGATGTCCCCCGTGATGTCGAGCGTCGACGCGTCCGGGGCATGGGCGTAGGAGGCGGTGTTGCCCTCCAGCTGCAGGTACGACTCCGGCCCCTTCACCGACACCCTGATCGGAGTGTTCCGGCCGATCAGCCCGTAGTACGGGGAGCGCGGGTTGCGCGGGGAGTACCGCCCGTGCCGGTTGTTCAGCGTCAGCGTCGCCTTCGACGGTGCGAACTTGGAGCTCTCGTTCTTCGCGCCGCGCTCGATGACGACCGGGTCCCGCTCCCGGACGTCCCCGCTGATATCCGTCCAGGTGCCGCCCACGCTGATCTCTGTGCGCCGGTCTACGGACAGGGCCATCGGTGTCTCCTCACTGCCCGAAGGCCAGCTGTACGTCGCCGCGCCCGTCGACTCGGACAATCTCTTGCAGGGCGGTGCGCAGCGCGCTGCTGCCCCCGGTGGCGTCGAGGGTGATACGGACCTCGCCCCGTCCGGCGCCGCCGGTGTCGCGGACGCTGCCGGCCACGGAGCGGAGCATCCCGTCGAGCTTCGACAGGGGCAGGACGGTCTCCTGCTCGGAGCCCTCGCCGATCATGGCGAGGGTCGGGCCGGTGGTGACGCCGCCCTCGGCGAGCATCGGGATGTTCGGGGTGGACAGGGTCAGGGACGGGATGGAGACGCCCATGATGGAGCCGCCGCCGATGGTGAAGGACAGGTTGTTCCAGCCGCTGATCAGCTGGTTGACCATGCTGCGGAAGGACCGGCTGATGCCGTCCCACATGCCCGACGCGGCGCGGCTGATCTTCCCTGGGAGGCTGCTGATCCAGGCGACGACCTCGCCGAACCAGGAGGCGACCTTGCCGGGGATCGACGCGAGGAACTGCACCCGCTGCATCACTGCGGCGATGGCGTCGGCGATCTTCTGCTGTACCCAGCCCCAGGCCTCGCCCGTCTTCCGGGAGACCCAGCCCCAGGCCGCGGCACACTGGTCCTTGATCCACTGCCAGGCCTCGCCGAGCTTGCCGGTGATCCAGTCCCAGGCGCGGCCGGTGGCGGCGGCGATCTCGTCCCAGTAGACGACGATCAGCACGATGATCGCGATCAGGGCGATGATCCCCGCGATGATCCACGTACCGGGGAACGCCCACAGCGCGGTGTTCCACGCCCACTGGGCGATCACCGCGATGCCGATCGCCAGTCCCAGCAGGAGCAGCGCGCCCGCGAGGATCTTCACCAGGCCGGGGTTCTCCTGCATGAAGTCGGACAGGAACGCCAGGGCGGGCTGCAGCATCTCCCCGAGCGTCACCGACATGGTCCGCCAGATCGCGTCCAACGACTTGGCGGCCTCGGCCGACTCGGTGGCCTTGTCGGCGGCGCCGGCAACGTCGGCCATCCCCCCGGCCGCGGCCGCGGTCGCCGGGTCCATCGCCCACAGGGCGTCGGCGCCCTCACCGGCCATGTCGCCGAAGAGCTCCACCGCGAGGGCGGACTGATCCGCCGGGTCCTTCACCCCGCGCAGAGCCTGAAGGGTCTTGCTGAGAGCGGCCTTGGCGCTGTCGCCTCCCTTGTTGATGTCGGCGAACATCGCGTTGGCGGGCAGGCCCAACGCCTTGAACGCGGCGGCGGCCTTGTCGGTCTCCTCCGACGTGATGCGGGCGAACTCGTGCACGACGTCCGCGGCCTGGTCGATGTCGCGCCCGCCGGCCTGCACGTACTGCGACATCATCCCGAACGCGGTCTTGCCGTCGATGCCCATGCGCTGGAAGTGCTTGCCGTACTCCTCGATGACCTTGGGGATGTCGTCGCGCATCATCGCGGGCATCTCCTGGGCGGCGGCGGTCAGGATGTCGAACGCCTCCTTGCCGTCCTTCGCCATCCCCAGCTTGATCATTTTTCCGGCGGCGTTCGCGGACTCGGCGACGTCCAGCTCGAACGTCTCGCCGAGCATCAGCGCCTTCTTCGTGAGGTCGTCCATCTCGGCGTCGGAGATCTCACCGACCCCGCCCATGGCCTGCGCCACGACACCCAGGGCGTCGCCGACCTCCTGCATCGACTCGCCCCACCCGGCCGCGTACACCCGGCCGGCCGCGTCGCCCGCCCGCGCGGCTTCCTGCTCAGTCAGCCCGAGCTGGTTCTGCAGGCTGGTCTCCACCGACTGCAGGTCCATGGCCGCGTTCAGACCAGCGACGAACATGCCGCCGACCGCGGCACCGGCCGCAGCGGTCTGGATGCCGCCGAGGCTGGTGCCGACCTCGTCGGCGGCGCCCTGGGCCCCGCCGGTGAGGTCGTCGGTGTTGATCCCGACCGAGACGAGGAGCTCTTCGAGCGTGGCCATCAGCGCCCCTTCTCTCTGAGGTCAGCACCGCCCAGGCGCCGGTTCATCGACTTGACCTGAGCGAGCATCTGCCGCCAGTCCGCAGGCTCGCGCCTGGCTCCCTGGTCCCACTTCGGGATGAAGTCCCGGGGCTCCTTGGCCCGCTGGCCCTTGCCACGGGACCCGTTGGACACGGTCGCGGTGAGGATCCCGAAGAGGAGGTCCAGGCGCTCCGGTCCGAGCGGGCCGGTGACCTGCTCGTAGGCCATCCACTCGGTGAGCTCGGCCGACGTGCACCGGGCGAGGAGCTCGGGCACGGTGCAGCCGAGTCCGAGCGCTAGACGGTGGTAGAACCGTCGCTCGGGGCTGCTCCGGATTTTCCCGCCGCGGTGTCCACGTCCTCCTTGCGGAGCCCGGACAGGCGCTGTGCGACCTGGCCGATCCTCTCCAGGACGGCCCCGTTCTTCTTGCCGAGGGCGGCCACCTCCTTGTCGGTGAAGAGGCGCTCGAAGTCCTCGCCGACGAGGGACTTGCCGACGAGCTTGGCGAGCTGGTCGGCCATGTTCATCCGCTGCACGGAGCCGTTCGGCCCGAGCACGACGAGGCTCGACTGGTAGGCGTTGCGTTCGGTGCCGGACATGCCGAGGACCCGGACGGTGCCGCCCCACTCCGGGACGTCGACGTCCTCCCACGTGCGGTCGTCGGCCGCGGCGATCTGGTCCTTGCTGAGGAGTGCCATGTGCGTGTCCGTTCAGGAGATGGTGGGCTTGCCGGACACCTTGAAGGTGAGCGAGGCGGCGGCCTTGTCGTCGTAGGGGGCTTCCGGCTCGAACCCGGTGAGGATCGCGGGGAACGCCCACGTGGTGGCGTCCTCGTCGGGGAAGACGATCTGGTAGTTCCGCGGCGCCGTGTCGTCGAAGTCGGCGACGAGGAGGTCGTGCAGGGCGGGCTGGTAGTTGATGTCCGCGGACACCTCGCCGGGGTCCTTGAGCCCGCCGAGGAACTCCATCCACCCGTCCGGCGACCCGTGCGACGTGACGTCGAGGGTCTCCCGGGAGAGGCCGGGGCCCGACAGGTTCGTGATGTCGGCGATCTCGGTGAAGACCTCGGGGGTCTCACCGTCGCCTCGCTTGAGCTTCGTTCCGAAGCCGTCCATACCGGCCATGGGGTGCCTCCTGGGCAAGAAGAAAGCCCCGGGCCGGGCGGCGCGGGGCTGTTGCAGGGGGAGCGATCAGGGGTGCTGCTCGGTGACCACGCGGTAGCGGAGCACCAGGTGGCGGATGTCGCCCGGCGGCTCCGGGTCGGTGAGCGTCTGGGAGAACTCGTACCGGGTGGCGATCCAGTCCGCCCCGGGGACCGTGAGCGGCTGGTGGTCCAGGAGCTCGGTCACCCGGGCCCCGACCCGCAGCACCCGGGTGTACCCGCGGTACCGGTCCCAGACGTGCAGAGTCGGCACGGTCTGCCGGCCGAACCCGCCGTGCCGGTTGTCCGGTGTCTCGATCGCCTCGCCGATCACGACGAACGGATAGGGGACGTCCTCGGGGACGAAGTCGTACACCGTGCTGGCCGGTGTCGCCTCGGCCCCCCGCATGGCGCTGACCATGGCGAGCAGCGCGGCATCGCCGCGCAGCAGGCCGGTGATGGCGCCCTGGACGCCGAGCATCGGGGACGGGGCGGTCGTCACGACAGGGCCCTCCTCACCTCGGCCTGAATACGGGCTGCGATCTTCGAGCGCTCGGATGCGGCCGCGGGCCCGAGGACCGGCCGGGCCCGGATCCTGCGGGTGCCGAACTCGTGGAGGATCGCGTAGAAGTCGTCCGGGTCCCACCAGCCGATCTCGGCGCGCAACTGGTTGTTGTGGAACCGGGCCTTCGCGCTGTTCCGCAGGTTCCCGGACCGGACCCGGACACCGGCGGACGCGTCCGCGCGGATCGCCTCGGCCGACTCCTGCAGGGCCTTGAACCCGGCGGCCCGGATGGTTGGGGTGAGGTCGGCGAGCTGCTCGCGCAGCCGGTCCAGGCCCTCGATCTGTACGGTGATCCCGCTCGACCTGGTGCCGCCGCCCCGGCCCCCGGACCGCCCCCGCCCGCGCGCCATGGCTACTTCAGCTTCCGGCGGATCGCGGCGAGCTCACCGGCCACCGCGACCAGGCCCCAGGCGATCGCCCGGGTTACGCCCCCGCCGGTGGCGTCCGGGCCCAGGAGGTCCTCGGCTGTACGCCGGGCCTCGTGCGGCTCCACCTGCGGCAGCCTCGGCCGCTCCTGCTGCGTCATCGCACACCCTCTCTCTGGATCAGCTGGCACGGGGCCTTGGAGTAGACCGGCGTGGACGGCTGCACCGCGGCCAGCACCCGGAACGTCTGCTCCTGGCCCAGCGCATCGGTGCCGCGCAGCTCGTCGCCGCGGCGGACGTCCGCGCGCGGCAGGAGGAACACGGTGTGGTCGTGCTTGGACTGCGCCTGCGCGGCCAGCATCCGGTCCGCGTTGGACGGCTGGTCGACCTTGGCCCGGACGGTCCCGGGCTGTTGGACGAACGTGGTTTCCTGCCCGCCGTACCCGTCGTCGACCGTGACCGGCCGCCACACCGTGAGGCGCCGGTTCAGGTACCGACCCGGCCCCCTCACCGGGACCGCATGAGGGACATGCCGCCGCCGAAGCGGGCGGCCAGGCGCTCGCGCAGGTACGCGGGCAGTTCCATGTCGGTGGCCAGGCCGTCCCCGCCGTAGGTGACGGCGTAGTCCCCGATCCGCTCGGAGGTGACGACCTGCGTGCCGAGGCTCGCCCCGCCGTCCTCAGCCCGGTACGAGGCCATGGCCCCGGCGACCAGGCGACCGACCAGGTCGACGATGTCGGCCGGCACCTCGGGCAGGCCGTGGGTGTACGTCACTTCGACCTCGGAGGGTTCGGCGCGAGTCCAGCCGCCGAACCTCCACAGCCGGTCGGTGCGCAGCCGCCAGTCCGTGACCGCGGCGCCGTCGATGGCGACTGCGCTCACGGACTGAATCGGCGGCCCGGGCAGCCGGAGCCGCTGATCCGCTTCACCCTCAAGCGTCACCGTCGACGTCGTCTGAGAGATCGGGCTGCCAGCGGCGTCCCGGACGGCGGCCGAGGCGACGGTGAGGTACCGCGTCGCCACCGCCGTCTCGTCGTCGTCGATGACCAGGCCGAGGGCGGCCAGGTCGGCCACCGTCGCCAGTGGGTCCAGTGCCACGGTGACCTCCCGGGTCTCAGCTGACCATGTCGATCAGGTCAGCCTTGGTGTAGTTCGCCGCGTCCTCGGCAGACAGGTGTCCCTGGCTGACGACGAAGGCGATCCACTCGGACTTGGGCGCGTTGACCGCCGGGCGCCCCGCGGCGCCGGCCGGTACGGGCTCGGAATCCGGGGCGGCGGCGGGCGGGGTGTCCGGGCTGGCGTCCGGGTCCCGGGGCGCGGGGGCGGGGGCGCCGGCGTAGGGGGAGCCGTCCTCGTTCACGCGGACGAGCAGCCCTCGCTCGTACCGTTCCGCGATGCCCTCGGGCAGGGGCAGGCTCATCGCGAAGACGGACCCGCCTTCCCCGCGGACGTGGATCGTCTCGGCCATGTCAGGTGTTCCTCGGGACTCGGAAGGCGGTCACGGTCATGGCGACTGACGCCTCCACGATCAGCGAGCCGTCGTTCTGGACGAACCGTCCGGACTCCACCGGGCCGATCCACTGGGTGGCGCTGTTCGCGACGGTGACCGTGAGCGGCCCCTGCCCCGACGCGATGGCGACGGGCTGGGCGCCGGCGAGCAGCGTCGCGGTGCCGGACCCGCCCGAGGCGTTCGACACCCGGAGCAGCGTCAGCTCCGGGAAGGCGTTGGCGACCTGGCCGCCGTTGCCGGCCCCTGAGGTGACCGCGGTCCCTGCCGGGTCGGCGAGGGCTCCGTTCGGGAGGAGGCTGCTGTACGGGACTGCTGTGCGTGCCATGGCTCAGGCTCCAATCAGGCGGCGGGGTTGATGAACGCGGCGGCCAGGTGGTCCGGGCGGACGACCTTGGCCCCGTACAGGGCCAGGCCCTTCACCGCGTCGGAGAACGAGGACTCGGGGCGGTACGCCTCGGTCTTGTTGATCTGCTCGGCGAACGTGATCGCCGCGTTCGTGCCCGCGGTGACGACCTGGGTGTCCCCGGCCGGGTTGGGGATGTTGTTCGACTCGTAGATGTCGAACCCGGCGGCACGGCCGACCATGCCGTTCCGCAGACCGGCGTCCGTACCCGACTCGTTCACCTTGATGAAGCGGGAGTCGAGGAGCAGCGACGCGTAGAACTCGGCGGACACGATCGCGTACCGGCCGGCGGTCGGCACGTTCGCCTTCGTCAGCCGCGTGCGCAGCGGGACGAGGACCTTGTCGTAGGCGTCGGTCGGCGTGGTGTACGTGTCGATCGGCGAGCCCTGGGCGTTCAGGAAGTTCGCCGCCTGGATCTGCGTGTACAGACCGGCCACGTACTGGTCGACGGTGTCGGCGAGGCCGTAGGCAGCCTCGGACATGGCCTGGGGGACGAGGCCGCCCTTGGCCTGGCGGGCGTCGACGTCGTCGATGCTGAACGCCCAGTACTTCGACTGGTCGACGACGAGGGTGCGCTGCCCGGTGGTCAGCTTCTCCGGGGTGATGACGGTGCTGCCGGGGACGTAGGTCCCGATCGCCGGGCGGGACACCGAGGTGATGCGCACGGTGTCGCCCGCCTCGCTGATGTCGCCCTCGTAGTCGCGGTTCACGACGGTGGGGCCCGCGTAGATGAGGTTCTTCCGGACCGCGACGAGCAGCCGCGACGACCAGATTTCGGGAACGAAGTTCCGCACGGACATGGTGATTCCTCCTGGTTACTTTCCGCCCATGAGGTCGTCGAGCCGGCCGTCTTCACGGGCCTTGTCGATCGCCTCGGCGGACATGGACTTGAGGTCTGCTCGGGTGAGCTGCTTCGGCCGGCCCGCCTTGCGCGCTGCCCCGCCGTCGCCAGTGCCCTGGAACCTCTTCGCCGTTGCGGCAGCCAGGTAGGGCTTGGACCTGATGAGCTCGTTGATGGCGTCGGTGACTTCGTCGGCGTCGAGGTCACCGTTCTCGTCGACCTCGAACTGGTCGAGGTCGAGGAACTTGTAGGCGTCCGCGGGGTCGGCGAGCACGCCCTTGGCCGCGGCCTTCACCTCGGCGCGGATGATGCGCTGGTTGGCCTTCGACAGAGCGGCCGTCTCGGCCTGGCGGCGGACCTGCTCGGCTTCGTCGGCGCCGTCCTTCTCGGCCAGCTTCTCGGCCAGCTCTCGCGCCCGGTCCCGCTCGGCCCGCCACTTCCCTTTCATCGACGCCAGGGCTCGCTTGCCCTTGTCGCCCAGCTCGTCGGCGCCGTCCGGGTCCGGCTCGTCGCCTTCCTCGGGCTGGTCGTCCGGCTCGTCGCCCTCGGGCGGCTCCTCGCCTGCGTCTGCGGGCGGGGAGCCCTCCTCGCCGCCGTCGGCGTACAGGGTGAACGGGTCGGCGTAGGGGTGCGCCCAGGCGGGCGCGTGCGCGCGTGAGCGGGCATGGCGGGGCAGGGTGCTGCGGTTCATGAGGACTCCCAGTGCGGGGGCGGGGGCGGGCCCGGGCGTTGCGCGCGGGCGGGTCAGAAGATGTACGCGTGCTGCCGCAGCAGCCGGATCGCATGGGCGCGGTCGTCGGCGATGCGGAAGATTTCCTCGGGCATCAGGCGGGGGGTGCGGCTCACCCGGTACCGCTGGCCGCGGACTTTTTGCAGGTTGCCAGCCCGCTTGCCGGCGATGCCGCGGCTGGTCGTGCCCTCGGTCGTGGCCTGCAGCGTCCGGCCGAAAGCGGTGGCCGTGGCCATGCCGCGGCGCGCGTTGACGACCAGGCCGAGGTCGGCGCCCTCGTCGATGGCCTTGGCGCCGGCCTCGCCGACGGTGCGCTGCCGCTCCTTGTCCGACATGGCGGCGACGACCGCGCGCGGGTCCTGCGCCGTCGGCCGGTGCTCCCGGGTGACGGGCTCCATTCCGCAGTGACAGCGAGGATGCCTCAGGAAGCCCGTGGAGACGCCGTATTCCTTCCCGGCGAGGATGATGCACCGCGAGCACGCCCCGCCCTCCACGACGCGAATGTAGGACGTCACGGCGGGGCGGGCGGCCATGCCGACCAAGTCGGCGGCGCGGCCCGCGTCGGCGACGGCGGTACGCACCATGAGGTCCAGGAGCAACTGCCCGCGGGCCATGGCCTGGACGACCGGGGCGCCGCGGGTCACCATGCGCAGCGCGGTCCACAACGGGACCTGCAGCATGCTGGCGAGCGGCGTTCCGTCGCCCATGATGCCCGCCAGCGCGGCCGGGTCCAGGCGGTCGGACGCTGCCCGGTTCTCGTCATCGCCGAGCAGCGCGTCCAACCACGGTTCCGTCGACCCGGCGGCGGCCAGCTGGGCCCCGGACACGGCCGCGAGGACGCTGCCCAGGACACCCAGCCACGACGGCTGCAGGTTGGAGCGGTCGATCCGCAGCCACGCCGAGCGGGCCGCCCGGGACGCCGCGGCGGCCAGGCGCGCGCGGGCCTCCATGTGCGCGACCGCGGCCGGGCCCGGGCTCATGAGACCGGCTCCGGGTCCGGCTCGTCCTCCGCCTCCGGCCCGCCCGGCGCGGGGCCGGCAGAGGTGGTGAGCTGCCGGGTGATCTCGGATACGGGGTCCATCTCCAGTTCCCGTTCCCGCATCGCGGTAACGTCGGCGACCTCGGTGGGGGTGAGCCCGTAGCGCAGGGCCAGCCACTCGAACGGGAACCCCAGCTGCTTCAGTTTCAGCAGCGCGTCGGCCATCTGCGCGTGCGAGCGGGACTCGGAGTCGGCCCACAGAACACGGCCGGACCGCAGGTTGGCGGCGAGGCCTTCCTGCCCTTTGGCCAGGGCGATCAGCCGCGCGACTTCGCGCAGCCCCTGCCCGAACCACAGCTTCTTCTCGTCGGTTCGCTGAACGAGTCCGGTCTCGGCAGCGAGCAGCGCGTCGGCGCTGAGGTTCGCCATCTTCCCGATGAGGTAGTGCTGCGGGGTCCGGGTCTGGGCGGCGAGGTGGCCGACTGCCACCTCGATAATCCCGGTGTACGCAGCCAGGTTGGCGGCCTGCCACTCGGCAATCTTGGCGTCCTTGCCCGTGATCCACGCGACCCGGTCGATCTGGAACTTGTCGAGGTCGACGGGCTGCTTGCCGATGATCTCCCCGGCGCTGTTCAGCTTCGGGATCATGGGCCGCTCAGCACCCATGACGACGCGCTGCGGGAACGAGGCGTAGTCCGACGCGGTGAACAGCTGCGCCCACAGAAGGTTGATCGCGTCCTGCATCGACGTGACGCCCTCCACGTCGGACATCGGCTCGTCGACGAGCATCGGCTTGTTCGGGAGCTCCACCATCGGTACGACGCCCATGGGGTTCGGCTGCGGGTTCGGCTCGTCGCGGAGCTCCCGCGGCTGCCACCGCTTCATCGCCTCGTCCACGTCCGCTTCCTGCGGGGACTTGTCCTGCTGCTGCAGCGGACGGCAGAACTTCCACACCTCGGTCTTGAGGTACAGCGTGGCGTAGTCCTGGTTGCCGTCCTGCCACCGCTTCAGTGCGGCACGGCGCAGGCGGCGCGACCCGGGCTCGTAGGCCACGATCGACTGCGACGCGTCCTCGAAGGTGACCACGGGCATGTCCGGGTCGTCAGGGTCGCCCCACACCAGGACGAAGCACCGGGCCCCGGTGACCGCACCGAGGAAACCGAGCTGCGAGTCCACGTCCAGTCCGTTGACCTGCCAGACCTTCCACAGCTCCTTGTCCGCGGACGTCTCCCCGTCAGCCTGGAACCCCGTGACGGTCAGCCGCTCAACGGGGGAGTCGGCCACCACCTGCGTCCAATTGTCGGAGAAATCCTTGTACCGGTCCCCGTGGAACTTCGCGAACTCGGCCGAGGCGAACTTGAGTCGGTGTTGGCCCCGGTAGTACGCGTTGTGCCGGTCGATACTGCCGCGCCGCCGGATCAACTCGTTCTCCAGCAGCGCGACCAGCTGGAGAGCCTGCCCCTCCGTAGCCATGAGCCCTCCCTATCCGCCGTAGTAGTAGGACGTCTCCAGCTCGGCGAGGCCGGCCGCGATGACGTCACCGAGCGCTTCGTGCGCAAGGATCGATGGGATGGTGGCGTCGATCTTCTGCGTGGGCGACGCCTTGCGAAGCACGTACCGGTCCATCGGCCGCGCCGCCGCCCGGGCGTTCGCGATGTGCGACGCGGTGATCTCGCACCCGTCGTGCGTGAACGCGGCACCCTCCGAGTTCCGCTTGATCACGTCGGTCTTCAGCCGCTCGCACGCGGAGTGCATCTGCACGATCCGGCGAGTGTGCCAACGGATCACCCGCTCCTCGCCGTACAGGTCCACCCATTCGTCGATCTCCGTGTCCCAGTACGGCGGATCCGCGTACAGGCGAACCACGTCGTACCGACGCATCAGCTGATCCATTGCCGCGCGAACCTCAGCCCGCGGCACCTGCCCGCCGGTGTCGGCCGGGTTCCAGATCGTCGGCGCGTCGTCCGGCCCATACATGGGGGTGAACTGGTAGCCGTCCATTGTCTCGGCACGGATCGCTGTCCAGTCATCCGAGTCGGACCCGTCGAACCCGAGGACCACCCGGGTCATCGGCCGGACCCGCCGTGGGGCAACCTTGGCCGCCCATTTCGCCGCGTCCAGCCAGGCCGCGGAGCCGGCCACGCACCGGTTGCCGAAGAACCGTTCGGCCTGCGCCGGGTCCTTCTCCATGATCTCGGCGGCCTCGGCCTCGATCGCGTCGAGGTCGACGTGGCTGCTGCCCGCGTAGACCACCGTGTGGATCTTCCGGCGGTCCCGCTTGTTGCCGTAGGACAGCGTCTTCGGTGCCTGCGGGTGGTACCGGAAGATGTCCAGGGCCTTCGCCTCGGACGTCGTCTGCGCGACGCTGTTCTCCGAGGGATCCCACCCGTTCGTCGTCTCCATCGACCGGCCGCCCATGCCGGCCGTACCGCGGCGCTGCGTCTCGGCAACCCGCCGCAACTTGTTCGCCGTGGTGTACAGGCCGGTCTCGTCCTGCATCGCGAAGATGATCGGGTTGCCGAGTCGGCTGAGCGCGCTCGATGTGACGACGTCGATACGGCCCTGCTCGCCGACCCGGGTGAACTCCTCACCCACGCGCAGCTGCTCGGACAGCGGGCCGCGGCGGACCATCGACTGAAGCGGCCGGTAGACGTTCGCCACCTGGTCCTCGGACGTCGCCGTCAGCTGGCTCTGAGGCGTCGGCCACGGCGTGCCCATCGGCTCGCCCGGCTGGTAGTCGTACCACCAGCCGCAGCTGCACCCGTGCTCGGAGCACCGGTACCGCTCGCCGCCGCGCGCCCACCCGTTGAAGACCACCGGTCCGGCCGCCTCGGCCAGCACGATCGTCGCCGACCACGGGCCCTTGCCCGTCTTCTGAGGCGCCACCACCTGGCTGCGGCGGTACCGAAACGCGGGCGCCAGCTGACCGACCACTGCGGTCGGCTTCACCCGGTAGTGGTTGACCGTGCACCACAGCTGCCACGGGTACAGCTCCATGTCCTCACCCGCACGGAACCCGTCCGGGATCGGGCAATGGCGCTCGATCCAGTCCGGGACGACCCACAGCGTGGGGAAGTCAACGACGAACTCGGCCCCGGCGTCAGGCCCCATCGCCACTGGGCACGACCTTCAACCGGTCCCGGGCAGACGGGCGCCGCACCGGCGGCGCGCTCTCCGGCCCGGCGGCGGGCGGCTCGTCCGCGGCCGGGGCGATCCTCCACCGGTTCCGGTTCATGCCCGCCACGCTCAGCCCAAGGCTGTCGAGGTAACCGCGGACCATCTTCTTGATGTCGACCCGGGCGTCAGGACGCTCAACCTCGGCCAGCGTGCGGACGAAGAGCGCCACCTCCAGCTCCTGGCCCATGTCCTCCCACGCCAGCGCCTGCGGCTTGGCCCACAGGTCTTCCCACAGCTCCAGCTCCCGGCCGGTCGGCTCCGTCAGCGGCCACTCCGGGGGGTCGCCCGGCCGGCCCTCGGCGGGCAGCGTCCGCCACCCGCCCTTCTCCATCGACGCCGCGCTCTTCAACGACCGCGGGTCCGGCGGCGGCCCGGACACCGCACGTGCTCCACCACGAGGCATGACGATCACTCCTTCAACGCCGCATTGCGCGGCACCGATGCCGTCACCTTGCGTGACGGCGGTGGACCCTATGAACCCGGCGGACCACCGAGCGCCCTCCCCCGCGTCTGGGACCCCCAGGTCAGCCGGGGGTACCCCCCTGGGTCGGGTCGCTCAGCGTGACGAGGCCGGTCAGTGTCCGAACGTCTCGCGTGCGGTCTTCCGCGAGTGATGCCTCTTGGACATGGCCTGCCAGTTCGTGGGGTCGAAACCGCGCGGCCCGAGCGGACCGAGGCCGTCGATGTGGTCGACCTCGGTTGCCAGGTCGCGCTGCAGTGGCAGCAGGGCCGAGCACTCGTCGCACTCGCAGTACGGGTGGTCGCGTAGGTATGCGGTGCTGGCGTTGCGCCAGGCGGTACCTCGTCCTGCGTTGCGGTGGGCGGGCCTCGCCTGGGTGGCCTTGGCCTGGCATGGGGTGCATCGACCCTGGGGGGTGAGGGTCGGACAGCCTGGTGTCGGGCAGACCTGCATGGCCCTACGCGTGGGCACGCCGTATCTCCTGGGGGAAGCAAGCGCCCTCGTATGCCATCCGCATCCTGCCCTGCAGCTGCATCACAGCTCCCTGGAGTCGTGCCATGTTCGCCAGGCACTCGTTGCTGTGGTCCCTGCCTTGCGTGAGAAAGCCAGGGTCACAGCACGGCATGCCGAGGACGATGCGCTGGGGGAAGCGTCCGTAGAGGTACGCGGCCCGTGTGCGGTGGATGTGGCGCAGCGTGCGGTCGCGGTTCGGGTAGACGGGCACAGTCGCCTCCTGGCGCTTCAGGCGATGGGGATGTCAACGACGATCATGGCTGGGCCATCGCCGTACTTGATCTTGTGTCCGCCGGGCTCGGACAGGTAGAGGGTGGCGGTGATGTCGTGCAGACCGAGGCGGAGTTCGAGCACGTTGCCGGGGTCGAGTCCGAGTAGCTGGCAGATGTCCCGCAGCGTGTCCCTGGAGACGTGGGCGGGGATGGTCGGGAGCTGAACTGTGGTGGGCTGACTGTCGGCCACGGTGTCCTCCAGGCATGCGTGAGCCCGGCCTGCATGGTGCCGGCCGGGCTCGAATGGAACTGGGCTACGACCGCCACTCGCTGCGGTAGTCGGGGTGGTCGGCGTACACAGTGGCGAAGGCCGTGAGGACAGGCGAGGTCTCGGGGTAGCTGTCCCAGCCGCCCATCATGCGTCGGCGCTCAGCGACGAAGCGTTCGTAGTCGTCGAGGAGTGCCCGCTTCGCTTCGACCTCGGCAAGAACGCGGGCCGGGTCATGGCGCTCCATATGCCGGGAGATGGCACTGTCGTTGGTGAGGACGAGATCTTCCTCTTCACCGATGTTGAGGGCCCCTGACCACTGCTCGTACCACTTCGGCCCCGCGTCGTTGTGGTCGGCGTAGGCGTTGCGCGCGTAGTCCTCGTCGTCCTGAAGGCGTGCCCGCAGGAAGTCCAGTAGTTCACGGCTCATGTTGCCCAGTCTCTCGCGGTCAGCCCTTGGGGTCGGGGCAGTTCATGAGGATGGCGGGCCAGGTGTCGCCCTTGATGCGGCCGCCGGTGTAGATCTGCGAGGCCTGCTCGTCCTTGGCCCACTCGCCCATGCACACGTAGGTCTTGTCGCTGTCGCTGCGGACGACGGTGATGCCGTAGTTGAGGAACTGGTCGCCGATGGTCTTGGCGTAGTCCTGGATGGCGGCCTTGGCCTGGGCGACGGTGGCGTCGGGGACGACGAGGTCGACTCTGCCGAGCTTCGTCTTCTCCTTCTTGTTGACCACGGTGTAGGCCGGGGGCTTCGGTGTGTCCACGGTCTTGCCCTCCTGGTCGTCGCTGCTGCCGCATGCGGTGAGCGTGGCGAGCAGGCCGGCCGTGATGAGTGCGGCGGTGGTGCGGGTGCGCATGGTCCCCCCTGGGACTGAGTGGTGAAAGGGGCCACGCTTGCACATGTGGGGGTGGAGTGAAGGCGGGGTGACTGTCCTGTGACACGAAGGAGGCCCCGTCCGTGGGGCGGGGCCTGGTGTCCGGGCATGCCGGATCTGCGCCCCATGATGCCGGTGTTGGTGGCGGTGCGCAACTATGGGTGTCGCTGGGCGTGGGTGAGCCCCGCCGACGGGGGACGGCGGGGCTCGGGGTCAGGCTACTGCCCGGGTGGGACAGCGGGGGTTACTTCGGCTTGGCGGCCTTCTCCGCGGCGCGCTTCTGCTGGCTGCTCTCGTTGCGCTTGGCGAGGTCGCCGATGCTGATGGTCTTCTCCAGTGCCATGATGCGGGTCCTGTCTCGTGAGGGATGGGGCCCGGGGCGGCCGGTCGCCTGGCAGTGAGTCGGCCGCCCACGGGTAGACCGGCGGTAGATCCGCCGGGAGATCGCGGTAGATGACGCGGTAGATGTGCAGGTCAGGCGGCGGTAGACGCGGTGGGAGATGCCCCCGCGGGCTCGGGGCCGGGGAGGGGCGGAAGCTGCGCTCTGACGACCCCCCGGCTGGCCCCCCGTCCGCCGGTCTTGAGCCTCATCTCCACGGGGATGTTGAGGGCCTCCAGGCGGGCCCTCAGATCGGCCACCTTCCAGCCCTTCCCGTGGCCCTTCACCTGGAGGTGCTGGAGGAGGTCGGAGAGGTACATGGAGGGGCGGTCGCCGAGGGCCTCGTACAGCAGCCGGAGGACCGCCTCGCGGGGGTCCGGCTCGGGCCCCTCGGGGACCTTCTCCGGGGCGGGCCCGGTGGCCTCGCGACGGGCGGCGCGGAGGGCCGCCCAGCACCACACGGGGACCAGGGCCCAGAGCAGCGCGGGTGCGGCGCGGACGACCCGCCACAGGGCGTAGGCCCCGGCTCCGACGATGACGGCCCGGAGGATGCAGCCGAGGACCGCGGCGAGACCGGTGAGGTCGGCGCGGCGGCCGGCCCGGATCCAGGCGGCGGCCCGGTCGCCGATCCGGGCAAGGAGAACGCTGCTGCCGGTGGAGAGGCGCTGCGCGGTGGCGGCCCGGGCGGCCCATGCGGCCGCGGCCCGCTTCACGCGCCGCCTCCGTTGCCGAGGCTCGCGCCCCACGCGCCCACGTAGTTCGCGGTCTCCGGCAGGAAGGTGAGCTGCGCAGCGATGCCGGGCAGGAATCCAAGGACCGCCCCGGTCACGATGCCTCCGACGATGCGGCGTTTGTCCTGCTTCCCGGAGACCTTGAAGACGAGGGCGACGACGAAGAAGACGAGGGCGACGACCACGCCACCCGCAGGGTCCAGGGCGCCCATTCGGCGCGACGCGAGGGCTGCCGCGCCGGTGCCGACGAGGCTGCCCACGGCGGTGTCGCCGCCCTTGGACAGGAGTCCGGCGATCCCAGCGGCGCCCCACCCGAGCGCGCCGCCGGCGCACACGGTAGCGAGGGATCCGAGCAGCCACCCGGAGCCGAAGGGGAGCAGTGCTTTCGGGTCGCGGCCGCCCTTCCACCACGGCCGGAAGTTCGCATAGAGGATGGCCAGGGCGGCGGCTACTCCGGCGAGGCTGAGGCCGGTTGCGGCGTTCATCGGGTTACTCCAGTGATCCAGGTGACGGGGTCGTAGAGGTCGATGGCGCCGGCCAGGCCGACGATGCTGACGGCGAGGAGCAGCAGGCGCAGGACGGTGCCGCCGCCGGTGGTGATGCGGATGACGGCGATGGCGAGCGGGGTCAGGGCGAGGGTGTAGGCGGCGCTCGGGCCTCCCTCGGCACGGGCTTCGGTGACGCAGCTGGCCCACAGCGTGGCGACGCTGTCCCCGCCGAAGAGGGGCAGGAACGCGAGGGTGAGGGCCCCGCACACCTGCCAGGGGCGGCCGATCGTGCGCAGCCACGCCCACAGCCGCTCCCAGCGGGTGGGCTCCGGGGGTTCCTCGTAGGGGATGACGACGTGGACGTGGATCTGCGGGTCGGGCGGCGGTGCGGGCGCGGGCGGGGCGACAACGGCCGGCGGCGGGGGTGGCGGTGGTGCGGCCTGCTGCCACCAGGGCGGGAGTTCTCCGGGGAGCGGGCCGCGGTCGGGCAGCGGGGCGCCGGCCGGGATGATCCGGGTCGGGGTGATCGGGCGGTCGGCCACGGTCGTTCCTCAGTGCGGGATGGCCGCGGCGAGTGCGGCGAGGGTGGTGATGAGGGCGAGGGTGGTGAGGATGCGGGGCACGGCGTGGAGGACGAGCGCGCCGAGGATGAGGAGGGCTCCGAGGGCGGTGACCGCGAAGAACCAGCCGAGGACGGCGGTCACAGGAAGCCGCCTTCCATGGGGCGCGCTTCGCCGTCGGGCTTGCCGGGCTTCTCGCGGCTGAGGACGGTGCGGACGTACCCGGGCTTCACGGTGAGGCGGTTGATGCGCTTCACGCGGTCGACGATGTCCGCGGACGTGAAGCCGCGCGGCCCGAGGGCGTCGACGGCGTCGAGGACGGCTTGCTTCTTCGTGATGGCCAGCGGGTTGACCTGCGGCGCATCATCCGCATCATCGGGCGCATCATCCGTGTCATCGCGTTCGAGGGTGATGTGCGCGGACCTGTTGCCGAGGACGAGGGCGACCTGCACGGCGTCGACGATCACGCCGTAGGTGACGAGGAGTGACGCCAGTTCGGCGGGGGGCGTATCAGGGTGCGCATCATGGGCGATGCGGATCGCGTCAGCCGGGTCCATTTCGGCGAAGCGGCGCCGCAGCACCTCGGTGGCCGTGTGCCGGGCGGGGGTGGCCGGGGTGGGCTCGGGCGGGAGCGGCGGCCCGTGCTCGATGTGGTGGACGGCTCGGGCTTTGACGGTCTTCCCGGCGAGGCGGGGTGCGAGAGCCCAGGCCCATCCGCCGAACGCGGGGAGCCGGTAGGGCTGCTCGGTGCGGGCCGCTCGGGCGTCGGCCCGTGGTCCGGCCCAGGACAGTTCGGAGAGCAGCAGCAGGCCGACAGTGGGAATCGCGAAGAGCAGGAATGCGGGGGTGCCGCCGTCGATGAGCTCGGCGTGGAACCGGTTGAGGTAGACGGACACTCCGGCCATGCCGACGGCGGTGAGGCGGGCTCCGAATGCGGATCGGCCGGCGGCGGATGCTTCGGAGGCGAGGTGGAGGCAGGCGTAGGCGATGCCGTCGAAGACGAGGAACACGGCGACGGCGATGATCTCGGGGGCGTCGTAGTGGCGGGCGACGGCGTACAGCGACCAACCCGTAGTGGCGAGTGCGGCCAGGGACACGATGGTCAGGGCGAAGCGCCAGGCGTTGCGGGACATCACAGCCCCCTCGCGGCCTGGAGGATGCGGAGGGCGTAGGCGTCGGCGGTCTCGCCGGGGTGGATCGTGGGGAGGGCGCGGGCGGCCTGTTCGGTGGCCTCGATGGCGATGACCATGGGGACGCCGTCGGTGAGGACGTAGGCGCTCGTGTCCAGGGTGGCGTTGAGGGTGTCGAGGGTGAGGGGGGTGAACGGGTCCTCGGACTGGAGGCTGCTCGCCACCGCGGTGAGGATCTGGTTCGCGCGGGACGGCTCGGTGAGGAGCCTCCGGAGCTCGGTGTCGATGTGGTTCGTCACGCGGTCACCGCCGGGCGGCCGGCGAGGACGCGGCGCAGGGCCTCGTCCATGTCGGGGTCGCTGTCGGTGGGGTGGTGGAGTCCGAGGGTGCGGCGGTCGCGGCGGCGGATGGACTCCCCGTTGGCGGCCTCCCTGGCGTCGGACTCCTCGGTGAGGGTGCGGCAGGGGGCGCAGTGCGTGTTGTGGTGCGCCATCGCGAGGTCGGCGTAGCCCATGGGCGGGGCGGCCGGGGTGTGGATACGATCCATGAGGCTGTCCTCCTGGTGAGATCAGGTGGGTGGCTGGCCCCGACCGGAGTTACCGCTCCCGTCGGGGCCGTTGTGCATTGCGGTGGGGGCGGGCCCCGATCCGTTGTGTAGGACACTACACACGTGTAGGGTTCTACACAAGACGGTATGAGCGATCCGCCCCCCGAGCCTCGGAGAGGGACGGACATGGATGACCGGGCAGAGGAGGTGAAGCGCGTGATCACTGCTATCGATGCGCTGACCGAGGGGGAACCCCCAGGGGCGAGAGCCAGGAGGCTGACCGAGCTACTGAAGTCGGTCGGCGAGAAAGTACGCCGCGAGCGCAGAGAGGCCGTGCTCGAAATGCAAGCCAGCGGCATGACCTACCGCGACATCGCTGAAGCCTCAGGCATCAGCTTCGGCCGAGTCCGGCAGATCATCGCGGACGACCCCAACAAGCCGCCGGCCGCGGAGTAGCCCGCGCGCACGAGCGAGCCCCCGACCGGGATGTGGTCGGGGGCTTCGTTGTGCCCGGGGTCAGGCCGCGGCGCCCATCTCGGTCCACACGCCGCCGCAGGACGAGCAGTTGGCGAGCGGGGAGGCGCCGGCCCCGCCGTACACGCGGATGGTGCCGCCGCACGGTCTCCCGTTGGCAAGAACCGTGGGGCAGGGCTGGGCGAGTTCGGCGGTGGCCGCCCCGGTGTCGAGGATGCGCTCCACCCGGCGGCGGGCTTCGGCTGCCACGGAGGCCACGTGCGCCTGCTGGGCGTCCGTGAGCGGGCGGAAGGGCCCCGCTGCTCCCTGGACCCTGCCGAGGAGCCACAGCGCGGCGTACGGGGCGGTGGGCGGGGTGCCGGTCCAGTGCCAGCGGCGGGGGTCGACGATGTCGGCGTGCGCGAGCTGGTCGCGGCGGCGCCGGTCGTTGGCCGGCCAGTTCCGCGGGGCGTATCCCATGGCGGGGCGCTGGACGTCGGCGGCGATCTGGTCGGCGCATTCGACGAGAGCGGCCTGGACGGTGCGCATGGTCTCGTACACGGACAGGCGGATCGGGATGGGCCGGGCGCCGAGCTGCGCGGGGTCGCGCTCCAACAGGTGGAGGGCTGCCGCGCGGTGGCCGCGGGCTTCGACCTCGTCGGCGTCGAGGGCGTCCGCAGCGGCGAGGTAGGCGGACAGGCCGCGGCCGAAGCCGTTGATGACGCCGGGGGCTCCGAGCGCGTCGTGGAGGTCCGTCCAGGTGGTCGCGATGGCGCGGAGGTCGGCGGCTGCGGTGCTCACGTGGCTGCTCCTGGTGCGTGATGGGACAGGGGGTGCGGTGGTGGGGTGGCCGCCCCGGGGTGGGGCGGCCACGAGACGGGGGCGGGCGCGGGTCAGGCGGTGCGGCAGTTCCGGCGGGGCCCGAGGTGGTCGCGTCCGCATCGGCAGACGGGCTTCCGGCGGCGGGCTCGGTCTGAGCGGTGGTGGTGTCGGAGGCGGTGCAGGATGGCGCCGAGCATCGGGTGTCCCTTCGTGGTTGTGGGGGCCTGTGTGCCCGTGTGCCGTCCCCGTGGCCTGTGCCGGATGAGGAGTGCGGCGAGGACGCTGACAGCGCCACACAGGGCCAGGGGCAGGACGACACGAGCCGTGGTCACGGGGCGGTGGTGGCGGCGTGCCGGAGAGCTGTGTGCGCGTCGGCAGCGTCCCGGGCTTCCCGCTCCGTCTTGGCAGCGCCGTGCCCGTCGGGGCAGGTGCACCACCAGGCCCACGGCCACTTCCGGGCGCGTGCGGCTGCGTTCTTGCCGACGAGGAGGTGGTCCAGCCCGCGCATGCTGGGCGCCACCTTGGTCACGTGCTGCTGTGTCACTTCGGCTCCTCGGTGGCGGGACGGGCGGGCGGCTCACCCATCTGCATGTCGTTGGTGTCGCAGACGAAGAACGGCGGGGCCTCGGTCTCGGCGGGGGTGGGCTGCTGCGCCTCGGCTGCCAGCTGCTCGACCGTGTACGTGGTCGTGGCGCGGACGAGGCGCCGCTCGGTCGCGGTGCCGTCCTTCCACGCGGGGGCGATCTTCCGGGCGTGGTCCAGGTCGTTCACGGCGCGGGCGCGGGTGACGTAGCGCCTACCGGGGACCCACTCGTCGGCAAGCGGGTCGTGGAGCTCGGCCGCCCACGTGTGCTCCGGCTGGTGCGCCTCGGCCTCGGCGGGGGTGGGCTGCTGCGCCTCGGCGGCCAAGGCGGCCAGGACCGCGTCCGCCTGACGCAGGTAGCCCTGGTAGCTGGGGCTCCGGGTCTTGTCGAACCCGGGGGCCCACTCCCATCCGTCGGCGTCGGCCAGCGCGTCGGCGACCGTGCCCCGGTCGACGGCGGGCGCCTCGGTCTCCGGCTGCCCGGTGGTGGTGAGCGGGCAGGGGCCGCCGTTGCAGGCGCCGCTCGTGCCGCACTCGGGGCACTTCTGCCCGGTGGTGGTGCCGAGGACCTGCCGGGCCACCGCAGCGGCGACGGTGGCGATGGTGGCCGGGTCGTCACAGGTCATGGTGTGCGCAAGGTCGGTGGCGCACTGCTCCCACACGGCGGCGGCAATCGCCTGGTGCAGCGGGTCGCTGTCGGCGGTGGGCGGGTGCTCGGCCGTCGGGGTGCCGAGGATGCGGCGGGCCACCACGAGAGCGTGCTCGTTGATGCCGGTGCCGCACCAGCCGCAGGGCTCGCGCTCGGCCCAGAGTTCGGCCGCCTTGGCGAGCTCGGCCTCGCACGTCAGCCAGTCAGCCAGCTCGGGCATCGTCGGGCGCGCCTTCTCGACGGCGGCCCGGAGCTGGTCGGCGGGTGTCTCGGTCACGGTGTTCTCCTTCAGGGTGGTCCTGGTGGTCCTGGTGGCCCGGGGCGACGGTGGTGGTGCCCCGGGCCGGCGGGGGTGGGGTGGGGCTACTGGCTCCAGCCGATGAGGCGGAAGGTGTCCCCCTCGTCCTCCATCGCCTGCTTCGAACTGCACTGCTCAGACGCCCAGACCAGGCGGAGGAGAGCGTCGCCGTGCGATGAGGGGGAGGTCTGGTACTCGCCCCAGATCTGGCCGTGGTTATCGAGGAGGATCGCGTCGTGGTCCGGCGTGGGCCGGTCAGCCGCAGGGACGATCCCGGCTTCGGCGGCGGCCCGCAGCCAGGTGGCCGCTTCCTCAAGGAGGAGCTGTTGCTCGCCCGCCGTGAAGTTCTCCCAGCGGGCGACGGATCCGTAGGCCTCGTGGGACAGGCGCTGGCGGTGCTGGGCAAGCTGAAGGATCCGGGGGTCAGTGGTCACGGTGTGTCTCCGGTGTGTGTGGTGGGATGCTGGGCGGTGGCCGGACCCGATACCCGCGGGTCCGGCCGTCTGCGTGGTCACGGGGTGGGGCGGGCGATGGCGTTGGTGAAGTCGAGGTGGATCTGGTTGTCCATCCACCTCTCGGCAGCCTTCATGCGGCGCCTGCGCAATGCCGGGGTGGCATCAAGGGCGGATCCGTCGGCCCGTCTGCCGTTCGGTTCCAACACGACGTGCCCGTCGGAGTCGAGCGACGCGTCCAGCCAGAGCGGCACGTAGCGCTGCCACCACGCGAGGGTCCGGGGGAACTCTGCTCCGGGCTTGACGTCCAGGGCTTCGCTGATACGGATCTTCGACTGGTCGAGGACGATGCGGTCGTTGGTCATGTCGCTCCTGGTGAGGTCGAGTTGTCCGGGGACGGGTGGTGTGGGCGGGGTGTCGAGGAGGGCGCGGGCCCGGTCCAGGGCGGTGGTCATGCGGGCTCCCGGACGTCGGGGCGGATCACGTAGCCGGAGGACAGGAGGTACTGCCCTATGCGGTCGGTGAGGGCCGCGGGGGTCTGCTGGTCGGGCGGGGTGGTGAGGCGGTAGTCGTCGATGGCGGCGTTGATGATCGCGCTGGCGGCCGGCGGAAACGGGTTCATGCGGCTGCCCTGGTGGCTGCGTCGATGCGGGACGGGTGGGGTCCGGCGAGCTGGTGCCGGGTGTACCCCTTGCCGGGCCGTGTGCACGGAGCAGCGGCAGCGGCCCGGCAGGTTTCGACGGGGCACGAAACGGCGAGCGCGTCGGGCCGGCCTTCCCGGATGACGGCGATGCGCGCGGCACGGCGCGGCCGGTAGGCGGCGAGCACCTCGTCAACGGACTGGGGAACGTAGCTACCGAAGGCCTTGAGTCGACGTTCAGCTTCGGCAGCTGCTGGCCCGGACGTGAGCGCCTTGTGTTCGACCGGTGCCTGTTGGCCGGTGGCGACGGCACGCCGGTGGGCAGCGAGTGCGTGCCGGTACGCCGATTCGTTGTCGGGGTCGACGGGCGGGGCGGGATCGACGTCACGCTGCATCCGGTCTCGGACGACGGCCTGCCACCGGGTGCTGATGTCGGACGGCTTGATCGGGTACGGGCTGCGGGCGTAGTGGATGCCGATGGCCTGCATGGCGAACTGCGCGTCGACGTCGGCGAGGACGCTGGCCCAGAGCGCGGCGAGGCCGGCGACTTCCTTCGGGTCTTCGGGGAGGACGCGGGGGTCCGCGTACGACACCTGCTTGAGGAGTTGGGGGATCTGGTCGGGGGTCACTGCTGGCCTCCTGCGCGGAGCTGGTCGGAGAGCTGGTCAAGGAAGTCGCGGCTGGCCTGGCGTCGGGTGGCCTGCGGGCTGAGCGGTGCGACGGGGCCGCCGACGCCGCGCAGTTGGGGCAGGCCGGGGGCCGGGTCGGGCTCGTCGTCGTAGCAGCCCTTGTTGAGCCAGGTGGCCGGGTACTTGGTGAAGGTGGGGTCCTGCTGGGCGCGCTCGCGGGCGTATGTCTGGGCGGCGTCGACGATGGCCTTGGGGTCGGCGCCGCGTTCGAGGGCGGCGATCCACGCCCTCTTCGCTTCCTCGCGGGCCTTCTTCTTCGGGTAGTTCAGCCAGAACGCACCGAAGGCGTCGAGGTGGTGATCGGGGGGCGGCGGCGTGGGCGAAGAGTCTTTATCTACGTGAGGAGAGTGAGGGGATGAGGAGAAGGGGGGAGCCCCGGCACCTTCTGAAGGAGCCCCGGCACCTTCTGAGTGAGCCCCTGCTCCCCCTTGGAGGGGGGAAGGGGTAGCCCCTGCTCCCCCATGGGGTAGCCCCTGCTCTCCCTTAGGGGTAGCCGTGGCTACCCCTTCGAAGGGCGGGACGAGGAACGTCATGCGCGTCCCGGGCACCGCGTAGAGAACCCGGCCGTCCTTGCCCTTGCCGATCGGGACACGGAACTCCCAGCCCGACGCGGACAGCCGCTTCAGCGCGTTCCGTACGACGGCCGGGTCCTTCGCCGCGGTCCACCGCGCGAGGTCTTCGAGGGTGGCCCAGCTCTCGCGGGTCTTCTCGTTCGCGTCGTCGGCGATCTCCAGGGCGACGGCCCGCTGGAGCCCGGTGATGTCGGGGCCCAGCACTTCACGCAGTTGCCGGCGGAGCTCGTAGCCCATCGGTCCTCTTCCGTACGGTCGTGGTGGTGCGGGTGGTGGCCCGGGGCGCAGCGGCCCCGGGCCGGCGGATCAGGCCGCGTGGGCGGTGGCGCCGCGGTCACGGAGGTGAGCCGGGCTGATGCACTTCGGGTGGCCGCACATCACCTTCATGACGCCGGCCGGGCGTTCGCCGTGGGTGACAGTCCAGGCCAGCTGCCGCGCGGTGTACGAGGCACCGAGGACCGTGACCGGCTCGGAGGACTGCCACTCACGGTGGCCGTCGCCGACGTCAACGGACCGGGAGGTGTACACCCCCGCCCGGTAATCGGCCGCCTCTTCCTCAGTGAGCTCGGCAGGGACTCCGGCCGACTGGAGTTGCATGTGGGCCGGGAGGATGCACTTCGGGTGCCCGCAGGCGACGATGAGCGCGGCGTCGGGACGGGCTCCGTGCTCGTGGATCCACGCGATGCGCTTCGCCGTGGTGGCGACGCCCTTGATGCGGATGCTGATCGGTCCGCGCCATTCGCGGTGGTCGCCGACGGGCACGCTGTGCTCGTTGAGGAGCGCGGCGGCGAGCTCCTGAAGTTCGTTGTCGGACGCGGTGGCGCGGGCTTCGCGGCGGCGCAGGTTGTGGCGTTCCTTCGCGGTCATGCCGCCCCACACCCCGTGCACCTGCCGGGTGTCGATCGCCCAGTCCCGGCAGATGTCCTTGACGGGGCAGGTGCCGCAGATTTTTTTGGCGTCGTCGGTCTGCTGCTGGGCGTCGGGCCCCTCGCCAACAGGGAAGAAGATCTCCGGATCGGTCTCACGGCAGGCGCCGCGCTGCTGCCACCGGTCGGCGGGCTCCAGCGTTTCGGGGACCTGCGGCTTGAGCGTGCTGAACAGGGCAGTCACAGGGCACCTCCGAAGATCGCGGTCATCTGGGTCTTGAGCTGGTCGCGCATGGGCTGGTCCTCGACGTGGTCGGGGGCGACGCACCCGGGGTACTCGCAGCCGGACTGCACCCGGCCGACGGGCGGCCGGTTGTGTCGCATGACGAACGCGACACGGCCGGCGGTGAACCCGCGCTTCTGCCACCGGAAGAAGGGGGTTCCGTCGTTGGTGCGGTAGCCGTCCCAGCGGAGGTGACCGCCGCGGATCGGGGTGGTGCGCTGGCGAAACAGGTCCTGCGGGCTGTCCGCGGTCTTCACCCCGGACTTGTGGAGCGGGAGACCGAGGGCGGCCCGGGCGGCACCGGCGGTGCGCTCGCAGACGTGGAGCCTTCGGGCGACCTCGCGGTCGGAGCAGCCCGCACGGAGCAGCTCGGCGACGTCGGCACGAACCGTCATCCCTTCACCGCCTTGGGCTTGTCGGTGCGGGTCTGCTGCCACTGGGTGCCGAGGTCGAGGGCCGGGGAGTCGAGGCCGACCGCGCTGTCATAGGCGGCCTGGAGGCGGCCCGCGCGGCGGGTCTCCGCGGCCAGTGCCTGCCGCAGCCGGACCACGGCGCGGGCGAGACGCTCGATGCGGTGCCCGTACCGGACGGCGTCGGTGATCCGGGCCAGCCGCACCCGGTGCAGGGTGGCGTCGGCGCTGGTGTACTGGCCGGCCGCGGTCCGGGTCGCGGTCCGTCCGGCGCGCACCTCCCGGCGGGCGGCGTCGCGCTGCTCCAGGACCCGCTCGTAGTCGGCCTGGAGGGCGCGGTGCGTGCTGCGGAGAACGAACACGATCAGGCCTCCGTCTTCCCGGCCGTGCCGGTGATCTCGTCGGCGGTCACCCGCGGGGCGGGGAACTCCTCGTCGGCCGTCACCTCGCCGCGCTGGATCGACTGGAAGATGACCTGCAGCTGGCCCAGGTCCATGTCGGTCCACTTCGCCGACGGCCGACCGAGCTTGGTCTCGATCTGGTCGGTGGTGATGCCGATGCCCTCGAAGGCGCCGATCGCTTCGGCGATGCGCTGCGGGCGGGGCACGTCACCCGCTCCCGAGGACAGCGTCTTCGTGCACGCGGTCTTCGCCTGCTCGATGTACCAGACGGGCAGCACCGTGAAGATCATTTCCCGGAGGCGGCGGGCACCGTTGTTCGCGTTGTTCTCGTACACGTCCCGGAAGTCAGCGAGCTTCTGCGCCTGACCGTTCGCCCACCGGGCGTGCGGCACGATGAACGTCGTCGACGAGCGCTCGTTCGACTCCATGTCCCAGGCCCACGCCTGCATCTCCGACTCGCCGTACTCCTCATCACGGCGCAGCTCGGCAACACCGAACTGGATGTTCCCCCAGCAGCGGGCCAGCTCCTTCGCGAGCTGGATCGTCTCGCCCGACACGTTCGAGCTACCGCGGGGGAACCGGAAGAACGCCCGCTGCGCGAGCTCCTTCTGGGCGCACGCCGTCTGCATCTTCGCGATGCACGCCGCCTCGTTCCGGGGGAACTGACGGGCAACGAGGACGGCGGCCTGGACCTCGGCGACCGCGCGGGACTGCTCCACCGCGGTGCCCTGACCAACCCGGGCCGGAACGGCGGCCGGAGTCATGCGCTCGATCTGCTGGTAGCTCACAGGTATTCCTCTTCGTCGCGTCGCTCGGCCCAGACGGGGAGCGAGAGGTAGGTGATGTCGTCGGAGTAGCCGGGCCAGTAGCCGGTCTCCGTGCAGCGGGCGAAGGTCTCGATCGCCCGGCGGTTCTTCGCGGCGCCGATCCGGCGGGCCGCGGCGTCGACCTCGATGACGGTGACGAGGTACGGGGCGGCCTTCTCCTGGCAGACGAAGACCATGGCCGGGTCGTCGGCGAGGCCGGCCGCGCGGGCGGCGACCCGGTACCAGTCGTCCTGGCAGTGGTAGCCGTACTCGTCGACCGCCCGCGCCAGCGCGGTGGGCTCAGCCGACCGGCAGGTCTTGTAGTCGGGGATGATCAGCCGCCCGGCCCGCGGGTTCGGGAGCCAGTCGAACCGGGCCCGCCGGGTGACCCCGGACGGCCCGTCCTCCCAGAACACCGACACCTCCGGCCGGCCGGATTCCGGCGCGAACAGGGCGCTCGCGACGGGGTGGCGGCGGATCACGTCGGCCATCGCCTGCACCTGCTCGTACTCGGCAGGCTTCAGAGGGACCCCGCCGGCGGCGCGAACGTCGGCCACCTCAGCCTTGACCGCGGCGGACCGCCATTCGTCGGCGTCGATCCGGACGAGGTCGGGTCCCTCACCGAGGACCAGGCGGTGCGCGGCGTTGCCGAGGTCGAATGTCTTCTTCGGCGGCTGCGGGTTGTCCTGCTCGTGCCGGAACAGGGCCGGGCAGGAGGGGGCCAGAAGGCGGCGGGCGCCGGACGAGGACAGCGAGGTGCGGTCCGCGTGGTAGGCGGCCATGGAGAGGTCGGGGTACAGGCCGGGAGCGATCCCGGCGGCCGGGGCCGGAGCCCCGGCCAGCGCGGTGTCGGTCACGTGATGCTCCTGAGGATGACGAGGGTGGTGGCCGCGATGGCGGCCCAGAGGGTGAGGGAGACGGCGGTGATGCCCGCCGCCTGGCGGCCGGTCACCGGCTCGTGCCGTAGCGCTGGACGAGCCGGAACACGCGGCGGCCGGGGTCGGTGTCGTCGAGGACGAGGAGCCCCTCCCCGACAAGCTGGGCCAGGTCCTGGCGGGCTTTGCCGCGCCAGTCCCCGGGCCCGAACCGGTTCGCGTACAGGGTCTGTACGACGCGGGTGGTGATGGGCCCCTGGTACTCGCGGGCGAGCGCACGGAGCACGGTCAGCCGGGCGTCGGTCGGGTTCCTCATGACCGGCCCCCCACGTAGCGGGCGTACAGCCGGTGCTCACCGAGCATCGTCATGGACTCGGCCTCAAATCGGGGGCCGAACATCTGCCGCCCGGGGAGGCCGTTGCGGAGGCAGTACGCCATCTGCCGCAGGGCGCCGGGGTTGTTCCACTGCCCGAGCAGGACCCACTCGCCGGGGCGGGTGGCCATGGCCTGGGCTACGGCCGTGCGCTGGGCGGCCCCCCTGATCAGGCTGCTGGCGGGCTGCTCGAACTCGATCAGTGCGACGGTGCTCATGCGGCGGTCCGCCTGTTCTTCTGCTGGGGCATCGGGTGCTGGGCGAGGTGCCGGCGGGTCGCCGCGTACATCGGGTGTCGCATCTGCTGCGGCATCCACCGGGCGGGCGAGGTGAACCCGTCCTCGGCCATGGCCTGCTCGTCGGGGGTCGGCCCGTCCTCGGGGCTCAGGTCAGACATCGGTGCCTCCGAGGGCGAGTTCGAGCAGCCAGAAAGCGAGGAAGGTGAGGGAGAACGCGAGGAGCCAGATCACTGGGCCCCCTCGACGAACGCGGAGCACGGGCAGAGACGGATCGGGTCCCACGTGCCTGCCGCGTCGTGCTCGCGCGGCAGGTTTGCCCAG
Source organism: Streptomyces sp. NPDC006296 (assembly GCF_040613235.1). NCBI lineage: Bacteria > Bacillati > Actinomycetota > Actinomycetes > Kitasatosporales > Streptomycetaceae > Streptomyces > Streptomyces sp. NPDC006296. The sequence continues at coordinate 8,016 of NZ_JBEXRT010000005.1, read as the reverse complement.
CACGCGGTCCCGGCGTGGTGGTGCGCGGCCCCGGTGTGTCCGCAGGTGGCGCAGAGAGCGGCGGCAGCCGGGAGGGGAGCGGAGCGGTAGCTGTCGACCTCGGGCAGGTCGTGGCCCGTCTCGTGCGTGCGGTGCAGCGGGGAGTCGTGCGGGTCCTCGGCGAGGAACGCAGCGACCGCCGGGAACTGGGCCTTCACCGACCGGTCCACCGCTGCCCGCTCGGTGGCCTCCCGGTCGGCGAGCATCCGGCGGGCCGCCTCCGCACCAGGGCGCAGATCCCGCGGGGCGGGGTTGTACTCCCGGTACGTGCGACCCGCACCGTCCACGTCAGGCTCGGTGGCGTCGACGAGCGCCGTCTCCAGCTCGGCGACCCGGCACCACGGGCAGCCCCGCATGTCGCCGCGGTCACGCAGCCACACCGGGTGCGAGGAGTCCTCGCACCTGGCGGACACGCGTCCCTCGGGGGTGCCCAGCTCCAGCGCCCGGTACGAGGCCAGTTCATCCCGGAGCGTCAGGCCGTACGCCTTCCGGCCGTCAGCCTCCTTACGCCACGACACCGCCGCCTTCGCGATGTAGTCGCACCGGGCCTCCAGCGCCGCGTACCCCTGCCGCAGGCCAGCCAGCTTTGCCCGCGCCTCCCGCCGCCCCCGCTTGGCCGACGCCAGCGCCAGCCGCAGCCGGGCAGTGCCCAGCTCCTCCTCGTACAGGGCGAGGCTCCGGCCGGTCAGCTCGTCGGACAGCCGATCCACCTCGGCGGCCAGCGTCAGTGCGATCTCGTGCAGCGCCTTCTCCGCGCCGTCGTTGTACGTCGCGGTCGACCACGTCGACGTGCGCTCTCCGTACTGCCGCAGCCGCACCAGCGCCGCAGCCAGAGTCATCGGGGCGCTCATACCGCCACCGCCGTCGTGTGCGCCGCAGCCGAGCAGATCCCCTTGACCCGAACCCGCACGTCCCGCCACGTCACAAACAGGGTCGCCGAGTACATCCGACCCACCGACCCGACGAACTCGAACTCGGAGACCACACCACCCAGCGCCACCGCATACGCGTCGACCACCGGCCGCATGTCGACACCGCCGTTGACGACGATGCCCTCCAGCGCACCCCCGGCGTCCCCGGGCAGCGACCAGTCGAGCATCGGGAGGTCCGGGTTCTCGGTGAGCAGCTGCACCAGCGCCGACGCGGCACCCACCTGCGGCTGAGGGATAGGATTCTGTTTCACGGTGTCCTCTTCTTCACGTGGTTGAGGTCTTGCCGAGTCGGGGCTGTCCGGGACCTGATCCGTCCGGGGCGGCCCCGCAATACGTGGGTCAGGCAGTCGCGGCGGGCCGCTTGCGCTCGTTCGCCGGCCGGACCTCGTGCATCGCCGCGATCTCCCGGATGTGGCGCGGCAGGAATGTGATCCGGCCACCCGCCTTGCTGTGGGGGAAGACGTGGGCGGTCGCCTTGTCGCGGAGCGTGCGCGCCGAGAACGGCAGCCACCCCGCGGCGGCGACCTGCTCCGGCTTGTAGTGCACGAGCTCGCTCAGGTCCGTGGCGCCGCCGGCCGGGGCGGTGGGGCGCACCTGCTTCTTGGCCGTCGTAGTCGTCACGTCGGTGTCTCCTTGTGAGTGATGGCTGAGGTAGACACCTGCATCGCCGCTGCGATCAGGGCGACCTTGTCGTCTCCTGGTTGGGCGATGAGCCCGCGTTCGAGCCGGGAGAGGTAGCCGCGGTTCAGCCCGGTGCGCAGAGAAAGTGCACGAATGCTCAGTTTCTGTGCAGTCCGGATGGCTTTGATTGCGTCGCCGTTCGGTGTCACGTTAAGAGACTGACACGTCGAGTCCCGTTACGCAAGCACTCTCGCCCGTTGAGTGCACAGTTTCTTAGCTTTCGACGTGTCACTGAGTGCCGCCCGGCGCACACGCAGCGCACTATCTGCAACCCGTGCGCCCCTCACACGCTTAGTAACTGCTGCTCAGAGGCTGAGACCCCCACTATTGGGTTGCACCGCGATGCGGCATGATGTGCCTCATGGATCGAGACTGGGCACGGCTGGGATCAGCCCTCCGGGCAGCGCGCGACGATCTCGGGCTGGGGCAGAAGGACGTGGCCGAACGCATCGGCGTCACACGTAACGCGCTCCGGAACATCGAGGTCGGCGAGATCAGCCGAGTCACCCCCACCGTCCGCGAGTACACCCGCATCGTCGGGTGGACCGAAGCGAGCATCGACGCCGTACTCAACGGCGGCGACCCGACCCGAGAGACCGTGCCTCCCGACGACCCGACGACGACCGTCACCGTCGAGACCCCGGAGGAACTCCCCCTGCGGATCCAGGCCGCGCTCGCCGGCGGCGGGCCCGTCCTCGACACGGCCGTCATCAACCTGCCGAGCGAGGACGGCGAGGACTCCGACGCGCAGATGGTCATCGTCGTGAAGGGCCGCTCCGGCGACGTCACCCCGGAGCAGATGCGGAAGGCGTTGCTCCAGTGGGAGAGGACCGAGGCACAGATCAGGAACTCCGGCAAGGAGTGACCAGGGCTGAGCTGCAAGTTACGTAAGGGACTCCGCATATACCGTGAGATGTGATTGCATGGTGAACCTGGGGGTGCCGCCGCTCGGGACAATTCAGGGGGTCCGATGCGGGTTCAGATCAGGTGTGTTGCACAGATGCCGTACGGGGTCTGCGCGTGGCTGTTGAAGCGGGGCGGCGAGTGGATTCTGTACATCGCCGAAGAAGTCCTGCGGTTGCTCGGTGGGTCCGTCCCGGGCAGTGAGCCGCTCGTCATCAAGCCCCGCTGGAGGCTCAGCTAAGGGGGCGTTATGGCAGGGGCAGAGAAGCACGGGCGCGGGTGGCGAGCACGCTACATGCGGCCCGACGGGGTCCGCGGGTCCGAGCCCGGCTTCCCCACCAAGCGCACCGCGCTGGCGTGGGGACGCGAGCAAGAAGCAGCGATCCGGGCTGGCCGGTGGGTCGACCCGGGCCTCCAGGCCGTGACGTTCGGGGAGTTCACGGCCTCGTTCATGGCGTCGCGGCGGAAGCGCGGGCGCACGGTGGGCACCCGGTGGGAGAAGCTGGACAGCCACATCCTGCCGCGGTGGTCGGACACGTCGCTCGGCCGGATCACGTGGTACGAAGTCGATGCGTGGCAGCAGGGCATGACGATCGCTGACGTGTCGCGCGGGCACTGCGTCAGCCTGATGTCCACGATTCTCACTGCGGCCGTGGACGCCCAGCATCTGACGGTCAACCCGCTGTTCGGCCGGCGCCGCACGCGGGACACCGCCGGTGACGCCGCGGCGCCGAAGGCCCCGAAGGTCAGCCGCGACCCGCGGCCCGAGGACGCGCTGCTGGTGGCCGAACGGCTCGGGCCGGCGCGCGGGATCCACGTGCTGACGACCGCGTTCACCGGGCTGCGCTGGGGCGAGGGTCTGGGGCTGCACCGGGACCGTGTGCTGCTGGAGCGGCGGCAGCCGTGGGGCAACGGCGAGTTCGTGTGCCCGGTCCTGCGGGTGGTGGAGGAGTACGCGGAGTACCAGGAGCGCGACGGCGACGGCACGAAGCGCGGCTACCTCCTCCAGCTGGAGCCGACGAAGAACGACGGGTCGACGCGGGATGTCGACGTGCCGCCGTTCCTCGCGCGGCTGCTGCAACACCACCTGGACGACTGGCCGTACGAGCGGCCGTTCGCCACGTCGACGGGGAAGCCGTGGCGCCGGGGCAACTGGAGCAGGGACTTCCGTCCGGCGTGCGACGGGCGCGACGAGCGGGCGCGCCGGCAGGGCGTCGCGTTCCGGGCGGAGTGGGAGCCGATCCTGCCCGGCCTGGACATGCGCGCGCTGCGGTCGCTGCACGACACGCTCCAGGCGCAGATCGGGGTGAAGGAGCCGCTGGCGTTCGAGGCGGCTGGGCACCGGCGGCCGGGCATCAAGCGGCACTACCAGAAGCCGACGCCGGACATGCGTGCCGAGCGCCTGGAAGGGCTCGAAGAAGTATTCTGGAAGGCGATGGCGAACGTCGGGCTCCGGACCCTGTGGGGTCGGGTCGACCTCCGGAAGCCAAGTCGCTGACCTAGCGCCCCAATTCTGCCCCATTCGATCTTCATCGGGGGGCGGGCACCACACCTCATCAGGGCGAATGAATGGTTCAACAACCGCTCTCCTAAAGCGGGTGTCGCAGGTTCGAATCCTGCCGGGGGCACCAGGGAAAAGGCCCGGACTGATCATGGTCCGGGCCTTTTTGACGGCACCATTTGACGGCAGTCGCGTCTCAGGCGCCCGGCAGACGGCGCTTGAGCAGGCGGTCCATATGGCTGATCGCCTCCCGCTGGGTGTCGTGGACGACGTGGGTGTAGACGTCCATCGTGATGCTGATCTGGCTGTGGCCGAGGATCTCCATGATGACCCTCGGAGCGACGCCAGCCGCCGTCAGCAGCGTGGCGCAGCCGTGCCGGGCATCGTGCAGTCGGACCACCCGCAGACCGGCATCGGCAGCGACCCGCGTGAACGAGCGGTAGACGTTCCGGGGCTCCACAGGCCGGCCGTTCCTCGTGGCGAAGATGTAGCCGCCCTCGGACCATGTGACGCCCGTAGCGGCGAACGCCTCCCGCTGCTTCAGCCGGTGCCAGCGCAGCGGTGCGACGCACAGGGCGGGCATCGGCACGACCCTGCGGCGCCTGCTCTTGGGGTCGTCGTCGTAGAGCGTGCCCCGGCGGCGCTGCGTCTGGTGGCGAACGTGCAGCACCCGGTTGTCCAGGTCTACGTCAGACCAGCGCAGCCCCACCAGTTCACCGCGCCGCAGCCCCATGCAAATGGCCAGCATGAAGGCCGCGTACAGCGGGTCCCGGCGCGCAGCCTCCAGGAAGGACAGGGTCTCTTTCAGTGACCACGGGCTGATCTCCCGCTGCTTCACACGGGGCGGCTCCACCAGGGAGGCGACGTTGCGCGTGATCAGTTCCTCGCGCACCGCCGCTGTGAGCGCGGTGCGCAGCACCCGATGGGCTTCCTTCGCCGTGGCAGGCGTCTGAGCGGCCTGCACCCGGGCGATGAACCGCCGCACGTCGGCGACGCTCAGCGTCTCCAGCCGCTTCGTGCCGAGCATGGGGGTCAGGTAGAGGCGAACGTGCGCCTCGTACTTGTCCAGAGTGCTGAGCTTGCGACGCGACTGGACGTAGTGCTCCAACCAGTAGGGCAGCCACTCGGAGAGCTTGGCAGACCTGGTGGGAGTCGGGATGCCCTGCCGATCGCGCAGGACCAACTCCTGCCGCTTGGTGTCGCATTCCTCCCAGGTGCCGCCGTAGACCGTCTTACGCTTGCGCGTTCCGTCGGGCTGGGGGACGTAGACGCGGGCTTCGTACCGCCCGTCCTTGCGCTGCCAGATACTGCCGGCGCCGTTGGGGTTCCTCTTCTTCGGGGCCATCAGGCGGCTTCCTCCAGCTTGGTTTCCATGAATGTGCGGAGAGATTCAGCGGGGATTCGGCGAGCTCGGCCGATGGTGATGCTCGCCAGCTCTCGCGAGCGGATGAGGTCGTAGACCTTGAAGCGGCTGAGCCCCAAGGCCTCCATGACTTCGGGAACCTTGAGTGCTCGATGGGTGGTGGGCAGGGCAGAACTCACGGCGGCCTCCAAGAGAGCGGCGTGTGCTGTGTGCGTTCCGAGGGGCGCGGCTGTCCTAGGTGTGGATTTCTGCGTCACCGCGTCACCCGCGTCATCTGGGCTTCTGACCAGGGGCTTTGGGTGACGCAGCTGGGCGGGGGTGCGTCACCGGTGCGTCACCGCCTGCGTCACCGGGTGACGCAGGTGACGCAGGATGACGCAGAGTCGGGCGTCTGCGTCACCGCTGTTGCCGCAGCTCAGGGGCCGTTTTTCGTCGTGGGTGACGCAGGTGACGCAGACCTTCCCTACTTAGGAAAAAGGCGGGGAGTTTCTGTAGTAGTGGCGGCGTCTCTTTCAGGCGTGAAGGGAGCCCTTCGGGCACGCCTTTAGCGCGGCGTTCCGCCGGACAAGCAAGAGGAGCACCCCGCACGGTGGCGTGCTCTTCTTGCTTGTCCGGTGACCGGTGGTGCGGGTCAGAACGCGCCGGTCTGCTCGGGTGGGGCCGGGGCGGTGGACCGGCGGCTCACTTCGAGGTAGCGGCCGGTCTTGGTGCGGCCCGAGTCGATCAGGACCCCCCGGGCGGCGAGTGTGGGCTGGAGGCGCTTGAGGCGGTCGGAGAGGACTTTCCCGGTGGTGGGCCACCCCTTGGGCAGGGGGCGTAGTTCGTCGCCGCTGTAGACGCGGCTGAGGCAGTGCAGCCACTCGGTGGATGTCATTCGCTGCTCGCCACCCGGGCTGATGCTGTCGGCGTGGGCGAGGACGGTCTGAGCGAGGAGGTCACCTTCGATCACGTCGTCGTTCAGGTCGTCCAGGCTGGCCCGGTAGGCGGGGAGCGCTCCGAGACTGGTGGCCGCATCGAGCTGCGCGCACAGGTGCGCGAAGTCCGCCATCCGCAGGTCGGTGGGCGTCTCCGCCTCGGCCGCGCGGACCTTGACCGTGAGGTCCAGGAGCGAGCCGAGGATGACCGGCAGCGCCTCTTCGAACTCCGCCCACAGTTCAGCCTCGGTGCGCCGCACGCGGGGCCGCTCCAGGCGCAGGGGCAAGAGCCGTTCGGCGAGGTCGGGCCGGATGACGCCCACGTCGATGCCGGTCAGGAGCAGGGGACGGCGGTAGCGGGCCCGGTGGACATCCCCGTCGGTGAACAGGGCGCGCTTGACCGACTCGGCTCCGGTGACGATGCAGCACATGGCGTCGGACAGGTCCGGCGTCATGTGGGACAGGTTGTCCAGCGCGGTGACCCACCCTGCGGCGACGGCCGCGATCAGGTTTTCCTCGTCCTTCGGGGCCCGGCGCAGGTCCCCGGTCATGCCCTCGATGATCCGGACCAGCATCCGGCCGCCGGTGGACTTCCCCGCTCCCTGGGGGCCGGTGAGGAACGGGGCCGGGACGGGCACGGACGGTCCAAGGCAGCCGATCAGCCAGGCGATGGCCAGGCACTCCGTCTCGGCAGTGGCGAAGTTGCACACCCGCATCAGCAGGTCGATGCCCTTGCCGTCGGTGTCCTTGACCGGCAGCGGCAGTTCGCCGGTGAGCTGGGTGCGCCGCCAGCACACCTCACGCGGGTCGGGCACGGTGATGTCCCAGCCGGTGGGGTGGATACGGACGGACTGCCCGTCGCTGCGCCCGAGGTCCAGCCACGTCGCCCCGTCGAACCCGGGGGCGACACGGATGTGCACGGGCTGGGTGTTCTCGGTCAGGGCGAGGGCTTCGATCAGGTCCAGCGCTTCCTTGAGCGCGGTCCCGTTGAACACGCCGCGCCCGTCCTTGAACAGGCCGACCATGAGTTCCTGCCGGTGACTGCCGGTCGTGCCCTGGGAGCGGATCGGGCGGGCGACGGGGTGGCCGTTCCTCTGTGCGTAGACGGTGCCGTCGGCGGTGCGGAAGTACCGGAAGTGCGCCTGTGCGTAGTCGGTGATGACCTCGCGGGCGGGGTTCTTCTCGTCGTCAGCCATGCTCACAGTCCCAACCGGGTGAGGGCGTTGGTCCACGCCTCGGTGCAGTGCCGGACGGTCTCGCCCTTGGCCTGCGCGGCGGCGAACAGCCGCCCGGTGTGGGCGTCGGTCAGGCACCCGCACCGGCCGTGAGCGGACAGCACCGCGAGGAACGTCCGGTACACCGTCGCGTGGACCCCGGTGGTGGCCTCGGTGATCTGCTGCTCAGCCATGGCAATGCCACGGTCCAGGTAGGCGGGCGTGCGGTGACGGCATCCCCCGCCCCCGGCGGGCATGGGGGCGGTGACGGGGCGGACCGGCGACGGCTTCTTGATGATCAGGGCGCGCACGGCGTCGGGCAGGTCGGTCATGGTGCCGGTGCCGGGTCCGAGCCATCGGGCGTAGGACATCGCGGACTTGATGTCGACGCCGGGCCGAACCGCGTTCGCGGACTGCATCGCGCCCCGGTAGATCCAGTGCTCGCCTCGGGTCGTCGGCACGGTGCGGG
>NZ_JBEXRT010000004.1:0-241771 GCF_040613235.1 Streptomyces sp. NPDC006296 | reverse complement strand
GTTGATAGGCCAGATGTGGAAGCCCGGTAACGGGTGGAGCTGACTGGTACTAATAGGCCGAGGGCTTGTCCTCAGTTGCTCGCGTCCACTGTGTTAGTTCTGAAATAACGAACGGCCGTGTTGTGTTCCGGTGTTGGTTAATTTCATAGTGTTTCGGTGGTCATTGCGTTAGGGAAACGCCCGGTTACATTCCGAACCCGGAAGCTAAGCCTTTCAGCGCCGATGGTACTGCAGGGGGGACCCTGTGGGAGAGTAGGACGCCGCCGAACAATTATTCCGGGAAAGCCCCGTGCCCTTGTGGCACGGGGCTTTTCTGCGTTCCGGGACCGACCGGCGCCGGCGCCTCGCACCCCTCCGCACCGATGGGTGAGGACGAGGGGTAGGGTCAGGGGGCATCATCGGCACGTTCTTCACAGGAGGCCCCCGGGTGGAGGTCCAGGAGACTCGAGTTCAGACGGACCGAGTACTCACCATCCCCAACATCCTCAGCATGGCGCGCCTCGTCGGCGTACCGCTCTTCCTGTGGCTGATCCTCCGCCCCGTGTTCGGCGGGCCCAACAGCGACGGATGGGCGCTGCTGGTCCTGATGCTGAGCGGCATCAGCGACTACCTCGACGGCAAGCTGGCCCGCCGGTGGAACCAGATCAGCAGCCTCGGCCGGCTCCTGGACCCGGCCGCCGACCGGCTCTACATCCTGTCGACGCTCGTCGGGCTCACCTGGCGGGAGATCCTGCCCCTCTGGCTGACCGCCGCACTCCTCGCACGGGAGCTGATGCTCCTCGTCATGGTCGGAATCCTGCGCAGGCACGGCTATCCGCCGCCCCAGGTGAACTTCCTCGGGAAAGCTGCAACCTTCAACCTGATGTACGCCTTCCCCTTGTTGCTGCTCAGCGACGGAAGTGGTTCGCTTGCTTCGCTGGGCACCATTTTCGGATGGGCGTTCGCCGGATGGGGTACAACCCTCTATTGGTGGGCAGGAATCTTGTACGTGGTCCAGGTCCGCCGACTGGTGAAGGCGGACCGAGCAGCCGATTAGCTCGTTGACGTGGCGCCGTGCAGTGTCGCCGGCCCGCACCTGAAGTCTTGGTGTCGCCCCGACGGGTGAAGTCGGCCAGACCGTCGTCTCTTCGAGGAGGACGTTTCCGACATGAAGGCCGTCGTGATGGCAGGCGGTGAAGGCACCCGCCTTCGCCCCATGACCTCAAGTATGCCCAAGCCGCTCCTGCCCGTGGCCAACCGGCCGATCATGGAGCATGTGCTTCGGCTGCTGAAAAGGCATGGGCTCAACGAAACAGTTGTGACCGTCCAGTTTCTCGCTTCTCTCGTCAAGAATTACTTCGGCGACGGCGAAGAGCTCGGGATGGAGCTCACCTATGCCAACGAGGAGAAGCCGCTCGGTACCGCGGGAAGCGTGAAGAACGCCGAAGAGGCCCTGAAGGACGACACCTTCCTGGTGATTTCCGGCGATGCCCTCACCGACTTCGATCTCACGGATCTCATCGCCTTCCACAAGGAGAAGGGCGCGCTCGTCACGGTGTGCCTGACCCGGGTGCCGAACCCCCTCGAATTCGGCATCACGATCGTGGACGAGGACGGCAAGGTGGAGCGCTTCCTCGAGAAGCCGACCTGGGGCCAGGTCTTCTCGGACACGGTGAACACGGGCATCTACGTCATGGAGCCCGAGGTCTTCGACTACGTCCAGGCCGACACCTCCGTCGACTGGTCGGGCGACGTGTTCCCGCAGCTCATGGAGGACGGCAAGCTGATCTGCGGCTACGTCGCGGAGGGCTACTGGGAGGACGTCGGCACGCACGAGAGCTACGTCAAGGCCCAGGCCGACGTGCTGGAGCGCAAGGTCGACGTCGAGCTCGACGGCTTCGAGATCTCGCCGGGCGTCTGGGTCGCCGAAGGGGCCGAGGTCCATCCCGACGCCGTGCTCCGGGGGCCGCTGTACATCGGTGACTACGCCAAGATCGAATCCGGCGCCGAGATCCGCGAACACACGGTCGTGGGATCGAACGTCGTCGTGAAGTCCGGCGGCTTCCTCCACCGCGCGGTCGTCCACGACAACGTCTACGTCGGGGAGCACAGCAACCTGCGCGGCTGCGTGATCGGCAAGAACACCGACGTCATGCGCGCCGCCCGCGTCGAGGACGGCGCCGTGATCGGTGACGAGTGCCTGATCGGTGAAGAATCGATCATCCAGGGCAACGTCCGGGTCTACCCGTTCAAGACCATCGAGGCCGGCGCCTTCGTCAACACCTCGGTGATCTGGGAGTCGCGGGGCCAGGCCAATCTTTTCGGTGCCCGCGGGGTGTCCGGGATCCTGAACGTCGAGATCACCCCGGAGCTCGCCGTCAGGCTGGCCGGCGCCTACGCGACGACCCTGAAGAAGGGGGCGACGGTCACCACCGCCCGAGACCACTCCCGCGGTGCCCGTGCCCTGAAGAGGGCGGTCATCTCGGCCCTGCAGGCCAGTGCCATCGACGTACGGGACCTGGAGAACGTGCCGCTGCCGGTGGCCCGTCAGCAGACCGCGCGGGGCAGCGCCGGCGGCATCATGATCCGTACGTCCCCCGGGGTGCCGGACTCCGTCGACATCATGTTCTTCGACGAGCGGGGCGCCGACCTCTCCCAGGCGCGGCAGCGGAAGCTGGACCGGGTCTACGCCCGCCAGGAGTACCGCAGGGCGTTCCCCGGGGAGATCGGGGACCTGCACTTCCCGTCCAGCGTGTTCGACTCCTACACGGGCTCCCTGCTGCGCAACGTCGACACGGCGGGCATCGCCGACGCGGGCCTCAAGGTGGTCGTGGACGCCTCCAACGGCAGCGCCGGGCTCGTGCTGCCCAGCCTGCTCGGACGCCTCGGGGTGGACGCCCTGACGATCAACCCGGGGCTCGACGAGTCCCGGCCGACCGAGTCCGCCGAGTCCCGGCGGGCGGGTCTGGTGCGCCTCGGCGAAATCGTCTCGTCGGCGCGGGCCGCCTTCGGGGTGCGGTTCGACCCGGTCGGCGAACGGCTGTCCCTCGTGGACGAGCGGGGCCGCATCATTGAGGACGACCGGGCCCTGCTGGTCATGCTCGACCTGGTGGCCGCCGAGCGCCGGAGCGGACGCGTGGCCCTGCCCGTGACCACCACACGCGTCGCCGAGCAGGTCGCGGCCTACCACGGCACGCAGGTGGAATGGACGACCACGTCGCCCGACGACCTGACCCGGGTGGGACGCGAGGACACCACGATCTTCGGAGGAGACGGCCGGGGCGGGTTCATCGTCCCCGAGTTCAGCAGCGTCTTCGACGGCTCGGCGGCGTTCGTGCGGCTCATCGGCCTCGTGTCCAGGACACAGCTCACCCTCAGCCAGATCGACGCCCGGATCCCGCGTGCCCATGTGCTGCGGCGCGACCTCGCCACGCCGTGGGCGGTCAAGGGTCTCGTCATGCGCCGGGTCGTGGAGGCCGCGGGCGAGCGCAGCGTGGACACCACCGACGGTGTCCGGGTGGTCGAGACCGACGGCCGGTGGGTGATGGTGCTGCCCGACCCGTCGGAGGCGGTCACCCACCTGTGGGCGGAGGGCCCCGACGACGCCTCGGCCCAGGCCCTGCTCGACGAGTGGGCGGCGGTCGTGGACAGCGCGGGGGACTGACCCGCGGGAGCACCGGTCCGGACGCCGTGTGCCGCGGCGTCCGGACCTGCGGTGGGGGCATTCGGCGGCGGCGGGCATGACGTGCGACGATGTGCGGCATGTCGCAGCCGCCCCCCGATCGGAGTAGCGCTCCGACGCGTCCTCGCCCGGACGCGTCGATGTCGTTGCTGACCACCGTGATGGAACACAGCCTCGACGAGGGGTACGCCGAGGCGTCGGCGCGACGGCGTTCCGAGGGCGCCGAAGGGATGCCCCGCACGCTGAAGGCGAAGCTCGGGCTCGCCGGAGGCCTGGTGCTGGCCGCCCTGGTGGTGACGCTCGGCGCGGCCGAGGCCCAGGTCGCCGCACCGGTCGTGGCCAAGGAGCGCGAGGAGCTCATCGACCGTGTGAACGCCGAGACGACCACGGCGGACACGCTGGAGACCGATGTCGAGGAACTCCGCAAGGACGTCGGCGAGCGGCAGCGCAAGGCGCTCCAGGAGCACGGCGGGGACCAGGGGGGCCTGGTGGCGCTGCTGTCCGGGGCGACCCCCGTCGAGGGACCGGGGATCAAGCTGGTCGTGGACGACGCCGAGGACACCGACCAGGGCGGGGGCGGGCCCCGTGAGTCCACCGGCTTCGCCGACACGGGACGGGTGCGCGACCGGGACATGCAGCGCGTGGTCAACGGACTGTGGCAGTCCGGCGCCGAGGCCGTGGCCATCAACGGGCAGCGGCTGACGGCCCTCTCGGCGATCAGGGCGGCGGGCGACGCCATACTGGTCGACAACAGGCCGCTCGTGCCGCCGTACACGGTGCTCGCGGTGGGGGACGGGAAGAAGCTCGGCACGGCCTTCCGGGACAGCGCCGACGGCCAGTATCTTCAAGCGCTGCACGAGAGCTTCGACATCCGCACCAGCCTCTCCGAGCAGCAGACGGTGCGCCTTCCGGCCGCGCCCAGCCTGATCGTACGTACAGCAGAGCCTCAGGCCGCAGACACGGGCAGTGGTGCGGCAGACACAGGGAAGGGCACATCGTGATCGCCGTACTGGGCCTCGTCGTGGGAGTCGTGGTCGGACTGTTGGTCCGGCCCGAAGTGCCGGCGGTGGTCGAGCCCTACCTGCCGATCGCCGTGGTGGCCGCGCTCGACGCCGTCTTCGGCGGCCTGCGGGCCATGCTCGACGGGATCTTCGTGGACAAGGTCTTCGTGGTGTCGTTCCTGTCCAACGTCGTGGTGGCCGCCCTGATCGTCTTCCTCGGGGACAAGCTGGGCGTCGGGGCCCAGCTGTCCACCGGCGTCGTGGTCGTGCTCGGGATCCGCATCTTCTCCAACGCCGCGGCCATCCGCCGGCACGTCTTCCGGGCGTGAGGCCGATGAACCAGGGACAGAATCCGGGCGGGGAGCACCGCCACGCCGGCGCGCTGCCTCCCGAGGCGTCCGCCCCGTCCGCGCACCCCGCGGCCCCGTCCGAGCCCGAGGAGGCCACCGGACGCCAGCGGCTGCGGGCGGGCCTCTGGCCGCCCCGGGTGAGCCGGGCCCAACTGATCGTCGCGCTCCTGCTCTTCGTCCTGGGCCTGGGGCTGGCCATCCAGGTCCGGTCGAACAGCGACAACAGCGCCCTGCGCGGAGCGCGCCAGGAGGACCTCGTCCGCATCCTCGACGAGCTCGACAACCGCACCGAGCGCCTCGAGGACGAGAAGCAGCGCCTCGACGCCCAGCGCACGGAGCTGGAGAACAGCTCCGACCAGGCCGAGGAGGCCAGGAAGCAGACGCTGGAGAAGGAGCGCCAGCTCGGTATCCTGGCGGGTACGGTCGCGGCGCACGGGCCCGGCATCACGCTGACCATCAGCGATCCGAGCGGGGCGGTGGAGGCGGACATGCTGCTCGACACGATCCAGGAGCTGCGGGCTGCGGGCGCCGAGGCGATCCAGGTCAACGGGGTCCGGGTGGTCGCGAACACGTACTTCTCCGGTGACGGGGGACAGTTGAAGGTGGACGGCCGCAAGGTCGGGGCCCCGTACGCCTTCAAGGTCATCGGCAAGCCGCAGGACCTGGAGCCTGCGCTGAACATCCCCGGTGGCGTGGTCCAGACACTGGAGAAGGAGCAGGCCACGGCGGAGGTCGTGCGCGCCGACGACATCGTCGTCGACGCCTTGCGACCGGCGAAGCAGCCTGATTACGCTCGGTCGTCGTCGCAGTGAAGGGCCGGTGCGCGGTGCCCGGAGGACTCGGGCACCACGTTGCGGGGGGTCGGCGCAACAGATCGGTGACGCGTGGTGGAAACTGTCGGGTGGATACGGACGTTGTGAGGATGTCCGGGTCGGCAGGTGTGTTCGTTCAGGGTTCGTCCTGCCCCACGGGCGGGTCTATTTCGGTCAAGGGGAAACGCCCGTGAAGTTGTTTGCGAAGTTGTTCGGAAAGAGTGCCCGCGAGGACAGCGCCAACGCTGCCCGCCACCGTGCTCCGCGCCCGGGTGAGGGTGCCGAGGAGCAGGGCTCGGAGCGTCCGCTGTTCCGCGACGAGGTCGCCGGTGGTGCCGGCGCGTCGTCCGCCGACCCCGGTGGTGCAGGGCGCATAGGTTTCGGGGACTCATCGGCCTCGAGTACGGGTGGAGCGTTCACCCCCGCAGGGGAGGGCTCTTCCCTGCCGGTCTGCACGCGGTGCGGGCATCGAAACGCCCAGGACAGCCGGTTCTGCTCCAACTGCGGTACGCCGCTGCGGGGCGGGGTTCCCGAGCGTCCCTCGGAGACCACCTCGACGATCTCGATCTCCGGTATCGAGGCGTACGAAGCGGAGGCGACGGGCCAGACCGCCGTCCCCTCCCTCTCCCCGGAGGCCCAGGCCGCGGTCGACGCCCTCCCGGCGGGTTCCGCGCTCCTGGTCGTCCGGCGCGGTCCGAACTCGGGCAGCCGTTTCCTGCTGGACGGCGACCTGACGACGGCCGGCCGGCACCCGCAGAGTGACATCTTCCTCGACGACGTGACCGTGTCGCGGCGTCATGTGGAGTTTCACCGGGCTCCGGACGGTAGTTTCACGGTGGGCGACGTCGGCAGCCTCAACGGCACCTACGTCAACCGCGAGCGCATCGATTCCGTCGCGCTGACCAACGGCGACGAGGTCCAGATCGGGAAGTACCGGCTGGTCTTCTACGCGAGCCAGCGGGGCGTGTGACCCTCCCCCGGACGCCGTCCGGGGGGACCCCAGGAAGGTCCATGCTGCGAACATCGACAGGCGGTGCCGGTCACGGCACCGCCTCCGCGGATCAGCGCACGATGAGCATCGGCACGGTGCTCCTGCAGCTGCGCGACGAGTTTCCCGAAGTCACCATCTCCAAGATCCGTTTCCTGGAGGCGGAGGGGCTCATCGAGCCCCGGCGCACGCCGTCGGGATACCGGAAGTTCGGTCCGGTCGACGTCGAGCGGCTGGCGCAGGTCCTGCGGATGCAGCGGGACCACTATCTTCCGCTCAAGGTCATCCGTGAGCACCTGGACGCCCTGGCCCGCGGCGAGACGGCCGCGCTGCCGTCCGGCGGCGGTCAGGGCGACCCCGGCGACGTCCTGGGGGACCAGGAGGCCGGCCGGGCCACCGCCGCCCGGATCGGGCGTGCCGAGCTCCTGGCCGCCACCGAGGCCACCGCGGAGCAGCTCGACGAGTGGGAGTCGTACGGGCTGATCGTGGCCGCGCCGGGCGGGAGCTACGACGCCGAGGCGGTGACCGTGGCCCGTCTGGTGGCGGATCTGGGCAGATTCGGTCTGGAACCTCGGCACCTGCGGGCCGTCAAAGCCGCCGCCGAGCGCGAGGCGGGCCTGGTCGAACAGGTGGTCGCGCCGCTGCGCCGGCACAGGAATCCGCAGACCAGAGTCCATGCGGAGGCCACCGCGCGGGAGCTCGCCGACCTTGCCGTGCGCCTCCACGCCGCCCTGGTGCAGACGGCTCTGAAGGCCGGCTTCCACTGAGGCTGGAGGATCCCGACTATCCAAACATGGCGGGCACGTCCTAGGGTTGCTGTGTGAACGAGCTCGACGTTGTGGGTGTCCGGGTGGAAATGCCCTCCAACCAACCGATCGTGCTCCTGCGTGAAGTGGGAGGCGACCGGTACCTCCCTATCTGGATCGGCCCTGGGGAAGCGACCGCGATCGCCTTCGCCCAGCAGGGCATGGCTCCGGCCAGGCCGCTGACCCATGATCTCTTCAAGGACGTGCTCGAGGCCGTCGGCCAGGAGCTCACCGAGGTCCGCATCACGGACCTCAGAGAAGGGGTCTTCTACGCGGAGCTGGTCTTTGCCAGCGGGGTCGAGGTGAGCGCGCGTCCTTCCGACGCCATAGCGCTCGCCCTGCGCACCGGCACGCCGATCTACGGCAGTGACGGAGTGCTCGACGACGCGGGTATCGCCATCCCGGACGAGCAGGAGGACGAGGTGGAGAAGTTCCGCGAGTTCCTCGACCAGATCTCGCCGGAGGACTTCGGTACCAACAGCCAGTGACCGTCCCACGGTGGCTGTGTCAGCGCATCCGGCAAGCCTTTCCCGTAAACCAGTCACGGGAAACCACCCTCAGGGTGATTATCACTCGGCGTGCCGAGTGTGGCGATCGTTGACGCACCCCGGGTGACTGCCTACCTTCGAGGTGGCAGGTCTAGGACGGAGGTCGGCGTGAGAAGTAGCGGCGACGGTACGGCTGCGGGTGGGCCGTACCGGCAGCACGGTGGTGCGGCCGACCACTCCATCGGACAGCCGGTTCAGCCGGCTGCGGAGGGCGGAGCGGCGACAGGGGACATCGGCTACCGGGGGCCCACGGCGTGCGCGGCCGCCGGGATCACCTACCGGCAGCTCGACTACTGGGCGCGTACGGGGCTCGTGGAGCCCAGCGTACGTCCGGCGTACGGGTCGGGGACACAGCGTCTCTACAGCTTCCGGGACGTGGTTCTCCTCAAGATCGTCAAGCGGTTCCTGGACACCGGGGTCGCCCTGCAGAACATCCGCACCACCGTCCAGCACCTCAGGGCGCGCGGGTTCACGGATCTGGAGCGGATGACGCTGATGAGTGACGGGGCGACGGTCTACGAGTGCTCCTCACCGGACGAGGTCGTCAGTCTCCTCCAGGGCGGCCAGGGGGTCTTCGGGATCGCCGTGGGCGTCGTGTGGCGGGACGTCGACGCGGCGCTGTCCCAGCTGCACGGGGAGCGGGTCGACACCGGGGAGACCCTGATCGGCCACAATCCCGCGGACGAACTGGCGCGGCGGCGCAACCGCGCGGGCTGAGCCGGCGGGGCCGGGCGGCGTGGCGCGGAGGCCGGGCGGGGCGGTTGTCAGTGCCGTAGGGCACCATCGGTCCGTGTGAGAGCCGCGCCCACCGTCCTGCACCTCGACATGGATGCCTTCTACGCCGCTGCGGAGCAGGCGGCGAAGCCGAGCCTGCGCGGCAAACCGGTGGTGGTGGGCGGTCTGGGCCTGCGCGGCGTGGTCGCCACCGCGTCGTACGAGGCACGGCGTTTCGGCGTGCACTCGGCGATGCCGATGGCCCAGGCCAGGCGGCTCGCGCCGAACGCGGCCTACCTCGTCCCGCGGTTCGCGCTGTACCGGTCGGTCAGCGACCAGGTGATGGAGCTGCTCGGGCGGCTGTCACCGCTGGTCGAACCGCTCAGTCTGGACGAGGCGTTCGTCGACCTGGAGGCCGGCGGGGCGGCGGACGACTCGGCGTCGGCCCGGGCGATCGGGGAGCAGCTGCGGACCGTGATCCGTGCCGTCACCGGGCTGAGCGGCTCCGTGGGGCTGGCCGGCTCCAAGATGCTGGCCAAGATCGCCTCCGAGGAGGCGAAGCCGGACGGACTGCTGCTGATCGAGCCCGGGACCGAGCGGGAGCTCCTGGGGCCCATGTCCGTGCGGGTGCTGCCCGGGGTGGGGCCGGCCACCGGCGACCACCTGCGGCGGGCCGGCATGACCCTGGTCAGCCACCTGGCGGACGCGGGCGAGGCGGAGCTGGTGCGGCTGCTGGGCAGGGCGCACGGCGTCTCGCTGTACCGCATGGCGCTGGGCCACGACGACCGTCCCGTGGTCGCCGAGAGGGGCGCCAAGTCCGTCTCGGTCGAGGACACCTTCGACGTGGACCTGCACGACCGTGTGCGGGTCAGGGCGGAGGTGGAGCGGCTCGCGGGCCGGTGCGTGGGGCGGCTGCGGGGTGCGGGGCGGTCCGGGCGCACCGTCGTCCTGAAGGTGCGCCGCTACGACTTCTCCACGCTCACCCGGTCCGAGACGCTGCGCGGCCCCACGGACGACCCGACGGTGGTCAGGGAGGCCGCCGCGCGGCTCCTGGAGGCCGTCGACACGACCGGCGGGGTGCGGCTGCTCGGGGTCGGTGTCACGGGGCTGGCGGACTACACGCAGGAGGACCTCTTCGCGCAGGCCGCCGACGCGGAGCACGCGGCCGGGGGACCGGCCCCCGTGGAGGACGGCCCGGAGGAGCGGGACGGGGGCGCCGCGGGGGAGGCCGCCGGCACGGACGCCCGGGAGAGCGAGGAGCCGCCGGCCACCCGGCGCTGGTCGGCGGGGACCGACGTACGGCACGACGTGCACGGGAACGGCTGGGTGCAGGGCAGCGGCGTCGGCCGGGTCACCGTCCGCTTCGAGGAGCCGTGGACCCCGCCCGGGCGGGTCCGCACGTTCCGTGTCGACGACCCGGCACTGCGCCCCGCCGGTCCCCAGCCCCTGGTGCGCGATCCGGAGGACTACTCCTCCTGGCCGGCCAGCCTGCCGAAGTCCCGGTCGGGGCCCGGTTCCGACGCGGGGGAGGACTGAAGTCCGTAGTGGCGGTAGAGCTGCAGCTCCTGCTCGGGGGACAGGTGGCGGCCCACCCCGAAGTCCGGCGCGTCCTTGATCAGGCCGCGGTCGAAGGGGATCAGGAGGGCACCGTCGACGAACTCGCTCGGCTCCAGCGGGACGAACGCGTCCCTGGTGAAGAGACCGGTGCGGACGGCCGCCCACTCGGGGACCCCCGTGGCGTCGTCGAGGTAGACCTCGTCCACCGTCCCGATCTTGGCACCTTGACGGTCGAAGGCCTTGCGGCCGATCAGGCTGCGCGGATCGATGTCGGTCTGCACGGTGCCTCCCACTGTTCACGACGGCATCAGGTGGTCGCGGCTGCTCCACAGGCTCTACGAAAAGCCACATCCGCACCGTCGGCCACTCGAGACGGCCCTCTTCGCCCCGCTGGTAGGCTGGAAGACGGCTGCTGACCCTGTGCGGGAGAGTCCTCCGGAGCGATCCGGGGGCGCCGAAGGAGCAACTCCTCCCCGGAATCTCTCAGGCCCCCGTACCGCACGGACGAGGTCACTCTGGAAAGCAGGGCTGCATCCGTACGGCACGAGCCGCCACGGACGCCGCCCTCACCGACGGTGAAAACCGGCACGCCCCCGGGTGCGCCGGTGAAGCTCTCAGGTCGAGATGACAGAGGGGGAGGCCGTTAGGGCAGCCACGCCGTGGCGCCCCTCGCAGGTCGTGGCAGACCAGGAGGCCTCCATCATGACCCCCCGTCGCACTCCGCTCCCCCAGCTGGAGCAGGGCATTCCGTTCGAGCAGCGCCACATCGGGCCCGATGCCGGGGCCCAGGCCAAGATGCTCGCCCAGGTCGGCTACGGCTCCCTCGACGAGCTCACCGCCGCCGCGGTGCCCGACGTGATCAAGAGCGCCGAGGCGCTGGACCTGCCCGGCGCGCGCACCGAGGCCGAGGTGCTGGCCGAGCTGCGCAGCCTCGCCGACCGCAACCAGGTGCTCGCACCGATGATCGGCCTCGGCTACTACGGCACGTTCACCCCGCCGGTGATCCTGCGCAACGTCATGGAGAACCCCGCCTGGTACACGGCCTACACGCCGTACCAGCCGGAGATCTCGCAGGGCCGGCTGGAAGCCCTCCTGAACTTCCAGACGATGGTCGCCGACCTCACCGGGCTGCCGACCTCGGGCGCCTCGCTCCTCGACGAGGGCACCGCCGCCGCCGAGGCGATGGCCCTGGCGCGACGGGTCGGCAAGGTGAAGGGCGGCGTCTTCCTGGTCGACGCCGACACCCTGCCGCAGACCGTCGCGGTGATCCGGACCCGCGCGGAGCCGACCGGCGTCGAGGTCGTCGTGGCCGACCTCACCGACGGCATCCCCGCGGAGACCGTCGAGCGCGGTGTCTTCGGTGTGCTGCTCCAGTACCCGGGCGCCTCCGGTGCGGTGCGCGACCTCGCGCCCGTCATCGAGCAGGCGCACGAGCTGGGCGCGATCGTGTCCGTCGCCGCCGACCTGCTCGCCCTGACCCTGCTGACCTCGCCGGGCGAGCTGGGCGCGGACATCGCCGTGGGCACCACCCAGCGGTTCGGTGTGCCGATGGGCTTCGGAGGACCGCACGCCGGGTTCATGGCGGTGCGCGAGAAGTTCGCCCGCAGCCTGCCCGGCCGCCTCGTCGGGGTGTCCGTCGACGCGGACGGCGACAAGGCCTACCGGCTGGCCCTCCAGACCCGTGAGCAGCACATCCGCCGTGAGAAGGCCACCAGCAACATCTGCACCGCGCAGGTCCTGCTGGCGGTCATGGCGGGCATGTACGCCGTCTACCACGGCCCCGAGGGGCTGCGGACGATCGCACGGCGTACCCACCGGTTCGCCGCGATCCTGGCCGAGGGACTGCGGTCCGCCGGGAGCGAGGTGGTGCACGACGCGTACTTCGACACCCTGACCGTGCGGGTGCCCGGCGCGGCCGCCGAGGTGGTCGCCGCCGCGCGGGAGCGCGGGGTGAACCT
This sequence comes from Streptomyces sp. NPDC006296, assembly GCF_040613235.1. Classification (NCBI taxonomy): domain Bacteria; kingdom Bacillati; phylum Actinomycetota; class Actinomycetes; order Kitasatosporales; family Streptomycetaceae; genus Streptomyces; species Streptomyces sp. NPDC006296. Next base: position 229,376 of record NZ_JBEXRT010000004.1, on the reverse strand, counting down.
GCGCACGGTCGACGCCGACCACGTCTCCGTCGCGTGCGACGAGACCACCACGCGCTCCCGGATCGCCGCCGTCTGGGCCGCCTTCGGCGCCGGTGGCGACATCGAGGCGCTCGACGACCGGACCGCCGACGCGCTGCCCGAGGGGCTGCTGCGCACCGACGCCGTGCTGACCCACCCGGTGTTCCACCAGCACCGCTCCGAGACGGCGATGCTCCGCTACCTCCGCAAGCTCGCCGACCGCGACTACGCGCTGGACCGCGGCATGATCCCCCTCGGCTCCTGCACCATGAAGCTCAACGCGACCGCCGAGATGGAGTCGATCACCTGGCCCGAGTTCGGCGCGCTGCACCCCTTCGCGCCGGCCGAGCAGGCGCAGGGCTTCCTGACCCTCATCCGTGAGCTGGAGGAGCGGCTGGCCGAGGTCACCGGGTACGACGCCGTCTCCATCCAGCCCAACGCGGGCTCGCAGGGCGAGTTCGCCGGGCTGCTGGCCGTCCGCGCCTACCACCGGGCGAACGGGGACCACGGACGCACCGTCTGTCTGATCCCCTCGTCCGCGCACGGCACCAACGCCGCGAGCGCCGTCATGGCCGGGATGAAGGTCGTCGTCGTGAAGACGGCCGACGACGGCGAGGTCGACATAGAGGACCTGCGGGCCAAGATCGCCAAGCACCGCGAGGAGCTCGCGGTGCTCATGATCACCTACCCCTCCACGCACGGCGTCTTCGAGGAGCACGTCGCCGACATCTGCGGCGAGGTGCACGACGCCGGCGGCCAGGTCTACGTGGACGGCGCCAACCTCAACGCGCTGGTCGGTCTCGCCAAGCCGGGGCACTTCGGCGGCGACGTGTCCCACCTGAACCTGCACAAGACCTTCTGCATCCCGCACGGCGGCGGCGGCCCGGGCGTCGGCCCGGTCGGGGTCCGCGCCCACCTGGCGCCGTACCTCCCCAACCACCCCCTGCAGCCCGCGGCGGGTCCGGAGACCGGTGTCGGCCCGATCTCGGCCGCTCCGTGGGGCTCCGCCGGCATCCTGCCGATCTCCTGGGCGTACGTGCGCCTGATGGGCGGCGAGGGGCTGAAGCGTGCGACGCAGGTCGCCGTGCTGGCGGCCAACTACATCGCCAAGCGCCTCGAACCGCACTTCCCGATCCTGTACAACGGCCCGGCCGGGCTGGTCGCGCACGAGTGCATCGTCGACCTGCGGCCGGTCTCCAAGGCGACCGGCGTCAGCATCGACGACATCGCCAAGCGGCTGATCGACTACGGCTTCCACTCGCCGACCATGTCGTTCCCGGTCGCCGGGACCCTGATGATCGAACCGACGGAGAGCGAGGACCTCGCCGAGCTCGACCGGTTCTGCGACACGATGATCGCCATTCGCGGCGAGATCGACAAGGTCGCCTCGGGGGAGTGGAGCGCGGACGACAACCCGCTGCGCAACGCCCCGCACACCGCTTCGGCGCTCGGCGGGGAGTGGACCCACGCCTACAGTCGGCAGGAGGCGGTCTTCCCGGCCGGCGTGACGCCGGCGGACAAGTACTGGCCGCCGGTGCGCCGGATCGACGGGGCGTTCGGTGACCGGAACCTGGTCTGCTCCTGCCCGCCGCTGGACGCGTACGACCAGTAGGGGGCGGCCTTCGGGCCGGTGGGCACCTGTCGGGGCCGGTGCGGAGGATCCTCCGGGCCGGCCCCCGTCCGTCCGCCCCCGGTCAGGCGGCCTTCGCGACCCGGCCGCTGCGCAGCGGCCGGTGCGGAGCGATGATCTTCCCGTCCGGGAGCAGCTCGCCGGTGTCCTCGAAGAGCAGGACGCCGTTGCACAGCAGGCTCCAGCCCTGTTCCGGGTGGTGAGCCATCAGGCGCGCGGCTTCACGGTCGTTGGATTCAGCGGTGGGGCAGGGAGGCTGGTGCTGGCACATGGAGGGGTTCTTTCGCTGCGTCGAATCGAGTGTCCTGCGGCGGGACGGGATCGTCATGACCGGCCCCGTATCAGGTCGGCCGGACCCAGTGTTGCCCTACGGGCGCCGTTCCGCAGGGATTTCGCGGTAGCCGCCGTTCTCCTCTCCCGGCGCGTCACCCGGGCGGACGGCTCGGCGCAACTGCACCGTCCCTTCGGATGGTTCGGGGTGACCTGACCGGACTAGCCCGGACGGGTACGGGTGCGCCCCCGCCGAGCGGATCGGCGGGGGCGCGACGGGCGTCCGGCGGTCAGGCGGGCGACCCGAGGAGACCGGGGAGCTCGGGCAGGTCCGGGAGCGGGGCCGGGGTGACCCGCAGGGTCATGACCGGCAGCAGGTCCGCGACCCGGTGCGGGCGGTAGGCCGTGATGCCCGGAGGTGCCGGTGCCAGCGGGACCAGCACGTCGTTCGGCGCGAGCGTGCCCGCGCCGGCGTCGCCCTCGACGTCCTGGTGCAGCCACAGCGTGAACATGTACAGCTCCGGTACCGACAGCAGGCGCGGCTGGTAGTGCGCCGCCGTCGACTCCGCCTGGCGCACGGCGAGTTCCGTGGAGACGATGTAGGGACCCTCGAAGAAGTGCGAGAAGGTCCAGCCGTCCGGGGTGAGCATGGTGTCCGCCGCGGCGACGGCGCGCTCACCGCTGCGGATCAGGAAGCGCCAGCCGGCGAGGCGGGTGCGCGGTGCCGCCTCGTTCGGCACGATCCGGTCCAGCACGTGCACGGGCAGCGGGAGTTCGGGACTGAGCGGCCCCTGGGCGGACCGGAGGGCGGGCGTACGGGCGGCCTCGCGGACCGCGGTGGGAGAACCGAGGGCCGCGAGAACGCTGCGCAGAGCGGGCGCTGGGGCCGGGAAGACATGCAGCGGCATGGTGGGTTGCCTCTCACTTCGGAGACACGGTGATGCATGGGCGGGTGCAGACGGCGCTGTCGGCGTGCGGGGCCGGTGACGGGCGGACGGGCCGGTGCGTCAACTCTCTGCCTCGTGCGCAGAGTTTATACGACAAATGTTCACACTATGTTTCGGCTACTCGCGCCGGGTATGGTCCGCAAGGCGGATTCGGGTCTTTGAATTGCGCGGAATCTGTGGATTCCGGGTGGCCCCGGACCTTCTCGCCAGGTGTTTTCCCGGTGCGGCGGTAGGCTGAAATACGCCGGTGTTTCCACTCCGCGGCCTGATCGTGCTCACCGCATACCCGCCATGCCTTCGGAATGTGCCTCCGGCTCTGCCTCCAAGACTACTGGGTGCTCGTCGGCCGCGGGGGCGTTACGGATCATCCCGGCGGGGCACTATCGATCGTGATACGAGCGGCCTGTGCCGCGGGCCGCCCACTCGAGGAGGGACCCTTCGATGGGCGAGAAGATCGAGGCGGGTGGGTTCACCCCGTCCGATCGGCAGACGTACCGCGAGAAGCTCAACCAGTGCCTGACGGGACTGGAGAGGCTTCTGTCGGAGCGGAGGTTCGATCGCCCCAGGAATCTCATGGGGCTGGAGATCGAGCTGAATCTCGCGGGTGCGGACGGCATGCCGAGCATGCGTAATGCGGAAGTGCTCCGGCGCATCGCCAGCCGGGATTTCCAGACCGAGCTGGGGATGTTCAACCTGGAAGTGAATATTCTTCCGCACCGGCTGAGCGGCCGGGTATTCGATCAGCTGGCGGAGGAGTTGCGCACCGGACTCGCCTATGCCCACCGGAAGGCCGCCGAGGTCGACGCCGGGATCGTGATGATCGGCATCCTGCCGACGCTCGGGCGCGAGGACGTGGTTTCGGCGAACCTGTCGGACGTGGACCGTTACACGCTCCTCAACGACCAAATGGCGGCCGCCCGGGGCGAGGAATTCGTCCTCGATATCGAGGGGGTCGAACGACTGGTCGCGACCTCCGCGTCGATCGCCCCGGAATCGGCCTGCACCTCGGTCCAGTTGCACCTGCAGGTGACGCCGGACCGTTTCGCCGACGTCTGGAACGCCGCCCAGGCGATCGCGTCCGTGCAGATCGCCCTCGGGGCCAACTCGCCCTTCCTGTTCGGCAAGGAACTGTGGCGGGAGTCGCGGCCACCGCTGTTCCAGCAGGCCACGGACGTACGGCCGCCGGAGCTGAGGAACCAGGGGGTGCGCCCCAGGACCTGGTTCGGGGAGCGCTGGATCAGTTCGGCGTACGAGCTCTTCGAGGAGAACGTCCGCTTCTACCCGCCGCTGCTTCCGATCTGCGACGAGGAGGATCCGCTGCGGGTCCTGGACGAGGGCGGCGTACCGTCGCTCGGCGAGCTCGTCCTGCACAACGGCACGGTCTACCGCTGGAACCGGCCGGTGTACGGGCTGGCCGACGGCGTTCCCCATCTCAGGGTGGAGAACCGGGTCCTGCCCGCCGGGCCCACGGTCGTCGACGTGATCGCGAACTCCGCCTTCTACTACGGGCTGGTGCGCGCGCTCGCCGACGAGTCCCGGCCGGTGTGGTCGAAGCTGCCCTTCGAGGCGGCGGCCGAGAACTTCGACGCCGCCTGCCGCCACGGGATCGAGGCCGAGCTGCTCTGGCCGCGCCCCGGCCGCTCCGGCGGGGTGACGAAGGTGCCGGCGGTGAAACTGGTCCGTGACGAGCTGCTGCCGCTCGCCGCCGCCGGGCTCGATGCCTGGAACATCGAACCGGCCGACCGCGACCGCTATCTCGGCGTCATCGAGGAGCGCTGCAGGCTCGGGGTGAACGGTGCCTCCTGGCAGGTCGACACCTATCACCGGGCCCTGCAGGCGGGCCTCGGACGGGACGGCGCGCTTGCGGCCACCACCCGGCGCTACGGCGAGCTGATGCAGTCCGGCGAGCCGGTGCACACCTGGCCGGTCGGGTTCCCCGCCCCCTGAGCAGGGACGCCCGGCGCCCCGCCCCGCGATCCCGTCGGGCACGCCGGGAGCCGTCCCGTAGTCTCGGGTGATCAGCGCGGTCCCCGGTGGACCGGCGCGCTCCGTCGGCGGAGCACCGCGCGGCGGTGGACGTCCGCGTACCGGGTGTACGCGGACGTCCCGGCGAGGTGCCGTGGCCGTCGGCGTGCGCCGGCCGGGGACCGCGGGACAGACCTCAGGGCGACACAGGGCTGACGGAGGCCGTACAGGTGGAGGCGGGGCGCGTGGCTGAATCCATTCCTCACGAGGGGGCGAGCCGACGCGTCCTGCGGTCGGAGACGCTCCTCGTGCTGGCCCTCTCGCTCGGGGCCAGTGGGGTGTCCGCCCTGATCAGCTTCATCGGGTCGCTGACGAAACCGGGGGGCCTCAAGGACCAGGCGGCGACGCTGAACGGGTCCTACGCGCCCGGGCGGCCGTGGCTGGACCTGGCCTGGCAGCTGTTCGGCATCGCGTCCGCGCTGGTGCCCGTCGCGCTGGTCGCCCATCTGCTCCTCCGCGAGGGGGCGGGGCTGCGGACCCTGGGCCTCGACCGCACCCGGCCGGGCCGTGACCTCGGCCGGGGCACCCTGGTCGCGGCGGGGATCGGCAGTGCGGGGCTGGCGTTCTACCTCGTCGCGCGCGCCGCCGGTTTCAACCTGACGGTGGTGCCGGAGTCGCTGCCCGACGTGTGGTGGAAGTTCCCCGTACTGATCCTCTCCGCGCTGCAGAACTCGCTCGTGGAGGAGGTCATCGTCCTCGGCTACCTGCTGCGGCGGCTGGGACAGCTGGGGTGGACGCCGACGGCCGCCCTGGTGGCCAGCTCGGTGCTGCGGGGCTCCTACCACCTGTACCAGGGCATCGGCGGCTTCATCGGGAACCTGGTGATGGGCGTCGTCTTCGTGCTGCTGTACCGGCGCTGGGGGCGCGTCGGACCGCTGGTCGTCGCGCACGCGCTGCTCGACATCGTGGCGTTCGTCGGCTACGCGCTGCTCGCGGGCAAGGTGGGCTGGCTGCCCACCCCGTGAGGGGGCGGGCCCGTCCGCCGGCCCCTCAGAGACCGGTGAGCAGCTCCCCGTCGATCACCGTGACGGCGCCGCCGGTCAGCAGGGTGCGTGCACCGCGCAGCGAGGTGCGGACCAGGCCGGAGCGGGCGGACGCCTGAAGCCCCACGAGGTCGTCGCGGCCGAACCGGGCCGCCCAGAAGGGCGCCAGCGCGGTGTGGGCGCTCCCGGTCACCGGGTCCTCGTCGATGCCGACCGCCGGGAAGAAGCCGCGCGAGACGAAGTCGTACGCACCCGCCGGGTCCTCGGCCGGGGCCGTCGCGACGACCCCGCGCCGTGAGCAGGCGACGAGCGCGCCGAAGTCGGGGCGCAGGGCCCGTACGGCCGCTTCGTCGGACAGCTCCACGAGCAGGTCGCCGACGTGCTCGCCGGTGTCGTGGAGGGAGAGCGGCGCCGCGCCGAGCGCGTCGGCCAGTCCCGGCGGAGCGGCCACGGGGGTCAGCGGCGCCGTGGGGAAGTCCAGCGTCAGGGTGCCGTCGTCGTGGGCGGTCGTGCGCAGGACCCCGGAGCGGGTGGCGTGGCGCACCGTGCCGGTCGCCCGTCCGGTGGTGTGCAGGACGTGGGCGGCGGCGAGCGTGGCGTGCCCGCACAGATCGACCTCGGTGGCCGGGGTGAACCAGCGCAGCGCCCAGTCGGCCGTACCGCCCGGTGGCAGCGGATGGGCGAACGCGGTCTCCGAGAGGTTCACCTCGGCGGCCACCCGCTGAAGCCGCTCCGGCTCGGGAAACGGCCCGGAGTCCAGGAGCACGACCCCGGCGGGGTTCCCGGAGAACGGGCGGTCGGTGAACGCGTCGACGATACGGATCCTCATGGGGCCGACCGTAGGCGCGACAGGCCGGGGCGGTCCACCGTCCGTCCCGTACCGGCGGCCCGGGGGAGGGGCCCCCGGGCCGAGCCTTGCCGTGCGACAGGTTCCGATATATCGTTGAGGCATCGCGACAGTTCAAAGAAGAGTCGCGGCATCACGATGAGAAAGGAGCGCGTCATGCGTTCACATGGAAACGACCACGGATGCGGACCCGGGCGCCGAGGCGCCGGCAGGGGAGAATTCGAAGGCGGCCGCGCCGCGTTCGGACCGTTCGGACCGCCCTTCGGCGGCGGGCCCTTCGGTGGCGGGCGCGGGCGGGGAGGGGGCCGGGGAAGGGCGCGGCGCGGTGATGTGCGCGCGTCGATCCTCGCGCTGCTCACGGACCGCTCGATGCACGGCTACGAGATGATCCAGGAGATCGGCGAGCGCAGCGGCGGGGCGTGGAAGCCCAGCCCCGGCTCGGTGTACCCCACCCTCCAGCTGCTGGAGGACGAGGGCCTGATCACCAGTGCCAGCGAGGGGGGCAAGAAGCTCTTCACCCTCACCGACCTCGGGCGGAGCGAGGCCGAGTCCGGCCCGGACGCCCCCTGGGAGGAAGCGGGCCGCGGCGTCGACTGGGAGGGCGTGAACGAGATCCGGCAGGCCGGATTCGGTCTGATGGAGGCGTTCGGCCAGGTCTGGAAGACCGGCTCGGCCGACCAGCGGCAGAAGGCGCTCACGGTGATCAACGACGCCCGCAAGAAGCTGTACCTGATCCTCGCCGACGAGGACTGAGCCGTGCGGTGCGCACAGCCGGAGAAGGGCCCTCTCGTGGGGCCCTTCTTCCGTCCGGCGCGGGGGCGGCGACCGCGGTCCGTGACGGCTGTTCTCATCCGCAGGGATGAGGCGGCCCCCTCCCGCCCCCGACTTCTGCGGGAGGACGGATGGGCCGCTCCGGGGATGTTTCCGTCCCCGGTGGGTGATGTGGTGGAGATGTGCACATCCGGACGTCAGGAATTCCCGAGCAGGCCCCGCCGAACCACCCGTGGGCCGGTGCCGCGCTGAGTCCGGTGATGACCGTCGTGGTGACCGGTGCCCGCAGGCGGGCGGTGCGGGACGGCGACCGGCACGTCGACACCGCGCACCTCCTGCACGCGCTCGTCGAGTCCGACCCCGCGGTCCGCGAGGTCTTCGACGGCGGTCCGCAGCTGGCCCGGGTGCTGGGATACCTCGTGCAGCGCAGCATCGGGTACGGCCTGCGCTGGCAGCGTACCCAGGAGGACTCGGGCGGGTTCCCGGCGGTGCGGGCGCCCGCGGGGGAGGGGTGGTCCCCCTCGGCGGCCTCGGCGATGGACCGGGCCGCCCGGAGCGCGCTCCGGCGCGGGGAGCTCCAGGCCGACGGTCTCGACCTGCTCGCGGCGCTGGCCGCGGATCCGCGGTGCCGCGCGGTCGAGGTGCTGGACCGGGCCGGGGTCGACGCCGGGCCGCTGGGCGCGCGCGCCGCGGACCGGCGGGCCGCGCCGGACCCGCTGGGGTGATCATGAACACGCGCACGACAGGTGTGACAGGGATGACGCTGCTGACGCCTGCTGCCATGATGTGCCGATGCACGCGTCTCAGGGGAGAAGTGCCGGTCTGGGCCTGGCCCTTGCCTCGGCCTTCGCATTCGGTGGTTCAGGGGTCGCGGCCAAGCCGCTGATCGAGGCGGGCCTGGATCCGTTGCACGTGGTGTGGCTGCGGGTGACCGGTGCCGCTCTCGTGATGCTGCCGGTCGCCTGGCGGCACCGGAGCCTGGTGCGGGAGAGGCCGGTGCTGCTGGCCGGCTTCGGTCTCTTCGCCGTCGCGGGTGTCCAGGCCTTCTACTTCGCCTCGATCTCGCGCATCCCGGTCGGTGTCGCCCTCCTGATCGAGTACCTGGCGCCCGCACTGGTCCTCGGCTGGGTGCGCTTCGTGCAGCGGCGGCCCGTCACCCGGGCCGCCGCCGTCGGCGTGGTCCTCGCGGTCGGCGGGCTCGCCTGCGTCGTCGAGGTGTGGGCCGGGCTGCGCTTCGACGCGGTCGGGCTGCTGCTCGCGCTCGGTGCCGCGTGCTGCCAGGTGGGCTACTTCGTCCTGTCGGACCAGGGCGCCGGTCACGGGGACACGGCGGACACCGGGCCCCCGCACCCCGTGGGGGTGATCGCGTACGGGCTGCTGGTGGGCGCGGCCGTGCTCACCGCGGTGGCCCGCCCCTGGGTCATGGACTGGGCGGTCCTCGGCGGGAGCGCCGGCATGAACGGGCACGACGTGCCCGCGTGGCTGTTGCTCGGCTGGATCGTGCTGATGGCGACGGTGCTGGCCTACGCGACCGGTGTGGTGTCGGTGCGTCTGCTCTCGCCGCAGGTCGCCGGTGTCGTCGCCTGTCTGGAGGCGGTCGTCGCGACGGTGCTCGCCTGGGTGCTCCTGGGCGAGCACCTCTCCGCGCCCCAGCTGGCCGGCGGCGGGGTCGTGCTGATCGGTGCCTTCATCGCGCAGTCGTCCGCCCCCAGGCCCGCGTCGGGGCCGGTGGCCTCGGGCCCTGGGGTGGCCGCGGTGGGTGCGGCCGACTCCCGGGAGCCCGCGGGTGCCGGGGGTGACCGGTCGGGGCCTCCGGCCGCGCCGTAGGGTCCCGGTCCTGCCGGTCGTCCCCTCCTCCTCCCTCTGGATCAGGGAGCGGCGGGCGCGGCCCCGTCGCGGAGGGCGGTGAGGTACTCCGGCACCGGGACGGCGGGGTCCAGGTCCTCGGACGGCAGGGGTGCCCCGTAGGTCCGCGCGACGGGGACCACGCCCGCCCAGTGCGGCAGGGCCAGGTCCTCCGGGTCGTCGTTCGGGCCGCCCGTGCGGATCTTGGCGGAGACCTCGTCGAGGTCCAGGCGGATCACCGCGGTCGCGGCGAGCTCCTTGGCGTCCGCCGGGCGCGAGTCCGCGGACCTGCCCGCCACCACCTGGTCGACGATGGCGTCGAGCGCGACGCGCCGCTCCTGCGGATCGGTCACCGCCCGGGCGGTGCCGTGCACCACGACGGAGCGGTAGTTGATCGAGTGGTGGAAGGCGGACCGGGCCAGCACCAGGCCGTCCACGTGCGTCACGGTCAGGCAGACGGCGAGGCCCGGGTCCGTCGCGCCGGCGGTGCGCAGCGGACGCGATCCGGTCGAGCCGTGGACGTACAGCCGGTCGCCGATCCGGCCGAACAGGGTGGGCAGGACGACCGGTGCGCCGTCGCGGACGAAACCGAGGTGGCACAGGTAGGCCGCGTCGAGTATCCCGTGCACCGTCTCCCTGTCGTACGAGGCGCGCTCCCTGGCGCGGGTCGGGACCGTGCGCTCCGTCGGCTCGTAGGCGGTGGCCCCGGGAAGCCCGGTGCGGTCGGGCGTGTCCGTGTCCGTGTCCGGCATTGCGTTCTCCATTGCGCTAGTGCATAATCCTGTTTGTGCTAGGAGAGTATCGGATCATCGGGCGGCGCGCATCGGAGATCGCTGCGAGTGTGGAGCGCGGGGTCGGTTCGGGCGATCTCGCGCCCGGTCATGTGCTGCCGCCCATGCGGGAGTTGGCGGCCACGCTGGGTGTCAATCCCCATACGGTGGCCGCCGCGTACCGGTCCCTGCGCGATCGCGGGGTGATCGAGACGGCGGGGCGGCGGGGGAGCCGGGTGCGGCCGCGTCCGGCGAGCACGGCACGCGGGTCGCTCCGGGTGGAGGCCCCGGCGGGCGTGCGCGACCTGGGGGACGGCAATCCCGACACCGCCCTCCTCCCCGCTCTCGGCGAGGCCCTGGCGGGGGCCGCGGCGGCGTACGGCCGGCGGCCCCGCCTGTACGGCGACGAGACGGTCGACCCCCGCCTCGCGGAGATCGCGCGGGCGGAGCTGGACGCCGACGGCGTGCCCGGCGGGCCGGTGGCCGTCACCTCCGGGTCGCTCGACGCCATCGAGCGGGTGCTCGCCGCCCACCTCAAGCCGGGGGACGCGGTGGCCGTCGAGGACCCGGGGTGGGGGGCCCTGCTGGACCTCGTCCCGGCCCTCGGCATGCGCGTCGTCCCGGTGGCGCTGGACGAGGAGGGCCCGCTGCCCGGAGAGGTGGAACGGGCCCTGCGGGCCGGGGCCAGGGCCTTCGTCGTCACCGGCCGGGCGCAGAACCCGACCGGTGCGTCGGTGGGGAGCGGTCGGGCCGGGGAGCTGCGGTCCGTCCTCGCGGAGCACCCCGGGGTGCTGCTGATCGAGGACGACCACGGCCACGCCATCGTCGACCTGCCGGTCCATCCCCTCGCCGGGGTGACGGACCGCTGGGCCTTCGTGCGGTCCGTGTCCAAGGCGTACGGGCCCGATCTGCGGCTCGCCGTGCTCACCGGGGACGCGCTGACCGTGGACCGGGTGACGGGGCGTCAGCAGCTGGGCCCCGGCTGGGTCAGCGGACTGCTCCAGCGGACCGTCGCGCACCTGTGGGCGACGGGCGCCGTCGACACGCCGGCCGTCGCCCGTTCCTACGGGGAGCGCCGGGACGCCCTCGTCCGGGCCTTGGCGGAGCGGGGTACCGAGGCGTACGGGCGGACCGGGATGAACGTGTGGGTGCCCGTGGGCGACGAGACCGGTGCCGTCGCCAGACTGCTGCACGCCGGCTGGGCGGTGGCCCCCGGAGCGCGCTTCCGGATCGCCTCGCCGCAGGGGGTGCGGCTGACCGTCTCGACGCTGTCCGCCGCGGACATCGAGCCCCTGGCGGACGCGGTCGCGGCGGCGGTGGCACCGGTCCGCCCCGGCGGACAGGGCTGACCGGGCCGGTGCGAACCGCCTCCGACCGTGTGCGGCGGGGTGCACGGCCGAGGTGCCGGAGCGAACGCGGGAGGCGGCCGACCGGGTGTCGTAGCATCGCTCACGTGTTGAATCTGGAGCGCCTGCGGACGCTCGACGCCCTCGCCCGGCACGGTTCGGTGGTCGGAGCGGCCGAAGGGCTCCGCGTCACCACCTCGGCCGTCTCCCAGCAGTTGGCCAAGCTGGAACGCGAGGTGGGGCAGCGGCTCCTGGCCAGGAACGGGCGGGGGATCCGCCTCACCGACGCCGGCCGGCTGCTCGCCGACCACGCGGCGACGATCCTCTCGCAGGTGGAGTTCGCCCGGTCCGACATCGAGGCCCAGCGCGGCCAGGTGGTGGGCGAGGTGCGGCTGGCCGCCTTCCCGACGGCCGCGCGCGGCCTGTTCCCCGCAGCCCTCACCACGCTGCGCTCGGAGCACCCCGGTCTCGGGCTGCGTACGACGGAGCTGGAGCCGGAGGACGGGATCAGGGCGCTGCTCCGGGGTGACGTCGACCTCGCCGTGGTGCTCGACTGGAGCAACAAGCGCCTGCCGCTCCCCGCGGGACTGGCCAGGACCGAACTCCTGGACGACGCAACGGACATCGCCATGCCGGCGGATCACGTGCTGGCGGACCGGACCGAGGTCGGCCTGGAGGACTTCGCCGACGACGACTGGGTGTCCTGGCCGGAGGGCGAGTTCTGCCACGACTGGCTGACCTTCACCCTGCGCTCCCAGGGGATCGAGCCCCGGATCGCCCATCTGGCCGGCGAACACCACACCCGACTCGCCCTCATCGCAGCCGGGTTCGGTGTCTGCGTGGCGCCCCGGCTGGGGCGCGGGCCGGTCCCGGACGGGGTGCGCCTGGTGCCCGTCCGGGAGCCGATGCGACGCCATGTCCACGCGATGTGGCGCGTGGACGCGGACCGGCGGCCGTCGATCAGGGCGGCTGTGGAGGCCTTGCGCGCCGCGGGCCGGCCGTTCCGCACCCCGGCCCGGGAGCCTCGCACCCCGCCGGTCCGCCCCCTCACACCAGGGTGATGGACCCGCCCTCCACCCGGATCTTCTTCTCCGGCAGCGGTCGGGGCGCCGGGCCACCGGTCACCTCGCCGGTCGCCGCGTCGAACGTGCTGTTGTGGCACGGGCAGGTGATGACGCCCCCGGAGACGCCCTTCACCGCACAGCCCTGATGGGTGCACTTCGAGGAGAACGCCTTGAACTCACCGGGCTTCGGCTGGGTCACCACGACCTCCTGGTCGGCGAAGACCACTCCTCCGCCCTCCGGGACGTCGGAGGTCGCGGTGAGGGGCGCGCCGTCACCCTGCCCGGCCGGTTCGGTCGAACCGGAACCGCCGGCGTCCTCCGCCCCGGCCCCGCACGCGGTGAGAGCGACGGCCAGCCCCGCCGCACCCGCCGTGACGACGGTGCGCCGCCCGAGGCGGATCTGGCTCTCCTGTGATGCGCTCATACCGGCATTCCCTTCGTCGGGTGACAGGACGTCAGGTGGAAGGATCTCATCCATGCCCATGCACACGCGCCGCCCCCTGTACGGACGCGGGGCTGATCCTTCGCGCCGGCCGGGCCGGACCGTGAGCCGGGTGGCGGGCATCGCCGGACCGGGCGGGCCCCGGTGCGGTCTCTCCGCCGAGTCCGCCGCGGGCGCCGCCGGGATCGCCGCGCCGACCACCGAGCCCGCCGCGCGGCGCCGGAGAGGCCGACGGGTCCGCCCGCTGACCGGGCCCGCCGGTGCGACCGGCGCGTGCGTCCACCCTGCGTGCGCCCGCGTCGGGCACCGTGCGTCCGAGCCACCCGGCACCCGGCACCCGGCGCGTCCACGCCCGCGTCCGGCTACCCGGTGCCTCTGGCCGCCGGCGCGTCCCGTGGCCGGAAACGCCGGAGGCGGGCCCGGGGGAGTGCCCCGGGCCCGCCTCTGCCGCTGTCCGTGCCCTACGTCAGATGTTGACGCCGAAGTCCGCGGCGATGCCCGCCAGGCCGGAGGCGTACCCCTGGCCCACCGCGCGGAACTTCCACTCGCTGCCGTGGCGGTAGAGCTCGCCGAAGACCATCGCGGTCTCGGTCGAGGCGTCCTCGCTCAGGTCGTAGCGGGCCAGCTCGTTGTTGTCGGAGCGGTTGACCACGCGGATGAAGGCGTTGCGCACCTGGCCGAAGCTCTGGCCGCGCGCCGACGCGTCGTGGATGGACACCGGGAAGACGATCTTCGCGACCTCGGCGGGCACCGACGCCAGCTCCACGTTGATGGACTCGTCGTCGCCCTCGCCCTCACCGGTGAGGTTGTCGCCGGTGTGCTGGACCGAACCGTCCGGGCTGTTCAGGTTGTTGTAGAAGACGAAGTGCTGGTCCGAGACCACCTTGCCGGCCTCGGTGCACAGCAGGGCGCTGGCGTCGAGGTCGTGATCGGCGCCGGTCGTGGTGCGCACGTCCCAGCCGAGTCCGACCGTCACGGCGGTGAGGCCGGGGGCCTCCTTGCTGAGCGATACGTTTCCGCCCTTGGCCAGGCTGACTCCCACGAGAGTTCCTCCATTGTGTCGCTGTGGTTGGCGTCGTCATCGGGTCCAACGCCTGACGTCCACTTATGGTTCCATGATTGCGCAACTTCGTAACTGTGGATCTCCCCGTGCCGTGCCCCCTGGCGCCGGGCGGACCCCGGCGGCCCGGAAGGTGGCGGCGTGTTCTCCGATGTGGGTGTGCTGGAACTGGCCACGCTGGTGGTCCTCGCCCTCGTCCTGTACGGGCCGGACAAGCTGCCCGAGGCGATCAGGACCGTGTCCGCGGTGGTGCGGAAGTTCCGGGAGTTCTCGGAGAACGCGAAGCAGGAGGTCCGTGACGGGCTGGGGCCGGAGTTCGAGGACTTCGAGTTCGAGGACCTGAACCCCCGGACCTTCGTGCGCAAGCACGTCCTGGACGGTGACGGCGCGGGGCTGGAAGAGATCCGGAAAGCGCTGGATCCGCGGCCCGAGCTGGACGAGGCCGTGGGCGCCCTGCGCCGCGCGGCCGAGGGTGGAACGGCCCCCGGCTCCCGGTCCGGGGCGGACGCGGTCTCCCTGGTCAAGGGTGAGGACGGTCCGGCGGCCGGGCGCCCGCCCGTGGACCCCGACGCCACCTGATCCCCGGGGCCTCCGCGCCGCCCTCGGAGCGGCGAGGGTGCCGGCACCGGGAGGCTTCCGGAACGAATCGCGCACGCCCCGGGAGTGGGAGGGTGCTCGAACCGGCGGGCGGGGTGCGGGACTCCGGGGCCGTCACACCCGGGTGACCGACTTCACGATAGTTCACGATGTGCGCAACTATTAAAGTGTGATGCATGACGGGAGACGGTATGACGATGTGGGAGGTCGCAGTGCTCGACGGAGGGCCCGCTGACGGGCTGCGGGTGAGGGTCGCCGACCGGCCCGGGGTGGTCCAGGTGACCTGCCCCTGCGAGATGGACGAGCCGTCGTCGGGGGTGCGGGTCGACGCGCTCTACCTCTACCGCCGCGAGGCGCGGGTCCGGGACGGGTCGCTGCGCTACGGCTTCGACGCGGCCAGTCCCTGACACGTCCGCGGGGGTGGGTTCAGGAGACTCGTACGCCGTCCTCCGGCCCGGCCGGGTGGGCGACCGGTGCGGGCCTGGGGGTGAGCGGCTCGGCGGGTGCGGGCCCGGTGCCGGGTGTCGCGCCGTCCTCCTTCATGGCCTTCGTCTCGCTCTTGAGGATCCGCAGCGACTGACCCAGTGCGCGTGCGGAGTCCGGCAGCTTCTTCGAGCCGAAGAGCATGATGACCACGATCGCCAGGATCAGTAGGTGCCAGGGTTCCAGTCCGTTGCGGAGCATGTCCACCCCGTCCTCTCTCTCGCTGTTGCCGGTGCGCGCACCCGGTGGTGCGAAGCACACTTCAAAGATTGCTAGATTGCGCAACTGTACAAGTCCGGGGTGGGTCCAGTCGTCCCCTCGCCGGATCCGGACGAACGAGGGTGCGCAGATGACAGGAAGTCACCGGGCGGCGGCGACCGCCCGCCGGAGTGCCAGGGCCGATGCCCCGGGCCGGCGGCCCGGGCGCACCCGGATACGGATCCTCCTCGCCGCGGCGCTGTCGCTGCTGGTGCTCGTGACGGCCGGTGCGGGCTGGGTGTACCTCAAGCTCAACGGCGGTATCGACACCTTCGGTGCCGACGGGATCTCCGACGACCGGCCGGCCGCCGCCTCGGGCGGCCAGAACGTCCTGGTCATCGGTTCGGACGCCAGGACCGGCGGGAACAGCGAACTGGGCGGCGGGGACAGCAACGACATCGGCCGCTCCGACACCGCGTTCCTGCTGCACGTCTACGCCGACCGCCGGCACGCGGTCGCGGTGTCCATCCCCCGCGACACCCTGCTCGACATCCCGCCGTGCAAGCTGCCCGACGGCAGCTGGACCGGGACCAGGCGCCAGGCCATGTTCAACGAGGCCTACACCGTGGGCAGTACGGCCGAGGGCAATCCCGCCTGCACCCAGAACACCGTCGAGCACCTCACCGGTCTGCGCGTGGACCACACCGTGGTCGTCGACTTCAAGGGCTTCTCGGCGCTGACGGACGTCGTCGGCGGTGTCGAGGTCTGCGTGCCGCAGGACATCTACCAGCAGGATCTGAACCCGGGCCGCGCCACCCGGGGGAAGCGGCTCTTCGCCCAGGGGGTGCAGAACGTCTCCGGTCAGCAGGCCCTGGACTACGTGCGCATCCGGCACGGCATCGGTGACGGTTCCGACATAGGGCGCATCAAGCGGCAGCAGGCCTTCGTGGGCAGCCTGATCAAGAAGGTGAAGAGCGACGGGCTCACCCCCACGAAACTCCTGCCGCTCGCCGACGCGGCGACCACGTCGATGACCGTCGACCCCGGCCTCGGTTCGGCCGACAAACTGGTCTCCTTCGCGATGTCGCTGAAGGACATCGACCTGGAGGACACCAGGTTCGTCACTCTCCCCTGGCGCTACGAGGGCGCCCGCGTCGCGATCGTCGAGCCGGACGCCGGGGCGCTGTGGGCGGCGCTGAAGGCCGACCGCACCCTCGACGGCCAGGACGCGGGCTCCGGCGGCGGCGACGCGAAGGACGACGCCTCCCCGGACACGGGATCGCCGAAGGACACCGACGCGCAGGTCCCCGCCGAGGACATCTCCGCCACCGTCCACAACGGCACCGCGGTCACCGGACTCGCCGCGCGTGCGGCGGCCGCCCTGGAGGCCGCGGGCGTCACCGTCACCGGCACGGCGACGGCGAGCAGCCAGGACCACCTCACCACCGTGATCGAGTACGGCTCGGGCCGGAAGGCGGAGGCGCGGACGCTCGCCCGGCTCCTCGGCACCGGTGAGCTCCGCCCCGCCGACGGCGGCGGTCTGGACGTCGTACTCGGGCAGTCCTACGCCGACCGGGCGCCCGGATCCGGTGCGACCGCGGCCCCGGTCCCCTCGGAGGTGCCGGCCGAGGTCGCCGACGGCGCGCGCACCGCGGACGAGGACCTGTGCGCGGCCCTGTCCTACGGCTGATCCGGATCGGGCTGGTGCGGGGGCCAGGTCCCGGACCGGGTGATGCGGACCCGGTCCCGGACCGGGTGCCCGAGGGGCCTGGCGCCGTATGCGGGCACCCGCCGGTCCTGGCGCCGTACACCGATGCCCAAGCTCCCGCCGGTCGCGGCGCCGCACGGCCCGCTCCCCGGAACGGGCCTGAGACGCCGGGGCGCCGGGTGTGAGGGGGGGGCGAGGCGGGTGCGGTCCGGTGCCGTCCGGTCCGTCCTAACGCCCCGTGCCCGACCTGTCGTGCCGGGACCGGGCGACCACCAGGGCGACGGTGTACAGGGCGAGGACCGTGGCCAGCAGCGGGTAGTACAGGGCGGGCAGCGCGGTCATGCCCAGCATCGGTCCGAGCGGTGAGAGCGGCAGCAGGATACCGATGACGGCCAGGCCGGCGGCGGCCCAGCGGACCGGGCTCGTGGCGCCCTCGGCGGTGCGGCGGCCGGTGCGCAGCAGCAGCATCACCAGTGCCTGGGTGAGCAGGTTCTCGGTGAACCATCCGGAGTGGAAGGCGGCCTGGCCGGAGCCGGCCGCGTCGTGCAGGGCGAGCGCGAGGACACCGAAGGTCGCCAGGTCGGCGGCGGCCCCCAGCAGCCCGAAGCCGGTGATGAAGCGGAGGAAGCGGCGGGGCTGGAGCACCGTCGGCGCGCGGAGTGCGGCGGGGCGCAGCCGCTCGAAGGCGAAGGCGAGCTGAGCGGCGTCGAAGCACAGGTTCTGGACCAGGATCTGCGCCGGCAGCATCGGGAGGAACGGCAGCATCAGGCCGGTCGCGAGCATCGCGATGACGTTGCCGAGGTTGGAGGAGAGCGTGATGCGCAGGTAGGTCGCGATGTTGACGCTGCTGTGCCGTCCGGAGGTGATGGCGTGGGCGATGGCCGTGAGGTCCTTGTCCGCCAGGACCACGTCGGCGCTCTCCCGGGCGACGTCCACCGCGCCGCGCGGACAGATGCCGACGTCGGCCGAGTGGAGTGCGGGCAGGTCGTTGACGCCGTCGCCGAGGAAGCCGGTGGTGTGCCCGTCGTCGCGCAGCACGGAGATGATCCGGGCCTTGTGCTCGGGAGCGCAGCGCGCGAAGACGGTGGTGCGGCGGGCGAGCACCGCGAGCTCGCCGTCCGTCAGGCCGTCGACGGTGTCGGCGGCGAGGACGGTGCCGGGATCGAGCCCGAGGTCCCGGCAGGCGCGGGCCGCGGTGCCCGGGTGGTCGCCGGTGAGGATCTTGACGGTGACACCCCGGTCGGCGAGGACCTCCAGGGCGTCCGCCGCGGTCGGGGCGAGGGCGTCGCGCAGGGCGACGAAGCCGATCAGGGTCAGGCCGCGTTCGTCGGCCGGGGTGTAGGCGCGGTTGCGCGCGTGCCGCTCGGCGGTGGCCACGGCGAGGACGCGCAGTCCGCTCGCCGCTTCCGCGGCGGCCAGCGCGAGGAGCCGGGCCCGCTCGTCCTCGTCGAGCGCGCAGCGCTCGACGACGTCCTCCGGGGACCCCTTGACGACCAGGGTGTGGACCCCGGGCCGGCCGGGGCGGCGCACGACCGCGGTGGAGAGGCGCCGCACCGGATCGAAGGGCAGCGCGGCCACACCCTCGTACTCCGGCGGTTCGTCCCCCTCGACGGCGTCCAGGACCGCCTCGTCCAGGGCGTCCGGGACCGGAAGGTCGGCGAGCTGGAGCGTCCACCAGGCGTTGACGCCGGCCCAGCGCAGCACCTCGGGGTCCGGACGGCCCCGCACGTCCAGCGCGTGGTGCACGACCGGCCGGTCCTGGGTGAGGGTGCCCGTCTTGTCGAGGCACAGCACGTCGACCGCGCCGAGATCGTGCAGTGCGGGGAGCCGTCTGACGATGACGCGGTGGTCGCGGGCCAGGAGGGACGCCCCGCGGGCCAGGGCGGTGGTGACGATCACCGGCAGCATCTCGGGGGTGAGCCCGACGGCGACCGCCACCGCGAACGGCAGCGTCTCGAACCCCCTGCCGCGCAGTGCCGCGTTGGCCATGAGCACGAGGGGCGGGGTCAGCAGCATGAAGCGGATGAGGACCCAGGAGATCCCGTGCACCGACCGGTCGAAGGCACTGGGCACGCGCCGGCCGGGGCCGCTCCGGGTGGCGGCGAACCGGGTGTCCGGTCCGGTCGCGACGACCACGGCCGTGCCGCTGCCCGTCGCCACGCTGCTGCCCTGGAAGCACAGCTGCGGCCGGTCGAACAGACCGCCGCGCGGCTCCGGCGCGTCGACGGCGTACTTGGCCACCGGAGCCGACTCGCCCGTCAGCGGCGCCTGGTGCACCGAGAGGCCGCTCGCGCGCAGGAGCCGCACATCGGCGGGGACCAGGTCGCCGGGGCCGAGGCGGATCACGTCGCCCGGCACCAGCTCGTCGACCGGGATCTCCCGTGACCGGGGTGCCGCGTCCCGGGCCGGGCGCCGCAGCACGGTCGCCGTGGTCGCCACCAGCTTCCGGAGCGCGGCCACGGACCGGTCGGCCCGGCGTTCACCGCCGGCGCGCAGGGCGCAGCTGAGGACCACCAGGGAGAGGATGACGCTCGCGGTGCCCCAGGCCGCCACGGTGGCCGACACCAGTCCGAGGCAGAGCAGGACCGCGGTGAAGGGGTCCCGCAGGCTCCCGGCGAGGCGGCGCGGCCAGGAGGCGGTGCTCCAGGAGGGCACCGTGTTCCCGCCGGAGCGGGCGAGGCGCTCGGCGGCCTCCGCCTCGACGAGCCCGCGGGGCCCGCTGTCCAGCTGCCGCAGTACCTGGAGCGAGGTGAGCTCGGGCCAGGGCGCGGGCGCGCCGTCCGGTGGGAGGTCCGGGCCCGCGGGCCGCTGGGCCCACCGCTCCCCGGGACCCGCGGAACCGGTACCGCAGACCGCTGCGGTCTCAGGCACCGAGGTCACGGAGGCGGGGGACCGAGGTGTGGGAGGCCCGGTCGGTCAGCTGGCCGATCATGAGCCGCACCACCGTCACCACGTCGGCGTCGTCGACGAAGTAGACCTGCCGCCGCCCCTCCCGCCGGGAGCGTACGAGACCGGCGAGCTTCAGCTTCGTCAGGTGCTGGCTGACCGCGGGCAGGGCTCCGCCCACGCGCTGGGCGAGCCCGCTCACATCGCTCTCGCCCTCCGCCAGGGCCCACACGATGTGCAGGCGCGGCGGCGAGGCCAGCAGTCCGAACGCCGCAGCCGCGTCCGCCAGCACCTCGGCGGGCGGATCGTCGGAGCCCCCTGCTGCCACCATCGTTCTCCCGTCCGGCGTGGGGCCGTGCGGTCGGGCCCGAAGGTTCCCAGTGTAGGGGCCCGCGCGGCACCCGGATCCGCAGCTCGGAGGGACCGCCGGGGCCCTCCCGCACGCGCCCGCTCCCCTCGGCCCGCTCCGCGGGCGGGGACCGGTCCGGGTCCCCGGCGGCCGGCCGGCGCCGCACCGGTGCGTGCACGGAAGGCTGACCTTCGGCACCGGACCCAGGAAATTTACCGTTCATCAACTAGCCTGCTAGGCATCGCCGTTGCAATCGGGCGGCATCCGGGCGTCATCCGGTCACGCGTGCCGCCCGGATCCCGGCGGGCGCGGAGGGCGGCGAGGTGGGAAGCGGAACGCAGTGTGTGCAAGGACCCGCCGCTGTCACCTGGTACGTCGGTAGGGTGGCGGAAGCAGTACGCAGAGTAAGAAGAGGGAGGGTCATGACCGTTGCATCAGACGAGGTCGTGCAATGGGAGCGCAGGACCCACATCCGCATCGTCCGCGGCGAGGCCGCCGCTCTCGGTGAGCTCTACGACCGGCACGCGGCGCTCGTCCACGCCGTGGCGGCACGGCTGGTCGGTGAGGAGAAGGCGGTCCAGGAGGTCGTGACCGCCGTGTTCGTCAGCCTCTGGCAGCATCCGGAGGCCTACGACCCGGCGCGCTACCGGCTGAAGACCTGGCTGGCGATGACGACGTGCGACTGCGTCGCCGGACGCGCGGGCAGAGGCGGCGCGAAGCCGTCGGCCCCGGTCGAGGTGGACGACTCGCTCGCCACCATGAGTTCCCGCACCCGGGCGACGCTCCATCTCGCCCACGCCGAGAACAAGGACTACCGCCAAGCGGCCACAGAGCTGGGCATCACCCATGAGGAAGTGCTCTGCCAGCTCAGGCAGACCCTGCGCTCGGTGGCCGATGCCGCCGACGGTGCCGGAAGGGACGGACGATGAACAGTCCTGCCGACGAACACGCCCAGGTCCAGAGAATGCTGGGTGCCTGGGCCCTGCAGGCATGCTCGGCCGAAGAGGCCGCACAGCTCGACAAGCACCTCTCCGTCTGCCCCGAGTGCTCCGACGAGGCCGAGCGGCTGCGCGGTGCCGTCGGTCTGCTGCACCCGCACCTCGACCTCGACCTCGCCCCGACCCTGCGCGCCGAGGTGCTCGGCGCCTGCCTGAGCGCCAGGCAGCCGGAGGTGTCGGTGCCCGACTACGCGCAGCCCTACGACGCGGAGACGGCGCGACTGGACACCCTCCTGGCCGACCTGAGCAGCCAGGAATGGAAGGCGCCGGTCCAGCTGGAGTGGTTCGAGGGGGAGAACAGCGCCACCCGTGACACGTCCGTGAACGGTGTCCTCGGTCACCTCCTCGCGGTCGACGGCACGGTGGCGAAGACGCTGGGGCTCCCCGACCCGATGCTGCCGCCCGCCGACGGCACGAACGACCCGCTGGCCCGCACCGAGGCGCTGTGGGAACAGATGGACGCGTCGGCGAAGCAGCCGGAGCCGTCGGGGTCCGACGACGCGGACCCGGGCACCGGCGACCCGGCCGGCTCGATCCGGCAGACGTGGCGGGACCAGACCTACGAGCTGATCCGCACCGTCTCCTTCGGCAACGCCGGCGTGGCCGACATGGGCGTGCCCTACGGCGAGGCGGTCCTGCCGCTGCGCCTGGCCATGCTCGACCGGGCCTTCGAGACCTGGATCCACGCCACGGACATCGCCGACGCGGTGGACTACCCCTACATGCCGCCGGTACCGGACCACCTGCGCACCCTCATCTCGGTGGCCGTCGAGATGCTCCCGGCGATCCTCGCCGCCCGTCGCCAGGCGGGTCTCGCCTCGCCGCCGCTGCCCGTCACCCAGCCGGGCGCGCAGGGACGGAGCCTGCGGCTGCAGATCGAGGGCGAGAGCGGAGGCGACTGGTACCTGCCGCTCGACGGCGCCGAGGGGCCGGCCGGACCCGAGAACTGCGTCAGCCACGTGGTGCTGGAGGAAGTCGAGTTCTGCCGGCTCGCGGCCGGGCACCTGCCGCCGCGCAAGGTGGCCGCCGCGCACCAGGGCGATCAGAAGGCGGTCCTGGAACTCCTCTACGCCATGGCCTCCATGAGCCGCATCTGACCCTCGGCGTTCGAGCGAACCGGGTCGGCCGCATCAGCGGCCGGCCCGGTCCGTCTTCCGGCGCACGGGGTCCCCACCGGTCCGGGCGGCCCGCACTCCGCGCCCCCCGGCGCCTCCGCCGGCCCGGCTCGCGGCTGCTGGGCTCGACTCCCCGGCGCGGTGCGGTGGGGCGCCCGCCCCCCGGCCGGGAGCGCGCCGTGGCCCGCGTCACCGTGCGCACCGGCTGTCCCCGTGCGGGGGCGTAGGGGGCTACGACCTCCGGCCGTCCCGTTCGCCGGCCCCGTGACCGCGAGGGGGGAGGCGTACGGCGGGCGCCGGCGATCCGTACCCTTCCCGGGCACCGGGAGCGCCGCCGGGTGTGTGGGCCGGGACGGACCGCGGCCGGTGCTTCCCTGGTGCACCGCGCTCCTCGTCCCTATCGCCCCTCGATCGTCTACAGTGCAGTAGACCGTCTACGTGTCTGTAGTCGGCCGGTCGTCTCCGACCGCCCCTGCCGCATCCAGTGAGAGGCAGTCCGCCGATGGCCGTGACCGACCCCGCCGCGACTCCGCGCGTGGCGGAACTCCCCGATGGCCGGGTGCTGCCGACGGCCTGCGCCGCCCCGGGCGCCGCGGCGGTGTTCCTCCCGCCGTGGCCGTCCTCGTGGCCCTCCCGGTGACCGCCACCGCCGGGCGGCACGCGGTCACCCCCGCGGCACCCCCGCTCCGCCCGGGTGCCGCGGGTCCGCGGAGGACGGCGCGGTGACAGGGCGCCGCGTCCTTGTGGTCGAGGACGACCACGCGCTGCGCGACGTGCTCCTGCGCGGCCTGCGGGACGAGGGCTTCGACGTGGTGCCGGCCCGGGACGGAGCGGGCGCCCTGCGCCTGGCGGCCGAGGGGTTCGACGCGGTCGTCCTGGACGTCGGGCTGCCGGACGCGGACGGCCGGGACGTCTGCCAGGCGCTGCGGGCCAACGGCTGTGCCGTCCCCGTCGTCTTCCTCACCGCCCACCACACGATCACCGACCGGCTCACCGGCTTCTCCGCGGGCGGCGACGACTACCTGGCCAAGCCCTTCCACCTCGCCGAACTCGCCGCCCGCCTGCGGGTGACCCTGCGGCGCGCGGGCCCGCAGGCTCCGGCCGTGGCGGGAGACCTGGTGCTCGACCCGGTGCGCTTCACCTGCACCGTCGCCGGACGGCCCGTCGGCCTCACCCCCACGGAATTCCGGCTGCTGGCAGCACTCGCGGCCTCGGCCGGGAGCCTCGTACGGCGCCGGGAACTGGTCCGGGCCGGCTGGCCCGAAGGGGCACAGGTCACCGACAACACGCTCGACCAGTACCTGAGCCGCCTGCGCCGCAAACTCCGCACGGCGGGCAGCACCCTGACGGTCACGACGAGCCGCGGAACGGGCCACCGGCTCTCATGAGCGTCCTCCGGCGCCTGCCCCGCCCCCGCACCCTGCGGGGGCGGCTCGCCCTGGTCGCCGTCACCACCGCGACGCTCCTGGTGCTCGCCCTGACCGTGGCCTTCGACGGTCTCGTCAGCCGGCGGCTGCAGCAGCAGGCCGACGACCACCTGCACACCCGGGCCGCCACCGTGGCCGCGACCGTGGACACCACGGGCCCCGCGGCCCGTGTGGTGGAGGTCCCGCACGACGACCTGCTCGACGCCGATGTGTGGATCTACGCCGGGTCCCGTCGGATCGAGGCACCTCCCGGCGCCGCAGGGGGGCCACTGACCGCCGCCGACGCCCTCGCCGCCGGCGGCGGTCGCCGCTGCCTCACCCGGGAGGGCGAGAAACCGGTACGGCTGTGCACCCGGCCCGTCCCCGGCCGCGGGGACACCCCGGCCACCGTGGTCACCGCACTCGACCTCACCCCCTACCGCCGCTCCGTGGACACCGTCCTGTACGCGTCCCTCGCCCTGGACGCGGCGATGCTCGCCTGCACCTACGTCCTGACCCGCCTCGCGGTGGGCCGCGCGCTGCGTCCCGTCCAGGACATGACCGACCAGGCGACGACATGGAGCGTGCAGGCCGCCGACGACCGCTTCGGCCACCGCACGCGTCCGGCCGAACTCGCCCGGCTGGGCGCCTCGCTGGACGCCCTGCTGGACCGCATCCGGGCCGGACTGCGCCACGAGCAGCAGCTGACCAGGGAGCTGTCCCACGAACTCCGCAACCCGCTCGCCCGGATCATCGCCGAACTCGACTGGTGGCACGGCCGGCCGCGTACCGTCGCCGAGACGGAGCTCGTCCGTGCCGCCGTCGCCGACGCCGCGCAGTCGATGCGGACGATCTGCGACACGCTGCTGGACGACGCGCGCGGCACCGCCGCCGCGCTCCCCGGCACCGCGGAGGTGGTGCCCGCACTGCTCCGCCTCGTGGCGCGCTGTCCCGATCCCGGCCTGATCGACCTCGTGGCCACGGACCGGGGGGTGACGGCGGGGGTGCCGGCCGGCCTGCTCGAACGGACGGTGGGTCCGCTGCTCGACAACGCCCTGCGCCACGCGCGCTCCCGCGTCCGGATCGCGGCCCACGGGCGGAACGGGAGCGTGGTCATCGAGGTGACCGACGACGGCCCGGGCGTACCCCCGTCCTTCGTCCCCGACCTGTTCCGTCCGGGGCGGCGCGCAGACCCGGACGACGGGCACGACGGAGCCGGTCTGGGGCTGCCCCTCGCACGGCGCCTCGCCCGTTCGGCCGACGGGGACGTGCGCCACGACCCACGGGCCGGCTCCGGGGCCCGCTTCGTCGTCACGCTTCCGGCCGGATGACCTCCCCCCGCTCCGGGGCATCGCGCCGCGACACGGCCAGGAACACCACCAGGGCGAGGATCACCAGGAGGAACAGCGCACTCGTGACCACCGTGCCGAGGCCCAGTCCGCCCTCGCCGGCCGGCTGCGACAGGTAGTCGCCGATCGACGCGCCCAGGGGCCGGGTGAGGACGTAGACCGTCCAGAAGCTCAGCACCGCGCTCAGCCCCATGGCGCGGTGCGCCACGGCGACCACCGCGATCACCAGGCCGAACAGCAGCGCCGCCACCCGGTAGCCCAGGGCGAGCTGTTCGGCGACCAGGTCACCGACGGCCGTTCCCAGCGCGAAGGTGAGCAGCACCGCGGCCCAGTAGAACGCCTCGCGGCGCACCGAGTCCACGCGGTGGATGGACAGCGTCCCCTCGGTCGTGAACCAGAGGCCGAATGCGACCGCCAGCGCCACCGCGAACACGGCGGTCGTGGTCTGCAGCGGAACCCCCAGGTTGTCCGTGAGGTTGTCGGTGATCAGCGTGCCCACGATGCTGACCAGCACGACGACCAGCCAGTAGAGGCCGGGCCGGTAGGCGACGGCGCCCAGCTGCGCGGCCAGGGCCACGACCAGGAGGGCGCCCATCACCAGGGAGGTGCCGGTCAGCCCCATGCCCAACCGGCCGTCGAGGAAGTCCGCCGCGGTCTCGCCGACCGTGGTGCACAGCACTTTGATCACCCAGAAGAAGGCGGTGATCTCGGGGACCTTGTTCCAGCGTGTCCGGCCCGTGCCGCCTTCGGTGGCGGGGGACCGCTCTGTCTCGTACGTCATGCCGGGGGACGTTGCCAGCTCCCACCTGTACACATCCTGAACGCGTGCGGTGCCCACCCGGCCGCCGTCCGCGTCCGGACGCGGCAGCCCGGCCCGGTGTCACCGGACCGCCCGACGACCAATCGGGTCGCCCGCGGACGACTCGGAGTGTGCAGACCTCCTCCGGCCGGTGGATGCGGGTGGAATGCCCTGGAACGCGCTCCGCGTCGCACGGGGGCGCGCCCCCATGTCCGCGCGGTGGTCGGCAGCGCGCTCGGGCGCGTCCGGTCAGGAGGCTTGGTCCGGTGGCTCCTCAGCTCTCGTTGGTCGTTCCGTGCTTCAACGAAGCGGCCGTCATCGAGAAGTTCTCCTCATCGGTCGACGACGTCCTCGGCCCGTCCGGCCTCGACTACGAGATCTGCTACGTGGACGACGGCAGTACCGACCGGACCCTGGACATCATCGGCCGGCTCTGCGTCTCCGACCGGCGGGTCAGGTACACCGCGCTCAGCCGGAACTTCGGCAAGGAGGCCGCCATGCTCGCCGGCCTGCGGATGTCCCGGGGCGAGGCGGTGGTCCTCATGGACGCGGACCTGCAGCACCCGCCGGAACTCATCCCGCGGATGCTCGAACTCCACCGCCGGGGGTACGACCAGGTGATCCCCCGGAGGGACCGTGAGGGGGAGGGCGCGGCACGCACCGCGTTGAGCCGCGGCTACTACGCCGTGGTCCGCCATCTCATGGACGTGGAGGTCCTGGACGGCGCCGGGGACTTCAGACTGCTGTCCCGCCAGGCGGTGGACACGGTGCTGTCGCTGCCGGAGACCAACCGGTTCTCCAAGGGCATCTTCTCCTGGATCGGTTTCAGCACGGCCACCTTCACCTACCGCAACGCGCCCCGGATCGCCGGAAGTTCGAAGTGGGGAAGCCGCCGGCTGCTCAACTACGGCATCGACGGGCTGCTGTCCTTCAACGACCGGCCCCTGCGACTCGCCGTCTACGCGGGATTCTGGTGCCTGCTGGCCGCGGTCGTCTACGCGGCATGGGTGGGCTTCGACGTGGCCCTGCACGGGGCGGTCGTCCCCGGCTACGCGACGCTCCTCATGGTCGTCGTGGGCATCGGCGGGATCCAGCTGATCACCCTGGGGATCATCGGCGAGTACGTCGGCCGCATCTACCACGAGGTCAAACGCCGCCCGCCCTTCGTGGTGCGCGAGACCGACGAACGCCCCGCCCCGGTGCCCCAGCCGGTGCACCGCGGACCGGCCGGCCGGTCCGCGGAACCTCCCAGGACACCGCGGCAGTTCATGACGTTCGTGGCGATCGGCTTCGTCAACACCGCCGTCTACCTGGGCCTGTACGCCGCCCTCAACCCGTGGATCCCGTACCTCGTGGCGCACGTGCTCGGATACGCGGTCAGCGTCGTCGGGTCCTTCCTGCTGAACTCCTACCTCACCTGCCGGACCCGTCCGACCTGGCGGGGGTTCATCCGCTATCCGGTGTCCAGCGGATTCAACCTCGTCGCCTCCGGCGCGCTCCTCTACACGGCCGTCAGCCGGCTCGGAATGGACAAGAATGTCGCCGCACTCGTCGCCGGAGTCCTCGTCACCCCTGTCTCCTTCCTCCTCGCCCGCTGGGCCATCAACTCCGGGCGGCGGCGGACGGACACCGCGGGCATGGCCCCGGACCCTGCTGCCGAGGCGCAACCGGACAACCCCACCCTCGGTTAGTACCGCCCGCTCGGACGGCGGGAGACGCACCGCGCGGGTCGCCGACCGGGCCGGTACGGAGGTCCGCGCCCCCCGGAGCGCGGCGGGTCCGGCCGGTCCCCGCCTCGTCACCGCCGGCACGGCACTGCTGCCGCTCCTTCCGCTGTCCCTCTTCGCGGGCGCCTCGTGGTTCGCCCGCCGGGTGCGCCCGAGCGGTGACGAGTGGTGCTTCCTGCCCCTCGTGCGCGACGAGGGATTCCTGGCCCTGGTGGACCAGTTCTGGTCCACGGACAACGGCCGCGTCGCCAACGGCGTGCTCGTCGGCTCCTACGCCGCGTACGGCGTCGCGGGCCAGCAGTGGTACGCGGGCGTCAGCGCGGTCGTCATGCTGGCGCTGCTGTGGGCCTGGGCGGGAGCGCTGCTGCGGCACGCCCGGTGGAAGCTGCCCCGGGGCGTTCCGCTCTTCTCCGCCGGCATGCTCCTGGCCGTCTTCTGCTTCGCGTCCACGAACACCTACAAGACCTTCTTCTGGCCCGCCTCCTCGGTCTCCCACACCTTCCCGCCCGTCCTCGCGGCAGCCGCCACCGTCCCCGCGCTGCTGGCCACCTCACGCCGGGGCAGGGCCGCCGCGGTCGCCTCGGCGTTCGTCCTCGGAGCCGTCCTGGGCACCCTGTCGGAGGAGACCTCCGTCGTCGCCCTGGCCCTCCTCGCCCCGGCCCTGCTGCTGGGCCGCCGGCTCTTCACGGCAGGACGGCTCCCCTTCGTACGGACCTGGTGCGCCGCCGCCGCGGTGGGCATCCTGGCCGGCACGGCGCTGCTGCTCACCTCGCCCGGCTCGCGCAACCGGCGCTCACGGCACCACGCCGACGCCATGTTCGCGCCCGAATCGCTGGCAGCCTCACTGCGGGGCTACGCGCACGTCGTCCACACCCTGACGACGCACTGGGAGTACTTCGGTGTGATCGCTGTGGGGGTGCTGCTCGGCGTCCTCGTCCGCCGTACGGACGGCGGTGTTCCGCGCCCCGACCGCAGGGCCCCGCTGATCCTCGCCCTGGGGGCGGCCGTCCTGCTGCTCTCCGGATACGTGTGCACGGTGATCGCCTACCCGGCTTTCGGCGCCTCGGTCGCGACCGCCAACCGGCTGTGGAACGACTTCCTCTTCCTGGCCCTCCTCCTGCTCACCGGCGCCGGCGGTCTCCTGGGCAACCTGGCTGCCCGGCGGTACCGCCAGGGCGTGCGGCCGGTGGCCGTGGGCGCGGTGCTCGCCTGCGCGGGCCTCGCCGCCGTGCTCGCCGTCCCCCTGCGCGCCCTGGAAGGGGACATGCGGGTGCGCGCCGAGGCGTGGGACCGACAGGACCGCCTGCTCAGGGAGCGCGCCGCGGCGGGGGAGACCGTCCTGCCCTACACACCGCTCGTCGTCAGCAAGATGTCGGAGCCGTTCGGGAACAAGGGCAAGCGGCCCTGGCCCGCCTCGTGCGTCGCCGCCTACTACCGGGTGGAGAAGGTGACGGACGGCAGGAAACCCCGACCGTGACGCGGCCACCGGGACCCCCGCTCAGCCCGCCCTCGTCCCTCGGCGGTGCCGTGGCCGGTGACCGGGGCGCCCGGGGGTGAGCGCGTCCGCCGGTCAGGCGTGCGCGGTCGCGCTCACCGCCTGCCGGGCGGTCCGCTCCACCAGGGAGACGCCGTCGCTCATCGTCGTGCTGCCCTCCGACAGCACGGTGACCAGATAGCGGTGTCCGTCCACCGTGATCCGCCCGACGCTGTTGACGTCCCACAGGCCGGACGCGGTGCGCTGCAGCCAGCCGTTCTTCAGCTCGTACGCGGCGCCCGAGGCCGAGGACACACCCCAGGTCTGGTCGCTCGCGACACGGCTCATCAGGGTCCGGATGTAGGTGCGCGAGGCGTCGTTCAGCGGTGAACGGGCCTTCGCCGCGGCGGTGTCGTCGAACACGGAGAGCAGAAGCCTGATCTGGTCGCTCGCCGTGGTCCGCGTCAGGCCCCACCGCGTGCCCTCACCACCCTGGGTCGAGGTCAGCCCCAGGCGCTTGTTGGCCGCCTCCAGACCCGGTGCCCGGCCTATCGTGCGCCACAGGGCGTTGGCCGCCGCGTTGTCGCTCTTCCTGATCATCGGTTCGGCCAGGGCGCGCTCCTGGGCGGAGAGGGGCCGGCCCGCGTCCTGGGCCCGCAGCAGCAGAGCCGCGAGCACGTCGACCTTGACGATGCTGGCGGTGTCGTACCGGGTGTCCGCGCCGTACAGCACCGGCTTCCGGCTCCCGCCGTCCAGGCCGACCACCGCCGCGCTCACCCGCGCCGTCTCCCGGGGCTGCACGGACGCGTGCGCACCGGCCCCGGCAGGGTGCTGCGCCGGCGGTGCGGGTGCGGCGACCGTGCCTGTGGTGTGCAGCACGCCGAGGGAGAGGAGGGGCGCCACCGAGACGAGGAGCGTACGGGCGCGGCTGACGCGGAGCCCGGCCGGGACCTTCGGGCGCGGCATGGATCGCGGGTGGAACATGATCGGGTAGGCCTCGCCCGTCGTCGACAAAGGGGATCTTCCCCGTGAAGGTAGACAGAACGCGCGCCGGATGAAATGGCCCGCGTCACGGTGAGACCGTTTTGTGCAGGATTGTAAGAAGGCTCACACTCCCGAGGAGCGCGGGGTGCCGACAGCGATCCACCGGACGCGCAGCGAGCCGGAGATCCAGCGCGAGCAGTTGCCGGTCAGCGTGCACATGAGCCGACGAGCTCGCGGAGCGCGCCGCCGTGCACAGCCTCAGCATGGATGAGCTGGACGTGTGGCACACGATCGAGGGTCTGGACCACCTTCTCGACGGTGACGGCTGAAGAGGCCAAGGCTCTTGATGTGTCGGCGGCCGGTTTCGCCGACCGACCGCCCTGACATGGGGCGCCCCCGGTGAGGAAGACCCCGGCAGTGGGCGGCCGCACCGAAGGCGGGTTTCCGCGTGCTGCGGAGCGTCATCGCCTCGATCGATGTCCGGCGTCGGCACGGCCGGTGCGGCCGAAGCAGCGCTTACGGTCCGTCAGGTCGCTCCCAGGTTGTTCCCGGTATCGGACTGTTCCTCCCGAAGGTCGGGCCACCGGTCGCTCCTGAGACTGCGGCGGTAACTCCACAGTGCGGCGAGCACGACGACAGCGAGCACGAGGAGCGACACGATCGTGGTCTCCGTCGTGGACTCGGCCGGTGACCCCTCCGAACCGGCGTTCAGGAAGTTCGGCAGCCAGTTCCACACCGAATGGAACGCACAGGTACGCCACAGCGCCCCGTCGGCCAGGGCCCACAGGGCGAGCGCGATACCGAGAAGCAGAGTCATCGCGATATACGTCATCGGGGCGTTGCGGTTGATCATGTGTGCGCAGGCGAACAACGCGGAGCTGCCGAGCACCCCGACGGCCGCGCCCCGGCGCGCGGTGAGCTTGGGCAGCAGGAAGCCCCGGAACACGATCTCCTCGGTGGACGCCTGCACCAGGTAGGCCGTCAGGAGCAGGAGTCCGCCGCCCAGTGCCACAGAGCTGCTGCCGCCCTCGCCCTCACCGCTGCCCGTCCGTACCGCGTTACCGGCGGCGGAGAGCAGCAGGAGGAACCCGACTGCGGTGATCGCACCCAGCACCGCCTTCCGCAGTCGTCCGTCGGGCCGGAAGCCGAGAGTGGAGAACGGTCTGCGTTCGAGCACTGTCACCCACAGCGCGAGCAGAGCCAGGGTGGGTGTGAAGCCTGCCAGGCAGGCAACGATCTGGCCGGCGGGGGAGTCGCCGTCGAAGCCCGTGCCCCGGAGCGTCAGCCACCCGACGAACTGACCGACCGCGAGGCAGACAGCGGCGACGAGAACCGAAGACAGCGGGCCGACGCGTCGCTGCGCCAGATCCTGCCCGTGAACGAGATGGTTCGCCTGCATGAGCACCTCTTGAGTCGTTGCCCGGTGCAGCAATGCTGAGCCCGTGGAGGAGGTGACGCACGGCCCACTACGCCGACCGTGTATCAGCGAACCGTTCCGGGGCGGGCCGAGACTCGGTCATGGGGCGGGACCGAGGGTGCAGGTCCCGCCTCGGTCCGCTCGTACTGCCCGTCGTGCGGGGTGATCGGCCGCCGAGGTGCGTGCGGAGTGCGGCACCGGATGGGCCGTCCAGGACGCTCGGCTCAGCGACGTCGTCCTCAACCCGCCGTACGCACCTCGGCTGGACCTCGGCTGGCGGGAACCGAGTCCCGGTCATCGCTCAGTTGGTAGCGGCTGATGAGGGCACGGTGCGCGATGTGATCCATCGGTTCAACGAGATCGGTCTGGCCTGCTCGGACCCTCGGTGGGCGGGAGGTCGTCCCCGCCAGCTCAGCCCTGACGACGAGGATTTCGTCGTCGCGACGGCCACCACCCGACCGGCCAAGCGTGGCCAGCCCTTCACTCGCTGGTCCATCCGCAAGCTCGTCGCTCACCTGCACCGCGTGCACGGGCGGGTGATTCGCATCGGCCGCGAGGCGTTACGGTGCCTGCTCGCCCGACGCGGCGTCACCTTCCAGCGCACCAAGACCCGGAAAGTCTCCCCGTACCCGAGCGCGACGCCACACTCGACCGCATCGAGCACGTCCTGGAGCAGTTCACGGACCGGGTTTTCGCCGTCGACGAGTTCGGGCCGCTCGGGATCCGGCCCACCGGCGGTTCGGGTTGGGCCACCTCCGGTCACCCCGAACGGCACCCGGCGACCTACCACCGCACCCACGACGTCCGGTACCTCCACGGCTGCTGCTCGATCGGCGACGACACCCTGCGGGGCGCCAACCGCAGCAGGAAGGGCGCCTCGAACACTCTGGCCGCGCTCAGGTCGATCCGTGCAGCCCGCCCGGACGGCGCCCCGATCTACGTGATCATGGACAACCTGTCCGCTCACAAGGGCGCCAAAATCCGGGCCTGGGCCAAGAGGCACCGAGTCGAGCTGTGCTTCACCCCCACCTACGCGTTCTGGGCCGATCCCATGGCGGCCCACTTCGGGCCGCTCCGGCAGTTCACCATCGCCAACTCGAACCACCCAACCACCCGGTGCAGACCCGGGCCCTGCACGCCTACCTGCGCTGGCGCAACGCCAACGCCCGCCACCGCGACGTCCTGGCCGCCGAGCGCCGAGAACGCGCCCGCATCCGCAGCGAGAAGCGCATTCGCTGCGGCGGACGCAGGCGAGCAACGGCACCGCCAGATGCCCTCAGGTGTCTGCCGGTTGCCGTCGAGAGCCTAACCCAGCCCCCCCAACGCCTGTATGGCCCTGGACAGCTGCCGGCCAGGCCAAATGAGATGACTTCCAATGCGCACTCTTCGACAAGGGCTCCGGTAGATCCAGTACCGGCCCGCTCTCGTGGACGGATGCCTTGCCGGCACCGGACTCAGGGCGGAGAGCCTCTAGGTTGGTCGGCCTCCGGCACGTTCCCACTGGGCGTCGTCCCATTCTACGTATTCGATCTGGACGTCACCTGGCAGCTTCGCGGTCAGGTTCCTGCCGGTGGGAACGGCCTGCGGCCCGCGCACGATCTGCGCTCCGGTCCTGTTGAGCAGTGCCTGGCACCCGTCGAGGTCATCGATGATGAGCGTGGCCACTGTCGCCTTGTAGGACTCCAGTACTCGCTCGTCGCCCGCCACCACCAAAACGCGGCCGACGGTTGCCAACTCCAGGCCGTTCGGCATGGTGAATCGGGTGCTGATCGGCTCACCCGTAACCGTGGTGAGCGGTGCCAGCACCGCATCCAGATCCCCGGCGTAGGCCCGGGCGTAGGTACGGAAGATGCGCATGATCACCAACAAGGTGTCAGGAGATGCAGATATTCCCCTCGCCATCAAGACGAGGACGTGAGTCTTCGACAACATCACGAATCAACCGTCAGTGATGAGCGGGTGGCTCGTCGGCGAGCTGGTTGCTGCGGTTGATCTCCGGCATGTGCGTCTCGGCCCAGACCCGCAGAGCGGAGAGAGGCCCTTCGAGGGACAGACCGAGCTCGGTCAGCCGGTAGTGGACGGAGGGCGGCACGGTGGGTTCCACGCGGCGTGCGACCAAACCATCGTGGACCAGGCTGTGCAGGGTGACGGACAGCATCTTCTGTGAAATGCCCGGGATTCGGCGCCGCAGGTCAGCGAAACGAATCTCTCCCGGAGCCTCCTCCTCGGCCAGTACCTTGACCGCCATCGACGTCCACTTGGTGCCTATACGGTCGAGTAACTGGCGGGTCGGGCAAAGCGGATTCAGCAGGTCCCCGCGCTCACCGGGTCGTAGGTCACGTTCGCCGGGCCGTGACGTGGTCACCTGGGGCTCACCACCTGAATGGAAAGTGCCGTCTTGGGCAGACCAGGATAGTTCCCTAGCGTGACGTGGTCACCATCACTCACCAGCACCTGGAGTCCTTCCATGCCCGAGCTGCGACGCGTCCTCGCTAACGGTGTCGAACTGAACGTCGCCCTCTCCGGTTCAGGCCCGGCTGTTCTCCTGCTGCACGGCTTCCCACATACCTGGGAGCTGTGGACCGATGTCATGGCCGACCTGTCCGGCCGCTACCGTGTCATCGCACCGGACCTGCGCGGGTTCGGCGCGAGCAGTCGGCCTGCCTCCGGATACGACGCGGGCACCCTGGCCGAGGACGCTGCGGCGCTACTCACCGCGCTCGGCGTGTCCTGCGCCGCTGTGGTGGGCATCGACGCAGGCACAGCGCCGGCCTTCCTCCTCGCTCTGCGCCGCCCCGGCCTCGTCCGGCGCCTGGTCGTCATGGAGTCCCTGCTGGGCAAGCTGCCCGGCGCCGAGGACTTCCTCGCCGACGGGCCGCCGTGGTGGTTCGGCTTCCACTCTGCCGCGCCCGGCCTCGCCGAGACCGTGCTGGAAGGCCACGAGGCTGCATACGTCGACTGGTTTTTGAACGCCGGTACGCTCGGCGACGGCGTGCGCCCCGCCCTCCGGGACGCGTTCGTCCGCGCATACACCGGCCGTCAGGCGCTGAGCTCTGCGTTCTCGTACTACCGGGCCTTGCCCGAGAGCGCGGCGCAGATCGAGCAGGCGGTCGCTACTGCCCGCCTGAAGGTGCCCACAATGGCGCTGGGCGCCCGGCCCGTCGGTCCCGCGCTGGAAAGCCAACTCCGATCGGTCACCGACAATCTCACCGGACACGTCATCGAAGACTGCGGCCACATCATCCCGCTGCACCGGCCGCATGCCCTGCTCGCGCTGCTGCATCCATTCCTGGCTGGTGAGGACGGGGAGGTAGCGTGAGCAGGGCGGGTCTGACATTCGACACACGCCCCAGGGTCTGTCTTCAAAGGGTCGGGCCTTGACCCCGGATGTTGAACACACGAGACACTGGATCCTGAGGATCTGAGAACGGACATCTCGTGGTGATGAAGGACTATCCGCCGCAGTTCAAGGCGGATGCGGTCGCGCTGTACGAATGGAAGCGGAGCTGCCGTGGGTGAAGCCGGAGGGAGGGAGGAAGAAGTTCTCCCTGCTACTCACCACGCGCCTCGGCAACGCTGTCGCGGTGAACACATGGAACACCTATACCTGGAAGCCCGCTCTGGCCAAGGCGGGCATCGTCCCGCCGCGCGCCGAGGGGGCGAAAGCCTGGCAGCGGGCGGCGGCTCCGAAAGACGGCTTCCATGTGCTTCGGCACACCTACGCCTCGATCATGTTGGAAGCCGGAGAGTCCGTCGTGACCCTGGCTCGGTGGCTCGGGCACTCCTCGCCTGCGATCACTCTTGGTTACTATGCTCACTTCATGCCGGAGGCCGGCAGCAAGGGACGCGGCACCCTCGACGGTCTGCTTGGGGAGCGCGGGAGATCAGCTTGCTGGTCGAAACTCCCCAGATTCTCCCCAGCGCTATTGACCCGGGTTACCGGTCTACGCTCCAGAGAAGCTGTCCGTGGATTGCAAGGTTGAAGAGATGGGTGACCTGAGAAAGTGTTGCAAGAGGTCGTAGCGACCCGCTATGTCACACCCCTGCGGGAGGGTGGCTCGCTCCCCGGGATCGTCGAGGCCGACGACCTGGGGACGTACGTCATGAAGTTCACCGGGGCGGGGCAGGGGCGCAAGACCCTGGTCGCGGAGGTCATCTGCGGCGAGCTCGGCCGGAGGCTCGGACTGCGGGTGCCGGAGCTGGTGACCATGCAGCTCGACCCCGTCATCGGTCTGGCTGAGCCGGACCAGGAGGTGCAGGAGCTGCTCAAGGCGAGCGGGGGGCTCAACCTCGGCATGGACTACCTGCCGGGCTCGCTCGGCTTCGATCCGCTGGCCTACCAGGTGGATCCGGCCGAGGCCGGCCGGGTCGTCTGGTTCGACGCGCTGATCAACAACGTGGACCGCTCGTGGCGGAACCCCAACATGCTGGTCTGGCACGGGGACCTCTGGCTGATCGACCACGGGGCCACCATGATCTGGCACCACAACTGGCCGGGCGCGCAGGCCTCCGCGGCGAAGCCCTACAACGCCTCCGACCACGTCCTCGCGCCGTTCGGTCCCGACATCGCGGCTGCCGCCGCCGAGCTCGCCCCGCTCGTCACCGAGGAGCTGCTCACCGAGGTCGCCGCCGAGGTGCCGGACGCGTGGCTGGCCGGCGAGCCGGGGTTCGAGACGACGGACCTGCTGCGACGGGCCTATGTGGAGCCGTTGCTGGCGCGCGCCGGGAGCATCCACGAGCGGATCTCGGTGGGGGAGCCCACGAAGCCGCAGCCCTCCCGGGCCCCCGGCTGGCTCGCGGACCGTCTGGCCCCGCGGTCCGGTTCCACCGACGGCGACCGTGCCGCCCGGGCGGACTCCGGCAAGCGGAGCGAGGGCGGCGAGCGATGAGCGAGCGCGACGTCTTCGAATACGCGGTCCTGCGCGTCGTGCCCC
This sequence comes from Streptomyces sp. NPDC006296, assembly GCF_040613235.1. Taxonomy (NCBI): domain Bacteria; kingdom Bacillati; phylum Actinomycetota; class Actinomycetes; order Kitasatosporales; family Streptomycetaceae; genus Streptomyces; species Streptomyces sp. NPDC006296. Next base: position 192,934 of record NZ_JBEXRT010000004.1, on the reverse strand, counting down.
GGGTCGAACGCGGGGAGTGCTTCAACGCGGGTGTGCTGGTCTACTGCCGGGCGAAGTCCTTCGTCGCGGCGCGCACGCACCTCGACGAGCGCAAGCTCATGGCCCTGGACCCGCAGGCCGACGTGACGGGTGTACGGGCCGCGCTGCGTGCGGTCGAGGGGGTCTGCGGCGGCGGTGAGGCGGCGGGCCAGGCGGCCGGTGACGATCCCGGCCGCCGCTTCCGCTGGCTGATCGCCCCGCGCTCCACGGTCGTCCAGCCGGGGACCGTGCACAGCGGACTCACCCTGGACCCCGAGGCCGAGATCGAGCGGTTGCTCGACCTGCTGGTGCGCTGATCCCGGCACCGGCGGCGCCGTCCGCGCCATCCGCGGTCACGGCGCCGTCCGGTGTGACATGCGCCCGCGCCCCCGTGGGCCGTTGACACCGGGTGCCAGGGCTTCTAGCGTCTCGTCTGCTGAAGGTACTAAGCGGTTGCTCAGTCATCGGGAACTTCCTGACGTCCGCTGAGCCGCGATCCAAGGGCGAGGAGAACCAAGCATGTCCACCACCGAGCAGCGCGTCGCCATCGTGACGGGAGCGGCACGGGGCATCGGCGCCGCCACCGCCGTACGCCTGGCGGCCGAGGGCCGCGCCGTCGCCGTACTCGACCTCGACGAGGCGGCGTGCAAGGACACGGTCGAGAAGATCACCGCCGCCGGGGGCAGGGCTCTGGCCGTCGGCTGTGACGTGTCGGACGGCGCTCAGGTGGAGGCCGCCGTGGCACGGGTGGCCGCCGAGCTCGGCGCACCGACGATCCTGGTCAACAACGCGGGCGTGCTCCGTGACAACCTGCTGTTCAAGATGAGCGAGTCCGACTGGGACCTCGTGATGAACGTCCACCTCAAGGGTGCGTTCCTGATGGCCAAGGCCGTCCAGTCGCACATGGTGGAGGCCAAGTTCGGCCGGATCGTCTCGCTCTCCTCCTCCTCGGCGCTCGGCAACCGGGGCCAGGCCAACTACTCCGCCGTCAAGGCCGGTCTCCAGGGCTTCACCAAGACGCTCGCCAAGGAGCTCGGCAAGTTCGGTGTGACCGCCAACGCCGTCGCCCCCGGATTCATCGTCACCGAGATGACCGCCCAGACCGCGGCCCGGGTCGGCATGGGCTTCGAGGACTTCCAGGCCGCCGCCGCCACGCAGATCCCCGTGCAGCGCGTCGGGCACCCCGAGGACATCGCCAACGCCATCGCGTTCTTCACGGGGGACGCGGCGGGCTTCGTGTCCGGGCAGGTCATGTACGTCGCCGGCGGACCGCTCAACTGACCCCGGAAGGACAACGGACACCATGACTGCGCAGGACAGTGGCAAGGTCGCGCTCATCACGGGTGCGAGCCGGGGCATCGGCTACGGGATCGCCGAGGCGTTCGTGGCCCGGGGCGACCGGGTCGTCATCACGGGCCGCGGGGAGGACGCCCTGAAGGAGGCCGTCGAGAGGCTCGGCGCCGACCGTGCGGTCGGCATCGCGGGCAAGGCGCACGACGAGGCGCACCAGGCCGCCGCCGTCGAGCGCGCCATGGAGGCGTTCGGACGGGTCGACCACCTGGTCAACAACGCGGGGACCAACCCCGTCTTCGGACCGATGGCCGAGCTCGACCTCAACGTGGCCCGCAAGGTCTACGAGACCAACGTGATCTCGGCGCTCGGTTTCGCCCAGCAGACCTGGAAGGCGTGGCAGCGGGAGAACGGCGGGACGATCGTCAACATCGCCTCGGTCGCGGGTGTCTCCGCGTCCCCGTTCATCGGCGCGTACGGCATGAGCAAGGCCGCCATGGTCAACCTGAGCCTCCAGCTGGCGCACGAGTTCGCGCCGGTCGTACGGGTCAACACGATCGCTCCGGCCGTGGTGAAGACCAAGTTCGCCGAGGCGCTGTACGAGGGCCGAGAGGCCGAGGCGGCGGCCGCGTATCCGCTGCGCCGGCTTGGTGTCCCGCAGGACATCGGCGGTGCGGCGGCGTTCCTCACCTCGGAGCAGTCGGACTGGATCACGGGGCAGACGCTCGTGATCGACGGCGGCATCTTCCTGAACGCGGGCGTGGGCTGACCGGGCCCGCTCCGGCCCTACCTCGATCACCTCACGTGCCCCGCCGGTCCCGTATGTCGGACCGGCGGGGCACGGTGCTGCGCGCACCGCGGTCCCACGGCCGGTCGCGGAGCGTGCGCGGCCTCCACCGCGCCCGGACCGCGGAGCCCTGCGGACCGTGTCGTTCCGTCCCCGTCGGCAGACTGCCCCGTCCCTGTCGGCAGACTGCCCCGTCCCCGTCGGCAGACTGCCCCCGTCCCCGCCGGCACAGGCTGCGGCCCGATCTCCGGCCGTCGTCCGGAGGCGGAGCGGCGGAGCACGGCCGGGACGGGGGCCGCAGAGCAGGGCCGGACGGGCAGGAGCGGGGCCCGACGGGCTCGGAGGCCGGTTGTCAGTGGTGCCCGGTAGGTTCTGTGAGCAAGAACCGATTGCTTACCGGAGGTTGTGGACGTGACCGACACCGACCTGCTGCCCGAGTCCTGGCGCGGCGTCCTCGGCGACGAGCTGCAGAAGCCCTACTTCAAGGAGCTCACTGACTTCGTCGAGGAGGAGCGGGCCAGGGGGCCGGTGTATCCGCCGCGCGAGCAGGTCTTCGCCGCGCTGGAGGCCACACCCTACGACCGGGTGAAGGTGCTCGTCCTCGGCCAGGATCCGTATCACGGCGAGGGCCAGGGGCACGGCCTGTGCTTCTCGGTCCTGCCCGGCGTCAAGACGCCGCCCTCGCTGCGCAACATCTACAAGGAGATGAACGACGAGCTCGGCCTGCCCGTCCCGGACAACGGATATCTGATGCCGTGGGCCGAGCAGGGCGTCCTGCTGCTCAACGCGGTGCTGACGGTCCGCGGCGGCGAGGCGAACTCCCACAAGGCCAAGGGCTGGGAGAAGGTCACGGACGCGGTGATCCGTGCCGTCGCCGAGCGCCCCGACCCGGCGGTCTTCGTCCTCTGGGGCAACTACGCCCAGAAGAAGATCCCGCTGATCGACCAGGACCGTCATGTGGTGGTCAAGGGTGCGCACCCCTCGCCGCTGTCCGCCAAGAAGTGGTTCGGCTCCCGGCCCTTCACGCAGATCGACGCGGCCGTCGCCGCGCAGGGCCACGAGCCGATCGACTGGCGCATCCCGGACCTGGGTCTCCCGTCGCAGGCCCGCCCGAAGGCCGGCGCCCGCGCCTGAGCGGGCTCCCGGCGGGCCGTCCGAAGGCCCGAGCCGCCGCGCCCGAGCCCGTCGTCGATGGCTGCGGGGCACTACCCGGCGGTGGGGGCGGGCGCGGCGTCCGCCCGGAGGAGGGGTCCGGGCGGCGTCCGGTGTGTGTGCTCGCCGGGCGGAGGGGGCGCCGCGCGACCACAGGCACCGCGCGGCACCGCATCCGATGCCGCGCGCTGATCCACCAGGGACGACGCGACAGCCGTTAGCGTCTGAGCGACCGGAACAGGCCGGCGGTGATCAGGGGAGACCTCTGCGGTGGAGCGGCGGGAAGAGCCGGGGGACGTCGTCATGACGAGGATCGGCCAGGCGGTCATGCTGCTCCACGCCGGGGACCGGGAGGAGGCCCGCAACCGCTTCGGCATTCTCTGGTCCGAGATCGGCGAGCGCGGGGACGCCCTGCACCGCTGCACCCTCGCCCACTACATGGCGGGCACCCAGGACGATCCCGGGGACGGGCTGGCCTGGGACCTCAGGGCACTGACGGCGGCGGAGGGCCTGACCGGCGCGGGCACGGTCCCGGGCGCGGAGCACCGGGACTCGACCGCCGTGCGGGCCCTGGTCCCGTCCCTCCACCTCAATCTGGCGGGCAGCTATCTGAAGCTGCAGCACTTCGACGCGGCCCGGATCCACCTCGACCGTGCCTGGGACGCCGTCGACGCGCTGGAGGAGGACGGATACGGCGGAGGGGTCCGGGCCGCCATCGGGCGCATGGAGCTGCGCCTGCGGGGGAGCGAGACCGACGGATGACGCGGACGCGCTTCCCCGGGGGCCGGCCGGGCCGGTGACCCGGGCCCGGGGCCGCCGCGGTCCGGTCCGTCAGGCGCCGGTCGCGCCGTCGATCCGCTCCCGGACGAGGTCGGCGTGGCCGTTGTGGCGGGCGTACTCCTCGATCATGTGCGTGTAGATCCAGCGCAGGCTGAACGGCCTGCCCGCCTTGCCGACGCCGACGGACAGGGCGTCGAGTCCGTGCTGCGCGGCGTTCGCCCGGGCGGCCTCGATCTCCGCCTCCCAGGTGGCCCTGGCCTCCTCCCAGGTGTCCTCCTCGGTGAGGTGGAACTCCCCGTCCGGGTCCTCGTCCGTCCCGTAGAGCGGCGCCAGTTCCTCACCGGCCAGCACCTCGCGGAACCAGCCGCGTTCGTTCTCCGCCATATGGCGCACCAGACCGAGCAGGGTGAATTCCGACGGAGGCACGGACGCCTCCCGCAACTGGGCGTCGGTGAGGCCGGCGCACTTCATGGCGAGGGTGGCGCGGTGGTAGTCCAGCCACCCCTCCAGCATCGTGCGCTCGGCGGCGTCGAGGGCGGGGACGGGACGTTCGTCTGTCGTCATGGGGGCATCGTCGCGCACCCGTGATCACCGGCACCAGTGGTTTCGCCCGGTGCCCTCGTCCGCCGCCGGCGCCGGGTGTCCCCGCAGCGGCCCGGTACGTCCGGCGCCCGGCCGGGCCTCCGGCCTTCGACGGGCCCCGCGACCGGCGGTCCGCGGAACCACCGGCCGGCCGCACCCCGTCGGCCCTCGGCGTGCGCCCGCGACCGGCGGCCTCCGCGGCGCACGTATGCTGCCGGGACCAGGGAAGGGCGGAGCACGCGACCACGACACGGCCCTGGCCAAGGGCGACAGGGAGAACCTCGTGAAGGTCGGCTGCATCGGGCTCGGCGACATCGCGCAGAAGGCGTACCTGCCGGTACTGACGACCCTGCCCGGGGTCGAGCCGCACCTCCAGACCCGTACCCCGGCCACCCTCGCCGCGGTGGCCGCCGCGCACCGCATTCCCGCGGAGCAGTGCCACGAGGACCTCGACTCGCTGCTGGCCCGGGGGATGGACGCCGCGTTCGTCCACGCCCCGACCGCCGCCCACGCGGAGATCGTGGGCCGGCTGCTGGACGCCGGCGTCCCGACCTACGTCGACAAGCCCCTCGCGTACGAACTCGCCGACTCCGAGCGCCTGGTGGCCCGTGCCGAGGAGCGCCGGGTGTCGCTCGCCGTCGGGTTCAACCGCAGGCTCGCCCCGTCGTACGCGCAGTGCGCCGACCACCCGCGCGAGCTGATCCTCCTGCAGAAGAACCGGGTGGGGCTGCCCGAGGACCCGCGCACCATGGTGCTCGACGACTTCATCCACGTCGTCGACACCCTGCGCTTCCTGGTGCCCGGGCCGGTGTCGAGCGTAGTCGTGCGGGCCCGGATCGCCGAAGGCCTCATGCACCACGTGGTGCTCCAGCTGTCCGGCGACGGGTTCACCGCGATCGGCATGATGAACCGGCTCAACGGATCGACGGAGGAGATCCTCGAAGTGTCGGGTCAGGACACCAAGCGCCAGGTCCTCAACCTCGCGGACGTCATCGACCACAAGGGGCAGCCCACCCTGCGCCGGCGCGGCGACTGGGTGCCCGTCGCACGCCAGCGCGGGATCGAGCAGAGCGTCCTGTCCTTCCTGGACGCGGTGCGCTCCGGGGAACTCCTCAGCGCCCGGGACGCCCTGGAGACCCACCGGCTGTGCGAGCGGGTGGTCCGGGAGGCCGCGGAGCAGGCCTCCTGAGGGACCGCAGCCCCACCGCACCGAGGCAGACGGCCAGCACCGCCATCGCCCCGTAGACCGGCCAGGCGCCCAGTCGCACGAACAGGGTGGTGCCACGGGCGAGCGGTACGTCGTACACGGCGGCCCGGCTGTCGCCGGTGCCGAGCTGGGGCCCCACCCGTTCGCCCAGCGGGCCGTACACCGCGCTCACGCCCGTGAGCGTGGCGTGCACCATGGGCAGGCCCGTCTCCGCCGCCCGCAGCGCCCCGAGCGAGGCGTGCTGCGCGGGCGCCCAGCTGTGCTGGAACGTCGAGGTGGACGACTGCGCCACCAGCATCTGCGCCCCGTCCCTGGCCAGATGACGGCTCATGTCGGGGAACGCCGTCTCGAAGCACACCAGCGGGCCGATCCGCAGCCCGTCCGGCAGGTGCATCACCACGGGGTGGGTGCCGCGCAGCCGGTCCTCGCCCGCCGCCTTGCCCACCGAGGTCGCCCAGCCCAGCAACGGGCGGACGGGGATGTACTCGCCGAACGGCACCAGCCGCATCTTGTCGTAGCGCTGCCCGGTCAGCCCCTCCGGTCCCACCAGCACCGCGGACTTGAAGATCCCTGTCCGTCCGGGGCCGATCGTGCGCCGGGCGTCCATGTTGACCAGCACATCGGCCCCGACCAGCCGGGAGAGTGCCGCGACCCGGTCCGCGGTCCCCGGGCTCCGGGACAGGTCGACGCCCACGCTGCTCTCGCCCCACACCACCAGGTCCACGCCCCGGCCCGCGAGGGTGCGGGTGAGCTCCTCGCTGCGCGCGAACCGGCGCTCGACACTGCCGGGGCCCTCGACCACACCCGGCTGCACGACGGCCACCCGCACGGAGCGGACCTCCTCGGGCCGGGGCGCCCAGATCGCCGCGGCCCACGCGCCCACCGCGACCGCCACCAGGGACGCGGTCGCCGCCCTGCGGGCCGTCGGCGCCGCCAGCAGCAGGGCGACCGCCGTGTTCACCGCCACCACTCCCAGACTGACCAGCCACACGCCTCCCACCGAGGCGACGCGCAGCGCGGGCGCCACGTCCCACTGGCTGGCGCCCAGCAGTCCCCAGGGCCCGCCCAGCGCGTCCCAGGAGCGCACCAGCTCGATCATCAGCCACCCGGACGGCACCACGGCCACGGCGGTCACGGAACGCAGGGCGGACGGCGAGCCGCCGAGCAGCCGGGCCACGAGCAGGCCCCACGGCGCCCAGAGCAGCCCGAGCAGCGCGCCGAGCACCACGATGAAGACGTGGAGACTCGGCAGCAGCCAGTGGTGCACGGCGATCATGAAGCCCATGCCGCCGAGCCAACCGTCGGCCGCCGCACGGCGTGAGGTACCCGCCGAACGGATCAGCAGCAGCCAGGGCACCAGGGCGACGTAGGCGAGCCACCAGAGCGACGGCGTCGGAAACGTCAGGGCCGGCAGGGCACCCGCGCAGAGTGCCGCGACGGCACGACCGGTGCGCGTGCGCAGCAGCCGCTCGTGCAGCCGTGCGCCGTCCTCGTCCGCCCGACCGGCCGGAACCGGCCCGACCCGCTTCGGCATACGCCTCCTCCTCGCCGGTCCCGTGCCCGGCCCCCAGTGTGGTCCAGAAGATCAGCAGCGCACAGGGGGCGTGCCGGGCACACCGGAACGCACTCCTCCACCCGTGTCCTACACGCCCGGACCGCGCCACCGCCCGGTCGTCGTCGCCTGTCCGACGACCGACGACCGCCGACCGCCGACCGACGACCGGCCCCCTGCTGTCCGACCCCGCCGCCGTTCTGCCTCTGCCGTCCTGCCTCTGCCGTCCGGCCCGTCGCCCCTCCCGTCCGCCGTCGCCCCGCCCCGTCGCCGTGCGGATCGGTGGGGAACTCCTGGCCGCGGACGGGGCCGTTCCGGACCGCGCATATGATCCGACCGGGCGCGGACGGGCCTCACCGGCGTACACGGACGGCTGTGCAGCGGACGTAACCACGGTCGATCGTCCGGTGTGACACCCGGGAAACGGGCGTTCCGTACCGTCGCGCCATCCGTGCTCCCCAGGAAAGGCCGTCCATGACCGTGGCGAATCCGCAGCCGGACACCCCTGCCCGCGTGCGGACGGTCTGCTCGTACTGCGGGGTCGGCTGCGGGATGGTCCTCGACATCGGCAGGGGACCCGACGGGCGGCGTACGGTCCTGAAGGCCACCGGTGACAAGGCGCACCCCGCGAACGGCGGGCGGCTCTGCACCAAGGGGGTCACCAGCGCCGAGATGCTCGCCGCCCCCGGCCGGCTGACGACGCCGCTGGTGCGGGCGGACCGCAGCCGGGCACCCGCACCGGTGCCGATGGAGGCGGCCGTGGCGCGGACGGCGCGCCGGCTCCGCGCGATCGTGGACGAGCACGGGCCCGACGCGCTCGCCCTCTACGTCTCCGGGCAGATGACGCTGGAGGCGCAGTACCTCGCCAACAAGCTGGCCAAAGGCTTCGTCCGTACGAGCTGGATCGAGTCCAACTCGCGGCTCTGCATGGCCGGTGCGGGCAGCGGCTACAAGCTCTCCCTCGGCGCCGACGGCCCGCCCGGCTCCTACGAGGACTTCGCGCACGCCGACACCTTCCTGGTGACCGGCTCGAACATGGCGGACTGTCACCCCGTCCTCTTCCTGCGCCTCATGGAACGGGTGAAGGCCGGCGCGAAGCTCATCGTGGTCGATCCCCGGCGCACCGCCACGGCCGACAAGGCCGACCTCTTCCTGCAACTGCGCCCCGGCACCGACCTGGCCCTGCTCAACGGCCTCCTGCACCTCCTCGTCGAGAACGGCCACACCGATCCGGAGTTCATCGCCGAACACACCGAGGGCTGGGAGGCGATGCCCGGCTTCCTGCGGGACTACCCGCCCGCGTCGGTCGCGGAGATCACCGGCGTCCCGGAGGCGGACATCCGCCTCGCCGCCCGGTGGATCGGGGAGGCGGGCGAGTGGATGAGCTGCTGGACCATGGGACTCAACCAGAGCACCCACGGCACCTGGAACACCAACGCCCTGATCAATCTGCACCTTGCCACCGGGGCCATCTGCCGCCCGGGCAGCGGCCCGTTCTCGCTGACCGGGCAGCCCAACGCCATGGGCGGCCGGGAGATGGGCTACATGGGCCCCGGCCTCCCCGGCCAGCGCGTGCTGCAGTCCGACGCCGACCGTGCGCACACCGAGGAGCTCTGGGGCGTCGAACCGGGGACGTTGCGCACCGACGCGGCGGGCGCCGGGACCGTCGACATGTTCCGGCAGATGGCGGACGGCCGGATCAAGGCCTGCTGGATCATCTGCACCAACCCGGTGGCGTCGGTGGCCAACCGCCGGACCGTCATCGAGGGCCTGGAGGCGGCCGAGTTCGTCGTCACCCAGGACGTGTTCGCCGACACCGAGACCCAGGCCTACGCCGATGTCGCGCTGCCCGCCGCACTGTGGGGCGAGGCCGAGGGCGTCATGATCAACTCGGAGCGGAACCTCACCCTGGCCACCCGGGCCGTCGATCCGCCGGGCGAGGCCTGGCCGGACTGGCGGATCATCGCGGAGATCGCCTGCGCCATGGGGTACGAGGAGGGCTTCCGCTACGCCGACGCCGAGGAGATCTTCGAGGAGATCCGGCGCGCCCACAATCCGAGGACCGGGTACGACCTGCGCGGAGTCACCTACGACCGGCTCCGCCGCACCTCCGTCCAGTGGCCCAGCGCCACGCCCGACGGCCCCGACCGCAACCCGGTCCGCTACCTCAACGACGGGGTCAGCCAGACCCTGACCGTACGCCCCGACGGGAGCGTGCCCCGGCTCGCCTTCCCCACGGCGAGCGGCCGGGCCGTGTTCTTCGGCCGCCCGCACATGCCCCCGGCCGAGATGCCCGACGACGACTTCCCCTTCGTCCTCAACACCGGCCGTGTGCCGCACCAGTGGCACACCCTGACGAAGACCGGGAAGGTCCCCGCGCTCGGCCGGCTGAACCCCGGCCCCTTCGTCGAGATCAACCCGCGGGACGCGGCGGCCCTGTCGCTCGCGGAGGGCGACCAGGTCGAGGTCGCCTCACGGCGCGGCCGGGCCGTGCTGCCGGCCGTCGTGACCGACCGGGTGCGGCCAGGGAACTGCTTCGCGCCGTTCCACTGGAACGACCTCTACGGCGAGTACCTCAGCGTCAACGCGGTCACCCACGACGCCGTCGACCCGGTGTCCCTCCAGCCCGAGTTCAAGGTCTGCGCCGTGACACTGGCGAAGGTCGCGGCCGTACCCGCCGCCCCGCCGCCCGCTGCGGACCTCACCGCCCCGCCGCCCCCTGCGGACCTCACCGCCCCGCCGCCCGCTGCGGACCTCACCGCCCCGGCAGACGCGAACGCCTCGGCGGCGGTCGGCACCCCGCTCGCCGCCCTCGCCGGGGTGTTCGGGATCGCGGACACGGCACCGCCCGTCCTCGCCGAGCACGAGCGGCGCTATCTGGCGGGCTTCCTCGCGGGACTCGGGGCCCGGCCCGCCGGGACGCCCGTACTGCCGTCCACCGCACCCTTCGCACCGGACCGTGCCCTGTGGGTCGACGGGGTGCTGGCCGGCATGTTCTCCCGTACGCCCGCCGACGCGGATCAGGCGCGCACGGAAGCGGGGGACGACCCCGCTCCCGGGCGGCAGGTGCTCGTCCTGTGGGCGTCTCAGACCGGGAACGCCGAGGAGGTCGCCGCGTCGGCCGCCCGGCGGCTCACCGCGGAAGGGCGCACGGCGACCCTGCTCGGGATGGACGAAAGCCTCCCGGAGAGCCTCCCGCGCACCGCCGATCTGCTCGTCGTCACCAGCACGTTCGGCGACGGGGAGGCCCCGGACAACGGTTCCGGGTTCTGGGAGTCGCTCAACACGTCCGACACGCCCCGGCTCGACGGAGTGCGCTACGCCGTGCTCGCCCTCGGGGACTCCTCGTACGACGACTTCTGCGGGCACGGCAGGCGCCTCGACGCACGCTTCGGCGAACTGGGCGCCGTCCGGCTCGTCCCGCGCACGGACTGCGAACCGGACTACGAGGAGCCGGCCGGGCGGTGGCTCGACCAGGTCTTCGCCGCACTGGACACCCCGGCAGCCCCGTCCGCCCCGGCCGGCCCACCGGCGGTCCCGGCCGATGCCGACGGACCGTCCGCCCCCGTGGTCCCGTCCGCCGACGGGGCCCCACCCGCCGCCGCTGCCCCGGCCGCCCCCGCCGGCCCGTCCGATCCGTCCGACACCGAGACGCCCTCCCTCGGGGCGCGTGCGAACCCCACGGCGACCGGGCGGCTCGTCGGCAACCGGTTGCTCAGCCTTCCCGGCGCGACCAAGGAGGTGCGCCGGTTCACCTTCGACACGCACGACAGCCCCGTCCCGCTCTCGTACGAGGCCGGCGACGCACTCGGTGTGGAGGCACGCAACTGCCCCCGGCTCGTGGCGGAATGGCTCGCCGTCACCGGACTCGACCCCGAGGACCCCGTCGACGTGACCGGGGCCGGGCGGGTACCCCTGGGTGAAGCCCTGCACCGCCACCTGGACATCGCCCGGATCACCCCCGCACTGCTGCGCCTGGTCGCCGAACGCACCCACGACCGCACGCTCAGGAAGCTCCTGCGCCCCGGCAACAAGGGCGAACTGGCCCAGTACACCTGGGGCCGGCAGGCCGTCGACCTGCTCGCGGACCATCCCGCCCGGGCCACCGCCGCCGAGTGGGCCGGCGCGCTCACACGCCTGCGGCCGAGGCTCTACTCCATATCCTCCAGCCCCCTCACCGACCCCGGCCTGGTCAGCCTCACCGTCTCCGTCGTCCGCTACGAGAACCGCTACGGCGCCGTCCGCAAGGGGGTGGCCTCCACCTTCCTCGCCGACGCCGAAGCGGGCAGCCCCGTCCCCGTGTTCGTGCAGCGCGCCCCGCACTTCCGCCCGCCGTCCGACGCCGCCACCCCCATGGTCATGGTCGGTCCGGGCACGGGCGTGGCCCCGTTCGTCGGATTCCTCGACGAGCGGCGGGCCCTCGGTCACCGGGCCCCGAACTGGCTGTTCTTCGGCGAGCAGCGCAGCGCCACCGACTTCTACTACCGCGAGGAACTCGACGCCCTGCGCCGTGACGGCACCCTGACCCGGCTGGACACGGCCTTCTCCCGGGATCAGCGCGCCAAGCTCTACGTCCAGGACCGGATGCGGGAGCACGGCGCCCAGCTGTGGTCCTGGCTCCAGGAAGGCGCCCACTTCTACGTCTGCGGAGACGCCTCCCGCATGGCCAAGGACGTGGACCGGGCCCTGCGGGACATCGTCGTCGCCCACGGCGGACTCCAGGAGGACGCTGCCGCCGCGTACGTCAAGCAACTCACCGCCGACAAGCGGTACGTCCGCGATGTGTACTGAGCCCGGTTCCCCGGCAGGGCCCGCACCCGTTCCGCGATCCGGGCCGTTCGCCAGGGCCAGGCCCCGTGCGGTTCCCGGCCGTACGGCGACGGCCGCCGCCCCGAGCCCGCCTGCGACACTGGGGGCGCCGCTCCGCCGCATCCCGGTCGACGGAGGGCCGCCCGAGGGGGGAAGCCGGTCGTGCAGGACGCCGTGATCTTCGACATGGACGGCACGCTGTGCGACGTGCGGGCCGTCCGCCACCTCCTCGACGGCCCGGGCGCCTTCCACGCCTTCCACACCGCCTCGGCCTCGTGCCCTCCCCACGCGCACGTCGTGGAAGCGGCCCGCGAGGCCCACACCGCGGGCACCGCCGTACTCATCGTCACGGCCCGCAGCACCCGGTACCGGCACCACACGGCGATGTGGCTCGCTCTCCACGAGGTCCCCTCGGACGGCATGTGGATGCGAGCCGCGCGGGACATGCGCCCGGACTACGAAGTGAAGCGGGACATCCTCGCCTCGATCCGGCGGAAGTACCGGCCGGTCCACGCGTGGGACGACAACCCCAACGTGCTCCGGCTGTGGGCTGAAGAGGGCATACCGACCACGACCGTCCCCGGCTGGGACGACCCGCACTGACTCCCCGCAGCGCTGTCGGAGTGCGTCCCCGGTCCGTCTCGTTCGGATCACCGCGAGGACCAGGGAAAGACCCCCGCCAGGCGGAGTCCGGCCAGGGCGAGGAAGAACTCGACGGCCCTTCTCCGGCGTTCGGTGCAGCGTCGGAGCTTACCGAAGTGGTTCATCCAGGAGCACGTGCACTCGACGACCCACCGGCCGCCGGTCTGGATCGGGGTCTTCGCGCCGCGCGGGGCGGTACGGGCATCGATCCTGCGGCCGGCCGGGTCGTTGTGGACGATCCGGTGGCCGTGGCCGTGGCCGTGGCCGGCGGCCAGGGCGGGATGTGGATGCTCCGGCAGCGGTCCGAGGGCCTGTTCGAGGGCGGTGAAGCGGTCGAGGGCGGCGGGCAGCAGGGTGTGGTCGCGGACGTTGGCCGGTGTCGGCCCGGTGACCAGGGGGATGCCGGTGCCATCGGTCAACTGCGAGCTTGTCAGACCGAGTTCGGCACGGTCGACCGGGCTCTTCCTGGCGCATTCACCGCCGAGGGCGCCTTGGTGGTGCAGCCGTCGGCGCACGGTGGTGGCCGAGCGGTGTTCCCTCGGCGGCGCGTTCGTATCCGCAGCCGAAGACCAGGACCTGCACCAGCCGGTTCGAAGACGACGGCGTCGCTGATCCGGGGGTGGTGACAGCCCAGCGGGTGCCGGTTTTCGCGCACGGGCAGGAGCGCGAGCAACTGGTCGCGGATCGGGTCGAGAATGCATGGTGGGACGGCACGTACGGATCCCTCGGTGATCATGAAGTGTAGAGAACTCCATGATCGGGTGAACCGTGCCTGCTCTGTTGCCAGCACCTACTGCCGGACGCTCGTGCAATCGCGCGGAGTGCGAAGTACCCGGCCGAGATTCCGGCACCGGCGTGAGGGAGGGGTCAGGATGTTCAGTTCGCAGAAGAAGCTCAACGATGTGATGGCGCAGCTCAGGCCCGACCTGAGTCGGGAATCGCTCGGTGTCGGGCCCGATTTCCCGGGCGTCGCCCCGAACCCACTCCTGAGCAGTGATGCACGGCAGCGCAATGCGGAACTGCGTACGGGGGCGCTTGCGCTCGGCGTTCTCGTCGACTGGCGGGAGGTCAACAGCAACCCGCGCGTAGTCTTGATATTCGACGTGGAGACCGCCGGCGGCCGCTCGTTCCGCGGTATCGCAGACGAAGACCTCACGATCACCGAGCTCACCCGACTCGCCCCAGGACAGACGTTGCCCGTGCGCTACCGGCCGGCCGTCAGGGACCACTACGTCGCCCTTGTCCGGGACGCGGACCCCGCCCACGTGCAGCGGCTCTCCGAGGAGATCGCGAGCCGCAAGCGGACCTGACCCGAAGCCATTGGCCGGATCCCCGCACCGTCATCACGGTCCGCTGCCTGCCGACGCGCCTGGACCCTCTACCGCTGGAACACCCGCCCTCGAAACCCACGCATCCGATGACCTACCGGCGGACGCCCTTACTCCCGCGCCGTAGGTGGTGGTCGGGTCGATCGGCCGGAACGGGGACAACGGCCGGGAATCCACATTTGTTCGCCTTGTCGGCCAAGACCGCGTCGGGCCCGGTATGAGGACCGGCAGCCCTGCCGGAGCGACTCGTCGAGGGCCGCGACCGGTACGGGCGCCTCGTAGTGGACGGCGAGCTTGTCGTATCGCGTGGAGACCGACGAAGGCTCTTGAGAGTCAGATCTCCCCGAGCCCTAGGGTCTGTCTTCAAAGGGTGTTGATGGGGCATCATGTAGCGCATGGTGCGGCGACATGAGCTCTCGGATGAAGAGTGGGGCGTTCTGTCGGGGCTGCTTCCGAGGGCGGAAACGGGGCGGCCTCGGCGGGACGACCGGGTGGTGCTGAACGGGATCGTGTGGAAGCTTCGGACTGGTTCGGCCTGGCGTGATGTGCCGGAGCGGTACGGGTCCTGGCGGACGTTGTACACACGTTTCCGCAGGTGGGCGCTCGATGGCACGTTCACTCGGATGCTTGAGGCCGTTCAGGCTCAGAAGGATGCGGCTGGGGACGTTGACTGGCTGGTTTCCGTGGACTCCACGATCACCCGCGCTCATCAGCACGCGGCCGGCGCCCGTAAAAAGGGGCAGGCCCTACAGAAACGGCACACGCTCACGCCCTCGGACGATCCCGTGGCGGACTGACGACCAAGATTCACCTCGCCTGCGACGGCCGCGGCCGTCCGCTGGGCTTCGTCGTTACCGGGGGCAATATCAACGACTGCACGCAGTTCGAGCAGGTCCTCGCGCAGATCAAGGTTCGCCGCCCAGGCCCAGGCCGACCGCGCAACAGGCCCGATCACCTCCTGGGCGACAAGGGGTACAGCAGTCGAGGCATACGCAGCTACCTGCGGAGACGTGGCATCCCGCACACCATCCCGGAACGATCGGACCAGCAGGCAAACCGCCGCCGTCGGGGCAGCAACGGCGGCAGGCCGCCTGCTTTCGACAAGGAGCGCTACAAACAGCGCAACGTCGTCGAGCGCTGTTTCAACGCGTTAAAGCAGTACCGAGCCATCGCCACCCGCTACGACAAGACCCGCGAATCCTACGAAGCAGCACTCACCATCGCGTCACTCCTGATGTGGATATGACCCTTTGAAGACAGACCCTAGGGGATGTCTTCAAAAGATCTTGCCAAGGTGGCCCCATAGCTGCGCACGATGCCTTGATGGAACATCTTTCTGTCGACGTGCGCGCTTCGCTCCGGCTCTTCGCTTTCTACTTGGCGAACGGCACCCTCGATCTGGACCTGCTCGATGGGTTCGACTATCGCTCGACCGTTTTCCACTCCGGCTCCTCGCTGGAACAGGTCTTCGCGATCTATAGCAATGTGCTGCAAATAGATGCCGACGGCATGGTGCTGAACGATGGAGAAGCGCAGTACCGGGTCGCGCAGTGGGTTCGGGCGTGCTGCCACCCGAGCTATCGGGTCGAGCCACCCTTCGAGGACTGGGAGACGGAGCTTCATCTCTGATGGCCCGCCGCTCACCGCCGGAGCATCATGCCCACATCAGGAGCGACGCGAGAGTGACGGCTGCCTGGAAGGACTCCGCGGTCTTGTCGTAACGAGTAGCGATGCCGCGCCACTGCTTCAGCCGATTGAAGCAGCGTTCCACCACGTTGCGCTGCCTGTAGCGCTGTTTGTCGAAGGCCGGTGGGCGCCCGCCGCGGCTACCGCGCCGGAGCCGGTTCCGGACCTGGTCGGCCCGCTCGGGGATGGTGTGACCGATGCCGCGTCCTCGCAGCCAGGTGCGGATGACCCGCGAACTGTAGCCCTTGTCGCCCAGCACGTGGGAGGGACGTATTCGGGGCCGCCCCGGGCCGACGCGAGGCACCCGTATCGCTTCCATCACCGCAGTGAACTGGGTGCAGTCATTGGTGTTGCCGCCCGTGAGCGTGAAAGCGAGCGGACGGCCAACCGCGTCGCAGGCCAGATGGATCTTGCTGGTCAGGCCACCTCGGGAACGTCCGAGGGCGGGATCGCGGAGCCCCCTTTTCGTGCCCCGGCAGCGTGCTGGTGGGCCCGGACGACGGTGGAGTCGACCGACACAAGCCAGTTGATGTCCCCGGCGGCGTCCGCTCTGGCCTGGGCGGCCCGGAGCATCCGTTCGAACGTGCCGTCCAGGGCCCACCGGCGGAACCGGGTGTGCAGTGTGGCCCAGGGACCGTACCGCTCGGGCACGTCACGCCAAGCGGTCCCGGTGCGGAACTTCCACACGATCCCGTTGAGCACCGTGCGGTCGTCCGACCGCTTCCTTCCCCGCACCGACTTGGGCAGCAGCGGCCGGACAAACTCCCACTCGGCATCCGACAGTTCATGGCGACGTATCACCCGACCATGATCCACCACGCAAGATCATTTGAAGACGCCGCCTAGGCCCTGTCTGATAAATGATCAAGCTGTGGGCGAGCGAAGTCGTCAGCCGCGTGGCCACAACGGCAGCCGCAGTCGCGAAAGGTCAGGCTCTTCAAATGGATGACATCGGCGCGTGAAAGGCTGAGTCGCATGACCAGTGAAGCCGATGAACCACGTCGAGACCTGTTCCTCCGAGACGGCCTGGAGGCAGCAGACGTGGTACGTGTTCACCGTGAGGCGCTTCGTGTCCTGCGAGACAGCATCGAGACGGCTCACGTCGATGCCTACAGCGATATCGCATGGCCACAGGAAGTGGCGCCCGCGTACGAGCAGGTGTTGTCGATGGCCGCCAATGAGGTGGCCGAGGGCGTCCGGTCTGCGAAAGGTGATCCTGGTATGGGGATTGACGTTGACGTCCGCGAAGACACGCAGTTCGACGTGCTTCTGGCTTTGGCTCCCTACACGATTCATGCCGAGGCGTGGCGACAGGGTCGGGAGATCTTCAGCGCCAGCGACACGGGCACAGCCCTGTGGATCGCTGTCACATCAGAGCAAGAGGTTCGGCTCATGTCACGGCTCGATGCGCTGGGTGTCCCGCAAGCGGCGTTCACGACTCAACCTCCCAGGCGGCGACGTCTGTTCGCCCGGTGGTCACGGCACCAGAGCGCGTAGCCACAAGATGAGCGAACTCAGCTGCAGTCCCGCCCGGTAGCGGGTGGCGAGCTTGTCGAACCGTGTGGCAACGGCCCGGAACTGTTTGAGCCGGTTGAAGCAGCGTTCCACGACGTTTCGGTGCTTGTATGCCTCCCGGTCGAAGGCGGGGCAGCGGCCGCCGGCGCTGCCCTTTCGACGCCGGTTGCCGACATGGTCGTAGCGTTCGGGGATGGTGGCCTTGATGCCACGGTGCCTGAGCGCGGCGCGGATAGCCCGGGAGGAGTACGCCTTGTCGGCCAGCACCCGGTCAGGTCGGCGTCGGGGCCTGCCCATCCCGGACCGGGGAACGTAGATGGCGTCCAGGACTGCGTCGAACATCGTGGAGTCGTTGACGTTGCCCGGTGTCAGGACGATGGACAGCGGCAGGCCTCGTCCGTCGACGGCTAGGTGGACCTTGGTGGTCAGCCCTCCCCGGGATCGGCCGAGAGCCTGCCGCGCCGCCGAGCGTTGCGGATCCTCCAATTTGTCCCCGCAGGGCTCCCCTTTTTACAGGCGCGGGCAGCGTGCTGGTGGGCACGACTGATGGTGGAGTCCACCGACACGGTCCACTCGATCCGGCCCACCGCGTCATCGCGGACCTGCGCGTGCTCGAGCAACCTGGCCCATGTGCCATCGGCTTCCCAGCGGGCGAAGCGTTCGTAGGCGGTCTGCCACGGGCCGTACCGCTCGGGCAGATCTCGCCACGGAGCACCGGTGCAGGAGGCCACCGAGGAGCTGGAGCGCAGCATGTGGGGCGTCCTGCGGTACGTGCGGCAGCCGGACGACGACGAGGTCTGAGCCCCCTCGGGCCACGGCGCCCGGATCAGGGAGGACCCGGGCCGTGGCGGCCGGAGCGGCGGGCGCCCCGGCCGGAGACGACGGCCGGGCGCCCGTAACAGCGGTGAACCGGGCCGCGGTGTCCGGGCGACGGATGTCTCGGACACCGCGGCCCCCGTTCCGCTGGCCCCTAGAGCCTGTCTGACAAATGATCACCGAGCGGTTCGCGGAGCCAGAGGATCAGGGCTGCCAGGACGACTCCGGCTCGGTAGCGGTCGGCGAGTTTGTCGACCCTGTTCGCGATCGCGCGGAACTGCTTGAGGCGGGCGAAGCATCGTTCGACTACGTTGCGGTCGCGGTAGATGGCCTTGTCGAATGCGGGTGGCCGACCGCCGAGGGTCCCGCGTCGTCGGCGGTTGGCCGCCTGGTCGCGGCGCTCGGGGATCGTGGCGACGATGCCTCGGCGCCGCAGCAGGTGGCGGATCGCCCTGCTGGAGTACGCCTTGTCGCCCAGCACGCGTTCGGGTGTTGCGCGCGGGCGGCCTCCTGCGGCGCGCGGGACGCGGATCCCGGCGAGGACCTGGCCGAAGGCGGTGGCGTCGTTGACGGGCGTGAGCACGATCGACAGAGGAAGGCCCCGGCCGTCGACGACGAGGTGGACTTTGGTGGTCAGTCCACCTCGGGAGCGACCGAGGGCCTGGCGCGTCTGCGAGCGGCCGGATCTTCCAGTTCGTCCCCGTGTGTGTCCCCTTTTTGCGGGCGCCGGCGGCGTGCTGGTGAGCCCGGTTGATGGTGGAGTCGATCGAGACGGTCCATTCCACTCGGCCCACCGCGTCGTCGCGGACCTGGGCATGTTCCAGCAGCTTCACCCAGGTCCCATCGGCCTCACAGCGGGCGAACCGCTCGTACACGGTCTGCCACGGCCCGTACCGGTCGGGGAGGTCACGCCACGGGGCCTCGGTCCGCAGCCGCCACAGCACCCCGTTGACCACCTGGCGGTGGGCACGCCACGGACGGCCACGCCCGTCCACCTGCGGCAACAGCGGTTCTATCCGCTCCCATGCCGCATCCGTCAGCTCGTCTCGACCCGCCACAAGATCAATTATCGACCGACCTCAGTCGCCCATGAACCACAGGTAGCTGCCCGGCGTTGCCGCACACGATTCCAGGAGCACACCCAGGTCGAGGAGGGCCGCCCGCTGTCCCCCGTCGGAGCAGTTGCGCACCAGGACAGCGACTTCCTGACGGGCGACTTCGGCCTCCTGCTCGTTGAACATGGTGTCCTCGTACGGGTCAACCCAGCCCAACTTGCCGGGCCCGTGGCGGTCGAGCGCACTCAGCGCACGCGCGAGCGCGTCGCCGTGTGCGTAGGACCCACGAAGCAACGTCGTCCGAGACGAACCCTTACGAGGCCTCCCAGAGTGCAGTTCAAGCTCGATACCCATCGACCCTCCAATGATCTCTACCTCACAGCTTCGCAGAGATCATTTGTCAGACAGGCTCTAGGGGCATTTCTCCTCGAACTTCACTGCGGTGAACTCGACAGGCTGCCCGGCCAGCGCCACACCGGGAGACGGGGACTGCGTACACACCTGCCAGTTGCTTTCCAACAAAACCATCCGGTCCCCGGCCGCGTCGGTCGTCGTGATCGACGTGCCGGAGTCCAGTGCGCCGCGAGCCGCCTTCACGGACTTGCCCGTCAGGGTCGGCATTCTCCCGCCGGCGGCCTCCGGGGCGGCGGCATCGCGTGCGGGGCAGTCCTCCTCAAGCTTGACCGCACCGAAATCCAGCTCGGTGTCGGCAGGTACGGTCTTCCCTGCCTTGATGCTCTGAGAGCAGACCTTCCAGTTCCGGTCGAACGCCTGGAACCTGTCTCGGCCGGCACTGTCGTGGGACTTCAGCGAGTAGAAGCCCTCCGCCTGGGCGGTGTCCTGGGCGGACTGGAGGCCCATGCCGACGAAGTCCGGGACCTTCTGCTTCTCGCCGGGGTCCTCCTGCGGCTTCTCGGCCTTCGCCGGCTTGGCGTCGGGCTTGTCCTCCGCCGGCTCGACGGGCTGGGCAGTCACCGTCTTCGTCACCGTCGGGGCCGGCTTGCTGCGGGCCGCGGTCTCGGCGTCACCGCCCCCAGCGGCACCGAGCATGATGCCGAAGACGAACAGGCCGGCCCCCGCGGGGATCGCCACCCGCTTCTTCGCCCAGCTTGGACCACCAGTCTTCGGCTGCTGAGGTGCGAGCGGCTGCTGCCCCCAACCAGGATGCTGATACGCCATGTGTCCCCCTACGTGCGGTTCGTGGAGCCTGACCGTAGCCACCCGGCTACGCGTCGGGGAGTCAGATGTTCCGGTGGTGACGGAGTTGTGACCAAACAGTGGGGGAGGTGCGGGGGTGCGCGTTACTGTCTGGCCGTAGGTCGTCCACCGTAAGAGCGGAAAGCCCATGACTGATCAGCAGCGCTTGCTCAGCTACGCCAGGTCGAAGGCGCAGGAGATTCAGGGAGAGCTCATTTGGGCACCGGCTGAGTACGGGGGTGGCTGCTGGGAGGCGCACGGTTCTAGCGAAGGCCTCGTGCATGGAAGAGTCGTCGCCGCCCTACAGTTCCTGAGGGAGTACGCCGGCGCCGACAGCAGCTGGTTCAGTCGGGCCGAGCAGGCCTGGGACTCGCAGGGTGGCAACAAGTCAACGGCTACGGGCGCGTACTACGTCGGCGAGTTGCTCAAAGGCTGGGCCGATCAGGTTGAGGCGGGCGTCACCGAGGTCGCTGGATCTCAGGCGAGGGAGAAGGTCGGCGTCGTCAGCACAGATGTGATGGAGCAGGTGCGCCAGTTGAACGACGACGACAAGGCGCACCCTGCTGCGGCGGTCGTCCTCTGCGGAGCCGCTCTGGAAACGGCACTGCGCGCCACGGTCGAGGCGCGAAGCCTCTCGCTCCCTGAGCGGCAACGCCCCTCACTCAACTCCTACACTCAGCTTCTCCGGTCGGCGGGCCTCTTCACGGCGCAGGACGTGAAGGACGCCGACATGTGCGGCGGTCTCCGGAACTCCGCGGCACACGGGCACTTCGACGATCTCAGCCGCGAGCGCGCCGGCCTCATGGAACAGCAGACCAATCTGCTGCTCCGGAAGCTGTCTGACCTCGCGACGGTCGGGGATGAACCCGCCCAGGAGCTGTCCGGCCGATCAAGGTGAGAACTCCTGACGACGAGGCAGGCTGACTATCCTCACAGCGTGAATAGTCACGCGTTCGAGCTGATGTGGGGAGGCGCCGCTCTCGTAGGTGGAGGGCTCGTGGCCGCCAACGTCCGAGGAGTGGCTGACCGGTTCCAGGCGATGTCCTACGCCTACCGGTCATGGCCCGGCAGCGTCACAACATGCAGAGTGATCGGAGGGGCCTTCGCCATTGCAGGGGCAGGGGTCCTCATTGCCGCCGGCCTTTGAATCGAACGTGGAGCGATGATACCCGTGCTTGGTCCCTGACCTTGGTGGTCAGGGACCAAGCCAGAGCCGCATCGCCGCGCCCCGCGACGGTGCCGTGGAAGACGGAGGCCCTCATGTCGTAGCGGGTGGCGACGGATCGGACGGCCTGATCGTCTTCCACAGCCCGTCCGGAACAATCCATCCCCACCGTCCACTCCCCATACCCAGCCCAACAGCCCACTGACCATGTAGGAAACGGTCTCAGCGGCGGGCGGGAGGCCCTACTTGCCGAGTGGACATGCGCAAACCCGCTCGAACGGGTAACCCGCGTGTATGTGCCACAGAGTCGGTCACTCGTTGGACAGAACGACCGGAGCAAGGCCGCTCTCCACCCTCCGGGTGGTGGCCTCGCTCCGGTTCCTTCGTGTCTGGGGGTGAGGCTGTCGACCTCGAAGATCCACTGGGAGAAGGATGGGAGATGACTCTCTCCAGGAGCGTCGAAAGCCCTCCGGTTTTGTCCGGAGAGCTCTCGATCGAAGCTGGGGGAATCTGCTCCCGACGGCCCGGATCAGCCCGCGGACTCACCCGCGTGCGGGCTCAGCACACCCATGCTGACCAGGACGAGCAGTGCGATGCCCAGGAGCACGCGGTAGATGACGAACGGCATGAAGCTCTTGGTCGTGATGAACTTCATGAACCACGCGATCACCGCGTAGCCGACCGCGAAGGCGATGAGCGTCGCGAAGATCGTCGGCCCCCAGGAGACGTGCCCCTCGCCCGCGTCCTTCAGCTCGAACACCCCCGACGCCAGCACCGCCGGGATCGCGAGCAGGAAGGAGTACCGGGCCGCCGCCTCGCGGGTGTAGCCCATGAGCAGACCACCGCTGATCGTCGCACCCGAACGGGAGACGCCCGGGATCAGCGCCATCGCCTGGCAGAACCCGAAGATCAGACCGTCCCTGACACCCAGTTCCTTCAGCGACTTGCGTTCCTTGATCGCCCGGTGCTTGCCGCCCGTCTCGTCGCGGGCCGCGAGCCGGTCCGCGACGCCGAGCACGATTCCCATGACGATCAGGGTCGTCGCGATCAGACGCAGGTCGCGGAACGGGCCCTCGATCTGGTCCTTGAACGTCACGCCCAGCACGCCGATGGGGATCGAACCGATGATGACCAGCCATCCCATCTGCGCGTCGTGATCGCTGCGCATCGAGGAATTGGTCAGCGACCGGAACCAGGCCGAGAGGATCCGCGCGATGTCCTTGCGGAAGTAGATGAGGACGGCGGCCTCCGTGCCGATCTGGGTGATCGCGGTGAACGCGGCCCCCGGGTCGTGCCAGCCCGCGAAGGCCGCGGTCAGCCGCAGGTGCGCGCTGGAGGAGATCGGCAGGAACTCGGTCAGTCCCTGAACGAGGCCCAGGACGAATGATTCGAACCAGCTCATGGGGCTTAGGCCATCCCGGAGGTACTCATGCAACGGCCGACGGACGCGAAGGCCGTCGGCAACGTGCGGATGCGGTCAGAAAGGGAGACGGGACGCCACGGCCCCGGACATCCTCTGTCGGTTGCGCGCAGCGTATCGTCTGCGGGTGAACGGACTGCGGCCTGCCCCTGGCTAGGCCGCGCCGCCGGCCTCCGACCGGGCGGTTTCCGCTCCGGCCAGCCGGTGCCGCCTGCGCCAGGCGACCAGCGCCGCACCCACGCCGGACAGCACGATGAACGCCGTCGCCGCCAGGAACACCGGTGACGTCGGCGAGGCTGCCGAGCTCCCCGCGATCACGTACGCCGCCGTGTTCGGGATCGAGCCGATCCCGGTGGCCAGCAAGAACGGCGGGTACCCCATGCGGGAGGTCGCCGCACAGTAGTTCGCCGCGGCGAACGGCACGCCCGGGAACAGCCGCAGCGCCAGCATGGACCGGAACCCGTGCCTGCTGAGCAGCCCGTCCGCCGCCTTCAGGTACTTGCCGCGCACCAGCGTCCGGAGCGCGTCCTGCCCCAGCACCCTGCCGAGCAGGAAGGACACACCCGCACCCAGCACGGTGCCGGCCAGCGCCGCCGCCAGCCCGGCCTGGGTGCCGAACAGCGCCCCCGCGGCCAGATTGAGCAGCGGCCGCGGTACGAAGGCCACGGTGCACACGCCGTACGCGAGCCCGAACAGCATCGCCGCCGCGGACCCCGTCAGCTGAGGTGGCCAGCCGGAGGCCAGCAGCCGCTGTGGTTCGAACATCAGCATCGTGACGGCGGCGGCCAGCAGAACCGCCACGAGCAGGGAGAACCGGGACCAGGGGGAGAGCAGCGCCCTCGTACAGCGCACTGCGAGGCCACCGGAGGACCGTGTTGCGGGGACGGGGTCGAACATCTGGGGAGCGTAACCGAAACGTGTGTGTGATCGCCGTAATGTGCGGGCGGCGGACGACGGGTCACCCGGCCTCCGGCGGGGGACATCGGGCACGTTGCGTCGCCGGCCGGCTCGCCGCGAAGAGGCGGTCGCTTGGGGGCGGGCGAGGGCCCTGCCGCCTTCTGGGAAGCAGCAGGGCTCTCACTCGCAGTGGTGTGACACCGATGTCAGTGCGTTGGCCCCGACGCGAGGGCGACGAAGCCGCTCCAGGCTTCCGGGCTCAGCGTGAGAACCGGCCCGGCGAGGTCTTTCGAGTCCCGGACGAGCACGGCTGTGGGTGCGCTCGCCACCTCGACACAGTCGCCCCCTTCGGCACCGCTGTAGCTGCTCTTGAACCAGGCCAGTTCGCGAGCGGCAGCCGCAGTCTCCGCGATTTTCATAGCTCTCCCAGCAGTGTCTCGATGAAGCTCAAAGTCTCTCGCGGGGCGAGAGCCTGCGACCGGATAATTCCATAGCGGGCCGCTGCGAGACGGGCCTCGTCCCGGTTGGTCACCAGGCTGCTGCGCCCCTGGACCTCCGCGTACACCACCTGGTCGCCACCCTTGCGCGTGATCACCGTGAACGGCCCGTCCACGCCTGCGTTGTCCTCGCGATCCATCGGGATCACCTGGATCTCGACATTGCGTTGCCGGCCGGTCAGGAGCAGATGTTCCAGTTGGCCGCGCAGTACGGCTCGGCCGCCGAGGGGCTTGCGCAGGATCGACTCCTCAAGCACGAAGCTCATCAAGGGCGCAGGCCAGCGATTGAAGATCTTCTGCCGCGCCAGCCGTGCCGTCACGCGCTGCTCGATGGTTTCCACGTCCAGCAGAGGGCGCCGCATCCCGAGGAGCGCCCGTGTGTACTCCTCGGTCTGCAACAGACCCTTGACCACGTGGCTGTCGTACGCCAGGAGCTCCACCGCCTCCGACTCCAGCTTCGCCGCGTCGCGGAAGAACGCCGGGTACTGGGCTCGCGCCACTTCCTCCTTCAGCTCCTTGAGGACTCCCCGAGCGCCCAGCACCTCGTCGGCGCGGTCGATGAACGTGGCCGGTGGGATGCGCCGTCCCAGCTCGTACGAGGCGATCGTCGACGCCGCGTACCCCAGCTGGGCTCCCAGGTCCGCGCGCTCCACGCCCGCCGTCGTGCGGACCAGCTTCAGCAGCCGGCCGAACGCCATGACCATGCCTGTCCCAGGCTCGTCGTCCGGCTGCATCCCGGTCGTCCCGTCCGCACCCATGTCCGCGTCCATCGTCCCGCCCCGTAGGTTCCGTACCACTGGTCACCGCCTCCCGGACCAACGCCCGGCTTCGCTCCGCAGGCACGTCGCACCTCGTGTACAGGTCCGTCGCCCCGGTGTACAAGCGATGTGCTGTCTTCGCCCGGCGCACCCCGGCACCCCCCGGCGCGCCGGGTTCACGGGGCTCTCAACAGGTCCCGGAGACCGCCGACCAGCGCATGGACGTCGCGTTCGGCGGGAGCGCAGGCCGGGGCGGCGGGCGGCGCGCCCGCTGCCTCCGTGCGGCAGGAGCGGCACAGCCCGTCCGGAAATGCTTCGGGCTGCCCGGGCGCCCTGCACCGGGTGCACTCCATCAGCACACGGCGGACCTCGGTTCCGGGAGCCGGCGGTTCCGGGGGAGCGGGCAGCCGGGGCGGGATCTTGTCGACGAGGCGGCGGCGTACGAGGCCGACGGGCGAGCCGACCTGGGCGGGAAGGCCGGACACCAGGGCCTGGGTGAGGTAGTCCGTGCTGACGCCCCGCTCCAGCCATGCGGAGGCCAGTCCCTCCAGCACGGCGCAGTCGGCGGCGGAGAGGGCCAGGCGCGGATCGGTCCGGCCGAGCCGGGCGAGAGCGAGGTACGCGGGCGAGGGCCCGGTCGGCTCCGGTGCGGCGCTCCGCTGCTGCGGGACCGTGTGCGCGGGCTCGGGGTGCACCGTCGGCGCCGGAGTCTCCGCCGGAGCGGGCATGGCAACTGCGCCGGTGGCAGCCGGGGTTGTCCCGGTCTCCTGGGCGGTCCGCCGGTCCTCCGCCCGGGTGAAGGCGTCCCACCACTCATGGTCGCGGGCGGTGCGGGACCAGTAGGTCCGGGTGATCCAACGGCTCTGACCGCCGTCGGTGACCTGGCACCGTACGCGCCGCAGGTGACCGGCCACGCCCAGGGCCCGCAAGGCGGTGCCGACAGCCATCTGCCCGTACAACGGCAGTGCTTTCGCCAGTGACTTGACGTCCATGGCGCAGCCCTCGGGCAGGCGGTCGACGTATCCGGCGATGTACCGCTCCCGCCGCGGCAGGAGCGCGAAGTCGTCCGTGCGGGAGGGGCGTTGGTCCGGGGCCGAGCGTTTGCCGTAGCCGCGTCGGGCTCTGTCGTACGGGAGGGAGGATGCGGGCGTGCGCAGGGCGGAGCTAATGTTCTCGGCAGCCACGAGATCGGGTCCGTTCGATCTTGGGGTGAGACCCCGGCCCGGTGTTGATCGCACCGCGTCGGGGTCGTTTCGTCGTGGGCACCGTAAGCAGCCGCGACACTGAGCCGCAAGCCGGTCACGATTAGTCATACTTGCTGGCCGTGACGGGTCGGGGAGGGTGGGGAGGTCTGCCCAACCACCCTTGTTTCCCTACCGGACACCCACACCGCTCGAATCCCGGAGCCCGCGTCCCGACCCCCGGTTCCCGAAGCTCAAGCGTCGGGCGCCCGCCCCTCGGCAGGTCCCCACGAACGAGTGAGGCGCCCCCTCCCGATCCTCGAAGCTCGGGTGCCGGTACCCCGGGCGAAAACCGTTCGACGCCGTCGTGCCGCTCCGCCATCATCAGGGGCATGTTCCGGTACGCCTTCCTCGCAGCGCAGTCCGCAGTCGCGGACACGCCGAAGGCTGCCGTGAGCCCTGCGACCGCATGCGCGGCAGCAGCCGCCGACGCAGCGTTCGCCGCTGCCGCAGCGCCCTTCGGCGGCGCCCGAAGCTGACCCTCCCCCGACTGTCCGGCGGACCCCGCAAGGGGAGGGTCGGCGGGGCCCCGGGGTCTTCTCTCTCAGCTTCGAACACCAAGGACGAGCCATGCCCAAGACGGCATACGTGCGCACCAAGCCGCACCTCAACATCGGCACCATGGGCCACGTCGACCACGGCAAGACCACCCTGACCGCCGCCATCACCAAGGTGCTCAGCGACCGCGGCAGCGGCACCTTCGTGCCGTTCGACCGGATCGACCGGGCGCCCGAGGAGGCGCAGCGCGGCATCACCATCAACATCGCGCACGTCGAGTACGAGACCGACACCCGCCACTACGCGCACGTCGACATGCCCGGCCACGCCGACTACATCAAGAACATGGTGACCGGAGCGGCGCAGCTCGACGGGGCGATCCTCGTCGTGTCCGCGCTCGACGGCATCATGCCGCAGACCGCGGAGCACGTCCTGCTGGCCCGTCAGGTGGGCGTCGACCACATCGTCGTCGCCCTCAACAAGGCCGACGCGGGAGACCCCGAGCTCACCGACCTGGTCGAGCTGGAGGTCCGCGAGCTGCTCTCCGCGCACGGGTACGGCGGGGACACCGTGCCCGTCGTGCGGGTGTCGGGGCTCGGCGCGCTCCAGGGGGACCCGCGCTGGACGGCGTCCGTCGAGGGACTGCTGGACGCCGTCGACACGTACGTACCGATGCCGGTGCGCTACACCGACGCGCCGTTCCTCCTGTCCGTGGAGAACGTGCTCACCATCACCGGCCGCGGCACCGTCGTCACCGGCGCCGTGGAGCGCGGCACGGTGCGCGTCGGGGACCGTGTGTCGGTGCTCGGCGCGGACGTGGAGACCGTCGTCACCGGTCTGGAGACCTTCGGGAAGCCGATGGAGTCCGCCGAGGCCGGGGACAACGTCGCGCTGCTGCTGCGCGGGGTCGAGCGCGACCGGGTCCGCCGCGGCCACGTAGTCGCGGCGCCGGACAGCGTCACACCCAGCCGGCGCTTCACCGCGCAGGTGTACGTCCTGTCGGCCCGGGAGGGAGGCCGGACCACACCGGTGACCACCGGCTACCGGCCGCAGTTCTACATCCGCACGGCGGACGTCGTCGGGGACGTGGACCTCGGCGGGACGGCGGTCGCCCGGCCCGGCGACACGGTCACCATGACCGTCGAGCTCGGCCGTGACGTCCCGCTGGAGTCCGGTCTCGGCTTCGCGATCCGCGAGGGCGGACGCACGGTCGGCGCCGGTACGGTCACCGGCCTGCTCTGACGGACCACCCGTCCGCACCGCCCCGGGCCCCGGGGCGGTGCGGACGGCACCTCCCGCGGCGACGGCACGCCGCCGGTCCCGGGCCCGTCACAATGGGGGAGTGAACGAGCCGATACCCGTCATCCGCGACACCGACCACGGCACCGCCCGGCTGCTGCCCGACGTCGACCGGGAACGGGCGTGGCTGCTCACGGTCGACGGCGCCCCGCAGTCGTACGTCGACCTCGACGCGCCGGAACACCTCGAATTCGAGTACGTACGGCGGCTCGGTCACGTCGTGGACCGGGCCGGAGCGCCCGGTGCGCCGCTGGACGTGGTGCACCTCGGGGGCGGCGCACTCACCCTGCCCCGCTACGTCGCGGCGACCCGCCCCGGCTCACGGCAGAACGTCGCCGAGGCCGACCGCGGGCTCGCCGAACTGGTCGGCGCGCACCTGCCGCTGCCCGGGGGCGCCGACGTCACCGTGCACACCACCGACGCCCGGGCCTGGCTCGAAGGGGCGCCCGAGGACTCCGCCGATCTGCTGATCGCCGACGTCTTCGGCGGCTCACGGGTGCCGGCCCACCTCACCTCGGTCGAGTACGCGCGAGCCGTCGGGCGGGTCCTGCGCACGGACGGCCTCTACGCCGCCAACCTCGCCGACGGTGCTCCCTTCACCTTCCTGCGGTCCCAACTGGCCACCTTCGCTGAGGTGTTCGACGAGCTCGCCCTCATCGCCGAGCCGGCCGTGCTGCGCGGCCGGCGCTTCGGCAACGCCGTGCTGCTGGCCTCGCGCGCCCCCCTCGACCTCGCACCGCTCACCCGGCTCTGCGCCGCCGACGCGTTTCCGGCGCGGATCGAGCACGGTGCGGCGCTCACCCGGTTCACCGGTAGCGCCCGGCCGGTGTCGGACGGCGAGGCGGTGGCCTCACCCGAGCCCCCCGACGGAGCCTTCGGTATCGGCTGACGGGCGGGCCTGCTCGGGCACACCGACCCGCTTCACGCTGCTGCGGCGCGTCAGGTTCCGTACGTCCGGGACGAACAGGACGCCCGCGGTCACCAGCACGATCAGGGCGGCGCAGCCCCAGAGGGCCTCGCTGCGGCCGACGAGGTTCTCCACCGGGCCGGCCGCCGCCGTGGCCAGCGGCACCATCGCGACCGAACCGAACCAGTCGTACGCCGCGACCCGGGACAGCTTCTCCTCCGGGATCTCCTGGTGCAGGGCCGTCATCCAGGACACCCCGAACACCTCGATGGCGACACCGGTCACGAACATCACCGCACAGAGCGCGGTCACCGGCAGCGGGATCGCGAGGCCCGCTGACGGCAGGGCCAGCGGGAACACGCAGAGCGTCCCGGCCAGCAGCAGCCGCCGGGGCTTCCACCGCATCATCAGCAGCGCCCCGCCCAGCGTGCCCACACCGAAGGAGGCCAGGGCGAAGCCCCAGGGGCGGGCACCTCCGAGCTCGTCCCGCGCCACCAGCGGCCCGTACACCGCCTCCGCCGCCCCGACGACGGCCACGACCACGGAGAACTGCAGCACCACGGCCCACAGCCAGGGACGCCCGACGACCTCCTGCCAGCCCTCGCGGAGATCGGCGAGCAGCCCTCCGCCCGGCGTCCGGGCGGGGACGTGGCTCACGTCCAGGAAGGCCCGCAGCGCCCCGGCGACGGCGAACGCCGCCGCGTCGACCGCCAGCACCCAGCCCGGGTCCATGGCCGCGATCATGGCCCCGCCGAGTGCCGCGCCGCCGATGGCGGCGCCGTGCATCGACATCCGGAAGAAGGCGAAGACACGGGCCGCCTGCTCGGCGCTGACGCTGGACATCAGCATGCCCTCGGCGGCCGGAGCGAAGAAGGCCTGCCCGGTGCCGCAGAGCGCCGTCAGCAGCATCATCTGCCACAGCTGGGCGTCACCGGCGAGCACCAGCCAGGCGAACACCGCCTGCGAGACGCAGTTGAGGGTGTTCGCGGCCACCATCACCCGGTGGCGGGGCAGCCGGTCCGCGACCGCGCCGCCGATCAGCAGGAAGAGCACCAGCGGCGCCGTGCGCGCCGCGGCGACCAGCCCGACGTCGCCGCTGTCGCCGCCCGACTCCAGAACCGCGAACGCCGCCGCGATCAGCGCGCCGTTGCTGCCCAGGCTCGTGATGATCGCGGCGGCGGTCAGCAGACCGAAATTGCGTCCGGCCGGCAGCCGGCGCGGCGCGGGAGAAGGGGAGGGGGAGGCGGAGGTCACCAGGGGACTATCCCCGCCCCGGCCCCCTCCCGACAAATGGAATCTCCCGGTCCTGCGTGCCGGTGGCTCAGGAGGTGCCCTCCGCGGGCTCCGCCAGGCGTACCGTGCTCAGGATCTTCTGGATGGTGGCGTCCGGGAGTTCGTCGTCGACGCCGGCGTTCGCGTAGAGGATCCACGACGAGTAGTCGCCGTTGGAGTTCTTGAAGGTGAACGCGATCGACTTGCCGTCGGTGTCGCACTTGTTCTTGTTGGCGAGCCCGCTGGCGGTGGCCTTGACGACGCTGCCCGACAGACCCGACTTCGTCGTGTACTGCTCGGGCTCGCCCGTCTTGACCTTCGACTTCGGGTCCTCCTGGGCGTACGCGGCCCAGACCCAGTTGGCGGCCTCGTTCGTGGCGGCCTGGTCCGTGCTCTTGGCACCCTGGGCGCCCTTGGTGCCCACCCCGGCGAGGCTGGTGTCCTCCTGCTTGCCGTCCTTGTCGGTGTCGTCGCTGCACCACTTCGTCTTGAGGTGGGCAGGGGCGGAGAAGCCGACGGCCGGCGGACCCGTGGGGTCCTTCACGTCCTCGAAGCCCGAGATCACGCCGGTACCGGAGAGCTCCCAGTCACCCGGTACGTCGAACTGGGTGCCCCACTTGGGGTTGGTCACGACCTTCCAGCCCGGGACCGTGGGCGCGGCGTCCTCGCCGCCCCGCGGGTTCGCCGCGGGGGAGGACGCCGCCTCGGACGGCTCCGAGGACGGGGAGGCGGACGTCTTGCCGTCCGCCACGTCCGAGCCGCCCTGGTCGTCCTTCTTGTTCATGACGACGACACCGGTGACGACGGCCGCGATGACCACGGCGGTCGCCGCGAGGACCGCGACGATCGCCGTCTTCTTCTTGTCGTCCGGCTTGGGCCCGCCGGGCCCACCGGGTGCGGCGTACTGCGACACCGTGGGCTGCTGGTACGGATTGGGCTGCGGGTAGCCCGGCTGCCCCTGCTGCTGATATCCCGGCTGCTGATAGGGATTCGGCTGTTGGTACCCCGGCTGCTGGTACGGGTTCTGATTCTGGTCCTGCGGGTTCTGCTCGCCCCCGGGCGGCTGCTGTCCTGGCCACATGGCCAGTAACCATAGAGGTGAGGGGCGTCCTCTGCTACAGGCGCCCCTGTGAGGGGATGGTCAAAGCCTGCTACTGGCAAGTAACATCGCGGCCATGAGCACTGATGAGATGACGGTCGGCGAGATCCTGTCCGCGAGCGTCCCGATGGTCCGGACCCTTGGCATCACCTACCTGGAGACGACCGCCGAGCGCGCTGTCCTCTCGCTCCCCGACCACGCCGACTACCGCAACCACCTGGGCGGACCCCACGCCGGAGCGATGTTCACGCTCGCCGAGTCGGCGAGCGGCGCGATCGTCGTCGCCGCCTTCGGTGACCAGATGTCCCGGGCCGTCCCGCTGCCCGTCACGACGGAGATGTCCTTCAAGAAGGTTGCCATGGGCGAACTCACCGCCACCGCGGTCCTGGGACGTCCGGTGGCGGAGGTCGTCGCGGAGCTGGACGAGGGGAAGCGCCCGGAGTTCCCCGTGAGCGTCGAGATCCGTCGCGCCGACGGCGCCGTCACCAGCGAGATGAGCGTGGTCTGGACCCTGCGCCCGAACCGCTGACCGCACGGCGGCCGTCGCGGACCCCGGCCGGGGGCCGCGGCGGTCCCTCCGTCCGCCCGGCCCGGTAGGCTGCCCGCCGTGCACCCCGTGTGGTGTGCGGCGGCAGATTTCTCACGGGAGGACCGGCGATGCACGTCCAGGAGTGGCTCGAGACCGTACCCGCGGTCAGCATCTATCTCCTGGTGGGGGTGGTCATCGGCCTCGAAAGCCTGGGCATCCCGCTGCCCGGCGAGATCGTCCTCGTGAGCTCGGCGCTGCTGGCCTCCCAGCACGGTGACATCGACCCGTGGGTGCTCGGCGCCTGTGCGTCGGCCGGCGCGATCATCGGTGACTCGATCGGCTACGCCATCGGTCGCCGCGGCGGGCGCCCGCTGCTCGCCTGGCTCGGCGACAGGTTCCCCAAGCACTTCGGGGCGCCCCAGATCGCCCTGGCGGAGCGGTCGTTCGAGAAGTGGGGCATGTGGGCGGTCTTCTTCGGCCGTTTCGTCGCCCTGCTCCGGATCTTCGCCGGACCGCTGGCCGGTGTGCTGCGCATGCCCTACTGGAAGTTCCTGATCGCCAACGTGCTCGGCGGGATCGTCTGGGCCGGCGGCACCACCGCCGTCATCTACTCGGTGGGAGTCGTCGCCGAGGCCTGGCTCAAGCGGTTCTCCTGGCTGGGACTCCTGGCCGCCGTGCTCATCGGTGTGATCTCCATGCTGGTGCTGAAGAGCCGCGCCAAGAAGGCCGCGGACCAGGCCGAGGGCTCTGCGGCGGGGACCGGGCCGGAGGCCGCTCCGGCGGCGGAGGCCGAGGGGGCTTCGGCGGCTGGGGCTGGGGCGGCTCCGGCGGCTGGGGCCGATGCGGGCACCGAGGCCGTACCGGCGACGGGCGCCGGGGGCGTTCCTGCGGCTCCGGCCGAGGCCGGGGCTGACGCCGAGGCGGTTCCGACGGCGGCTCCCGGGGCCGTACCGTCGTCCGATCGTTCCGGGAGCTGACCGGGTCGGCGGGTTCGCCCCCGGCTGTCCGGGCGTCGTGTTCCTCGGGTAGTGGGCCCGTCCGCTCAGCCGTTGGGTGTGCGTGGTGGCCGGGGCCGTCCGGTCCTGCGGGTGACCGGCCCGGTGGGCCGTCGGCCGGGCTGCTGATCCGGCGGGTGCCGGGTGCCCGGCCCGTACCCGGCGGGGCCGTCAGCCCTTCCGGTGCGCCGCGCGGTGGGCCTTGGCCAGTTCCACGTAACCGGCCGCGTTGAAGGCGATGCCCTCGCGCTCCTCGGCGGTCAGCTCCCGCTTCACCTTCGCGGGCACGCCGGCGACGAGGGAGCCCGGCGGCACCTGCATCCCCTGCGGCACGAGGGCCTGCGCCGCGATCAGCGAACCCGCGCCGATACGCGCGCCGTTGAGCACGGTCGCCCCCATGCCGACCAGCACGTCGTCCTCGATCACGCAGCCGTGCAGGACGGCGTTGTGCCCGACGGAGACCCGGGCGCCCACCGTCAACGGGAAGCCCGGGTCGGTGTGCACGCTGCAGTTGTCCTGGATGTTGCTGTCCGGGCCCAGGGAGATCGGGCCGCAGTCGGCACGCAGCACCGCCTGGTACCAGAGGCTGGAGCCCGCGGCCATCGAGACCTCGCCGACGACGACGGAGGTCGGCGCGAGGAAGGCGTCCGGGTCGATGTCCGGCTCCTTGCCGCCGATGCCGGTGACCCATGCCTGCTCTGCCATCGCCTGCTCCTCCGGTGCGGTGTGGTGCGCGCTCGGCGCCCCGTACTCCGCACGAACCGTAGTGGACGGTCCCGGCAGCTCAGGCGGGTTGGGGTGAACATCACAGCGCACGCCGCCGGTGGGCTCCGGCCCGGCCGACTACCGTGAGCGGGTGGCGAAGAACCAGAACCTGCTCTCCTCCCTGGCCTTCCGGCGGCGTGAGCTCACGTCCCGCGCCGTCCACCGGGTCTGGGCGTGGGTGCAGGAGACCGGAGCGGTCACCGCACCGCACCCGGGGCGCCTCCGGTTCGGCCGCATCGGCACCGGAACCAGGCTCGCCTTCCCGCAGGGCACGGTCTTCGGCGAACGCTGGATCGAACTCGGCGACCACTGCATCATCGGCGAGCAGGTGACGCTCACGGCCGGGCTGATGCCCGACCTCGACCTCGGGGCCGACCCCATCCTGACGCTGGGCGACGGTGTGGTGCTGGGCCGGGGCAGCCACGTCATCGCCGACACCTCGGTGTCGATCGGGTCGGACACGTACTGCGGTCCGTACGTCTACATCACGTCCACGAACCACAGTTACGACGACACCGGCCGGCCGGTGGGCAAGCAGTGGCCGCGCATGGAACCCGTGGTGATCGGGCCCGGCTGCTGGATCGGCACCGGAGCGGTGATCCTCCCGGGGGCGCGGCTCGGCCGCAACGTCGTGGTGGCCGCCGGAGCCGTCGTGCGCGGGGAGGTTCCCGACCACGCGGTGGTGGCGGGAGCGCCGGCCAGGGTGGTCCGGAGCTGGGACCCGGAGAAGGGCTGGCAGCCGCCGCTCCGCACCCCCGCACCCGTGCCGATCCCCGACGGGGTCACCCCCGAGCAGCTGGCCGCCGTGGCGCTGCTGACCGAGGACCCGGCAGGAAGCTGACCGCCGCCGGGCGGTCCGACCGGGCGACCTCGGCGGCAGGCCCGTGTCCTGGACACCCGGTGCTGTCATCCCGGCTGTCATCGGGCGCCCCGCAGTACAGTGCGGTGTTCGGGCGGGTGCACCACACCGTAGTTCCCGATGCTCGACCTTCGCGTCGAAAATATTTGACCATCAAGGGTATGGGACGGAATGTGACCGACCTCGATCAGCTCACCCAGTCGCTCGCGCGGAACCTCAAGCGCTGGCGGGGAGAGCGCGGTTTCACCCTGGACGCCCTCGCGGCCCGCGCGGGGGTCAGCCGCGGCATGATCATCCAGATCGAGCAGGCGCGTACCAACCCGAGCGTCGGCACCACGGTCAAGCTCGCCGACGCCCTGGGGGTCAGCATCACCACCCTGCTCGACTACGAGCAGGGATCACAGGTGCGGCTGGTCCCGGCGAGCCAGGCGGTGCGCCTGTGGTCGACGGAGACCGGCAGCTCGAACACGCTGCTGGTCGGCACCGATGCCCGCGGCCCCGTCGAGCTCTGGTCCTGGCACCTGATGCCCGGCGACGGCAGCGCCTCCGACCCGCACCCCGAGGGCACGGTGGAGCTCCTCCACGTCACCTCGGGTGTGCTCACGCTGGTCGTCGACGGCGAGGCCCACACGGTGCCCGCCGGCACCTCGGCGACGTTCGAGGCCCATGTGCCGCACGTCTACCGCAACGACGGCACCGAGCCCGCCGATCTGACGATGGCGGTGTCGATCCCGCCGGTCCGCGCGGACGGCAGGTGAGCGGCACCCCAGCGGCAGCCTGAGCGGCCCCGTCGGACCGCCCGGGCAACTGGACGGCGTACGGGACGACGGGTGCGGGGCGCCCGCTCCCGAGACCGGGGGCGCGGGGGCGAGCCTGGGTGCCGGAAGACGGCTACCGCGAGCCGGAGTTCCGGAATACGCCTACCGCGATCCGGGGTTCCGGGTGATGGCTACCGCGATCCGGGGCTCCGGGCGACGGCTACCGCGAGCCGGGGTTCCGGGCGCAGGGAGTCGGCTGTCGAGCACCGGGCGCACCGGTGCACCGGGCGCACCGGCGTGCGCTGGCACGCGCCCGGACGGGCTGGCACCGCGCCCGGGACGGTCTGGCACCGCGCCCGGGACGAGCGCCGGTCCGCGCAGCAAGGGGCCGGGGTGCGGGGTCTGCGGCGCAAGGGGCCGGGGCGCCGGTCCGCGGCACAAGAATCCGGTGCGCAAAGGTCCGGGCCGCCGTGGTGACCCCGCGGGGCACTCAGCGAGCCTCGGGCCGGTGCTCCGCGAGCCAGCCCGTGGCGAAGTCCACGGCGGAGCGGAGCGGGAACAGCCGGCTGGGCGCCGCCCCCACCCGGCCCGAGGCCACCGCTCCGGTCCGGGCGCGGGCGAAGTCGTCCCCGAGACGCGCGAAGTCGCCGTCGTCCAGGGCGACGTCCTCGTACTCCCACCAGCGGCGCCCCCCGTCCGCCGCGACGACACAGCGGTAGCGGCGGCGGGGCGGGGACGGGCGTCGGTACTCCGCGAGGTGGAAGGCCGTGCAGCGGTCGAAGCCCGTGCCCAGCAGAAGGACCTGTGCGTCCGCGTCGTAGAGCCGGGCCAGCGGGGAGTCCTCGCCCAGGTGGCAGTCCGGCCGGTGCCCCGCGAGCAAGCGCGCGGCTGCCGGGCCGAGCGCGGCGAAGGAGGTCTGCGGATGGCCGCTGCGCCGCGCGCCCGGAGCCAGTCGCACCGCCTCCGCGAGCACCCCCATCGTCGGCGCGGGGGACACCCGGGGGTCGAAGGCCGGCATCGCCGCACGCACCGCGGCCCCGGCCTCCTCGTCCAGGCCGCGCACACGGTCCAGGTAGGCGCGCGAGGTGTCGGAATTCTCCGGGGTGAAGGAGGGGACCACCAGCGTCCCTCCCGACCCCAGAGCCCGGCTCAGCGCGTGCGCCATGTCCCCGGTGCCCCCGCCCGCGGCCCGCATCGAGGCGTGCACCATGAGGACACCGCCCCGGCGCACCCCCAGCGCGTGCAGCTGGGCGGCGAGATGCTCACCGCCGAGGGGGAGATGCCGTGCCACGGCGGACATTCTCCCCGCCGGGGGTGCCGGTGACACCCCGCCCCACGGACGGGGCTCAGCGCGCGGGGCTCAGCCTGGGTATCTCGATCGCCGGGCAGCGGTCCATGACCATGCTGAGGCCTGCCGCACGGGTGCGGTCGTACGCCTGCTCGTCGATGACACCGAGCTGGAACCAGACCGCCTTCGCCCCGGCCGCCACCGCCTCGTCGGCGACGGCGCCCGCCAGATCGCTGTTCACGAAGACGTCGACCACGTCGACGGGGAAGGGTATGTCCGCCAGCGAGGCGTACCCCTGCTCGCCGTGGACCGTCTCCGCCTTGGGGTGGACGGGCACCACCCGCTTGCCGAAGCGCTTGAGGACCCCGGCCACGCCGTAGGCCGCGCGGGAGGTGTTGCCGGACAGGCCGACCACCGCCCAGGTGTCGCCCGTGTCCTGGAGAATCCTGCGCACCGTCTCGTCGTCTGCGTACATGCCCGGACAACGGACGGCCCCGCCCGACCATTCCCCACGGGAGGGTGAACGTGCCGGACGGACCGGCGCATAGGGTGGTCGGATGCAGGAGGAGTACCGGACAGTCGCCGGGACGGGTGTGCACGAGACCGAGGTCAGCCGGTCCCGTTTCCTGTGCGCGCTCGCCCCCGCCGCCACCGAGCAGGAGGCGCAGGAGTTCATCGCGCGCGTCCGCGGGGAGCACCCCTCCGCCAACCACCACTGCTTCGCCTACGTCATCGGGGCCGACGCCTCCGTGCAGCGGGCGAGCGACGACGGGGAGCCCGGCGGAACGGCCGGCGTCCCCATGCTCCAGATGCTCATGCGCCGGGACGTGCGGTACGCCGTCGCCGTCGTCACCCGCTACTTCGGCGGTGTGAAGCTCGGCGCGGGCGGACTGATCCGGGCGTACGGAGGAGCGGTCGGCGAGGCGCTCGACGCGCTGGGCACGACCACCCGCCGCCGGTTCCGCCTCGCCGCCGTCACCGTCGACCACCAGCGCGCGGGCAGACTGGAGAACGACCTGCGGGCCACCGGAGTCGCCGTCCACGAGGTCACGTACGCCGAGGCGGTGACCCTCGCGATCGCGCTGCCGGACGCCGGGGTCGAGAGCTTCCGGGCCTGGCTGGCCGACGCCACCGCCGGGACGGCGACCCTCGAACTGGGCGGCGAGGCCTACGGGGATGTCTGAGACGGACGAGGGGCGCGGAGCGGCACCGCACCGGCGTGGCCGCGGGCGGCCCCGCGGACCGGTGGCGGACCGGGGAGCGGGTCCACGCCGGACCCGGGGGCGGAGGAGCGGGGACATGAGGATCGTGGCCACAGGAGCGGTGTCGTGAGGATTCTGCACACCTCGGACTGGCACCTGGGGAGGTCCCTCCACCGTGTCCCGATGCTGGACGCCCAGGCTGCCTTCCTCGACCACCTCGTCGCGACGGTGCGGGAGCAGGCCGTCGACGTGGTCGTCGTCGCGGGAGACGTCTACGACCGGGCCGTCCCGCCGCTGTCGGCCGTCCGGCTGTTCGACGACGCCCTGCACCGGCTCGCCGCCGCGGGGGTGCCGACCGTCATGATCTCCGGCAACCACGACTCGGCACGCAGGCTGGGTGTCGGCGCCGGGCTGATCGCCCGGGCCGGGATCCATCTGCGGACCGACCCCGACGACTGCGCCACACCGGTCGTGCTGTCCGACGCCCACGGCGACGTCGCGTTCTACGGGCTGCCCTATCTGGAGCCCGCACTCGTCAAGGACGCCCTCGGCGCGACCGGGACGGGACACGAGGCCGTCCTCAGCGCGGCGATGGACCGGGTACGGGCCGACCTCGCGGCCCGGCCCGACGGCACCCGGTCCGTCGTCCTGGCGCACGCGTTCGTGGCGGGCGGCGAACCCAGCGACAGCGAACGGGACATCACCGTCGGCGGGGTCGCCGCCGTCCCCGCGGGCGTCTTCGACGGCGTCGACTACGTGGCGCTCGGCCACCTGCACGGCTGCCAGCGGGTCACCGACCGCGTCCGCTACTCGGGCTCGCCGCTCGCGTACTCCTTCTCCGAGCACACGCACCGCAAGACGACGTGGCTGATCGATCTCGCCCCCGGCGGGGAGGTCTCCGCCGAACGCGTCGACTGCCCCGTACCGCGCCGGCTCGCCCGCCTCCGCGGCCCGCTGGACACCCTGCTGGAGGACCCGGCCCTGGAGGAGCACCGGGAGTCCTGGATCGAGGCCACCCTCACCGATCCGACGCGCCCGGACGAGCCGATGGCCCGCCTCCTCGAACGCTTCCCGCACACGCTCACCCTCGTGTTCGACCCCGAGCGCGCTCCCGACGACCCGCTCGCCTCGTACGCGCAGCGGCTCCGAGGACGCGACGACCAGCAGGTGGCGGAGGACTTCGTGGCCCATGTACGCGGCGGGAGCGGCCCCAGCGAGCCGGAGCGCACGGTGCTGCGCGCCGTCCTCGACGAGGTCCGGGTCGACGACGCCGCTGGGGAGGTGGCGCGTTGAGGCTGCACCGGCTCACCCTGACCGCGTTCGGCCCCTTCGGCGCCACCCAGGAGGTCGACTTCGACACGCTGTCCTCGGCCGGCATCTTCCTGCTGCACGGCCCCACCGGTGCGGGCAAGACGTCCGTGCTGGACGCCGTCTGCTACGGCCTCTACGGCACGGTGCCCGGAGCCCGGCAGGGACCCGGCACGTCGCTGCGCAGCGACCACGCCCCGGACGACCGGCCCACCGAGGTCCGCCTGGAACTCACGGTCGGAGGGCGCCGGCTGGAGATCACCAGGCGGCCCGCCCAGCCCCGCCCCAAGAAGCGGGGCGGCGGCTTCACGACCGAGAAGGCGCAGAGCTCGCTGCGGGAACACCACCCCGAGCACGGCTGGACGGCACTGAGCCGCTCCCACCAGGAGATCGGTGAGGAGATCGGCGGGCTCGTGGGCATGAGCCGGGACCAGTTCTGCCAGGTGGTGCTGCTGCCGCAGGGCGATTTCGCGCGGTTCCTGCGGGCCGACGCGGAGGCCCGCGGGAAGCTCCTGGGCCGGCTCTTCGACACCCGCCGGTTCGCCGCGGTCGAGGAGCGCCTGGCCGACCTGCGACGCACGGCCGAGGCCCGGGTGCGGGCGGGGGACGAGCAGATCCTCGCCCTGGCCCACCGCCTCGCGCAGGCCGCCGGTCCCGCGGCGGAGGAGCCGGTGCCCGAGGAACGCCCGGGCGAACCCGGGCTCGCCGAGGGGATCCTGGGCTGGGCCGCCGTCGCGCGCAGCGGCGCCGGTGAACGCCTCGACCTCGCCCGGTGCGAGCTGGCGGCGGCGGAGCGGCGCAACGACGCCGCACGCCAGGTGTTCGAGTCCGAACGCGAACGCGCCCGGCTCCAGCAGCGGTACGCGGAGACCCGCCGCCGTGCCGCCGTCCTGGAGGACCGCCGTGCGGAACGCGACCGCTGCCACGCGGAGCTGGCCCGTGCGCGCAAGGCCGACCTCGTCGCCCCGGCCCTCGACCTGCGCGAGGAGGCCGAACGGGCCCACCGCACCGCCGTCCGGGCGCTGGAGAACTCGCGGGCCGGCCTGCCCCCGGACCTCGCCGAGGCGGGACTCGACCAGCTGGCGGGCAGGGAGCGCGGACTCCGGGCGGAGCTGGGCGTGCTCGACGCCGCACGGGGCGCCGAGCGGCGCAGCCGGGAGATCGACGCCGAACGGGCCGGTCTGGAGCGGCAGTCCCGCGCGGACGACGAGCTGATCCAGGAGACGGCGCACTGGCTGGCCGGCTGGGACACCACCCACCGGAGCCTCAGGGAACGCGTCGAGACGGCCCAGGACGCCGCGACCCGCACGGAACAGCTGGCCGGCAGGCTCGACCCGGCCCGCAGAAGGCTGGAGGCCGCACGCCGGCGTGACGCGCTCGCCGTCCAGGAGGAGACCGCCGCCGCGGCCCTGA
Organism: Streptomyces sp. NPDC006296; assembly: GCF_040613235.1. Taxonomy (NCBI): domain Bacteria; kingdom Bacillati; phylum Actinomycetota; class Actinomycetes; order Kitasatosporales; family Streptomycetaceae; genus Streptomyces; species Streptomyces sp. NPDC006296. The sequence goes on along the minus strand of NZ_JBEXRT010000004.1, from coordinate 152,348 downwards.
CCACGGCACGCGAGGGCGCGGCGGACGCGCACGAGACCTGGCTGGCGCTGCGCGAACAGCGGCTGCGGGGCATCGCGGCGGAACTGGCGGCCCGGCTGGCCGACGGGGAGGCCTGCACGGTGTGCGGTTCGGCGGAGCACCCCGCCCCGGCCCGCGCCGAGGCCGGACACGTGGACCGGGCCACCGAGGAGGCGGCGCTCGCCGCCCACCAGCGGGCCGAACGGACCCGCGCGGAGGCCGAGGGCGGGCTGGGGGTCCTGCGCGAACGCCTCGCGGCGGCACGCGCCGAGGCCTCGGACCCGGGGGAGTCCGGGCCGGCCGGCGGGGCGCCCGCCACCGTCGACGGACTGCGGGACGCGGTGGACCGGCTGACCCGGGAGCACGCGGAGGCGCACCGGCTGGCCGCGGGGTCCCACGCGGCCCGGGAAGCCCTCGCCGCCGCGGAGCGAGAGCACCTCGGACGGCTCGACGACCGCCAACAGGCCGAGCGGCGCACGGCGGCCCGTACCTCGCAGCGGGAAGCGCTCGACCGTGAACAGGCCGCGCTGGAGGCCGAACTGGTCAAGGCACGGGGTGCCTGCGGCTCCGTCGCCGAGCACGCCGCGCTGCTGGAACGGCGGGCCGGACTGCTGGCCTCCGCCGCCGACGCCCTGCGCACCGAGAACACGACCGCCACACGTCTCAAGGACGCCGACGGCAGACTCTCCGACGCCGCCTTCCGGGCCGGGTTCGACACCCCGCAGGCCGCGGCGGCGCAGATCCTCGACGACACCGCGCAGCGGGAGCTCCAGCACCGCGTCGACGTCTGGCAGACGGAGGCGGCCACCGTCGCCGACCGACTCGCCGAGGAGGACGCGAAGGCCGCCGCCGGCCGCCCGCCCGCCGAACCGGACCGGGCGCGGGCGGCGTACGACCTGTCCGTACGGGCGCTGCGCGAGAGCGCCGCCGCGCACTCCGCCGCGCAGGAGCGCACCGCGGAGCTCGGCCGGCTCTCCCGCAGCGCGGAGGACCAGGTCCGCGCCCTGGGGCCGGTGCGCCAGGAGTACGAGCGGGTGGCCCGCCTCGCCGGCCTGACCGCGGGCACCTCCGCGGACAACGAGCGCAAGATGCGGCTGGAGGCGTACGTCCTGGCGGCCCGCCTCGAACAGGTGGCCGCTGCGGCGACGGTCCGGCTCCTGCGGATGTCGGCGGGGCGCTACACGCTGGTCCACTCCGACGACCGCAGCGGGGGCCGCAGGGCCGGACTCGGCCTGCACGTCGTGGACTCCTGGACGGGCCGGGAGCGCGACACCGCGACCCTGTCCGGCGGCGAGACCTTCTTCGCCTCGCTCGCCCTCGCCCTCGGTCTCGCCGACGTGGTGACGGACGAGGCCGGCGGTGTGCGGCTGGACACGCTCTTCATCGACGAGGGCTTCGGCAGCCTCGACGAACAGACGCTGGACGAGGTGCTCGACGTGCTGGACTCGCTGCGCGAACGCGACCGCAGCGTGGGCATCGTCAGCCACGTCGGCGACCTGCGCCGCCGCATCCCCGCCCAGCTCGAAGTGGTGAAGGAACGGGACGGGTCGGCCGTGGTCCACCGGACGGCCGGCGCCCTCGGCGGCTGACCGTCCGGCGGGGGAGACGGCGCGGACGCACGGCCGGTGCCCCCGCCGGACACGGGCCCTCCCGCCGAAGGCGGTTCAGCCGCCCGGGAGGCGGCGGAACAGGTCCTCGCCGTCGTCGCCGGCGGGCAGTCCGCTGACCTGGCCGTCGCCGACCTCCACCACCCGCCACGCCCCGTCCTCCCGGAGCGCCATGTCGGTGGTCACCCAGCGGCAGCCGAGCGCGCGCACGGCCTCACCGACGGCACCGAGGTCCGGTGCCGGAAGCCGGCCGGGAGTGTCCGGATGGGCGGTCACCCGCACGGCCTCGCCGTCCACCCACCACACCCGTGCCTCGCCGCCCGGCACGAACGGCTCGTACCCGCGCAGCACCACGCCGCCGGTCAGGAACTCGCCCTGCAACGCGAGGAACCGGCCGACGACGGCGGCCAGCCGCTCCGCGTCCGCCAGCTCCGGCACGAAGCACGCCTCGTGCCAGGCGTCCTTGCGGGACTTCACGAAGTCCTTGACGATGCCGGGGCCCGGCCCGAGCACCCCGACGAGGCGGGACCAGACGGCGGGATCCGCCACGGCGTCCTCCGCGGACACCGGACACCACACGCTGCGCGGCGTGAGCCCGCTGAACACCTCGTACCAGCCGGGGAGTTCATGGGCGGTGCGGTAGGCGCCGGCATCGGTCAGCAGCGCGCAGCCCCGGGCGGCGAGAGCCCGTCCGAGGTCCGCGTAACGGGCGCTCGGGATCATCCAGCCGCGGTACCAGTACGCCCCCGAGTCCCGCGGGACCCGGCCTACCGCGGCCCGCGCGTCCCCCGCGAGCAGCGCGTCGTGGTCGACCAGCACGGTCCGGGCGCCGACCCTCCGGGCCGCCGCCGCCTCCTCGGCGAAGACGGCGTCGGGACGCTTCGGACGCAGCGGATCGCAGCAGAACAGGAGACCGGGCGCCGTCATACCGACATTCTCCTCCGGACCGTGGGGAGGGACGGACCGGGGGGCCCGGTGACGGTGTCGACGGCCCCCCGGTCCGCGGTGGTCAGAGCGCGGACAGCTCGTCCACCAGGTCGTCCAGACCCAGCGAGCCCTGGGACAGGGCGGCCATGTGCCAGGCCTTCAGGTCGAACGCGTCACCGTGCGCCTTCCGGGCGTTCTCCCGGCCCAGCAGCCACGCCCGCTCACCCAGCTTGTAGCCGATGGCCTGTCCCGGCATCGACATGTAGCGGGTCAGCTCGCTCTCCACGAAGTCGGCGGGCCGGCCGCTGTGACTCCCGAAGAACTCCTGGGCCAGGGCCGGCGTCCACCGCTCGCCCGGGTGGAACGGCGAGTCCGCGGGGATCTCCAGCTCCAGGTGCATGCCGATGTCCACGATGACCCGGCAGGCACGCATCATCTGCGCGTCCAGATAGCCCAGGCGCCGCTCCGCGTCCGGCAGGTACCCCAGCTCGTCCATGAGCCGCTCGGCGTACAGCGCCCAGCCCTCGGAATTGGCGCTGACCTGCCCGACCGAGGCCTGGTAGCGCGACAGGCTCTCGGCCACGTGCGTCCACTGCGCGATCTGCAGGTGATGGCCCGGCACACCCTCGTGGTACCAGGTGGACACCAGGTCGTAGACCGGGAAGCGGGTCTCGCCCATGGTGGGGAGCCAGGTGCGGCCCGGCCGGGAGAAGTCCTCCGTGGGACCGGTGTAGTAGGGAGCGGCGGCACCGCCCGCGGGGGCGATCCGGGACTCCACCTTCCGCACCCGCTCCGCGAGTTCGAAGTGGGTGCCGTCGAGCGCCTCGATGGCCTCGTCCATCAGCCCCTGCAGCCAGACGCGCACCTCCTCCACGCCCTCGATGTGCTCACCGTGGACGTCGAGGTGGGCGAGCGCCTCCCAGGGCCCGGCGCCCGGCAGGATCTTGTCCGCCTCGGTCTTCATCTCGGCCAGCAGCCGGTGGTACTCGGACCAGCCGTAGGCGTACGCCTCGTCGAGGTCCAGATCCGTACCGTTGAACTGGCGGGCCCAGCGCGCGTAGCGCTCCCGGCCGACGGTGTCGGGCGCGCCCTCGATCGCCGGGGCGTAGACGTCCCGCATCCAGTCCCGGAGCGCCACCAGGGCGGCGGTCGCCTCCCCGGCGGCTCCGTCCAGCTCCGCGCGCAGCGAGCCGGGCCCCTCGGCCACGACGTCCTGGAAGAAGCCCGTGCCGCCGTCCTCACCGGCCCAGGCCCCGAGCTGACCGATGAACGTGGCCGTGGGGCGCGGGCCCCCGTACAGCTTCCGCTCCAGCCCCAGGGCGAGCGAGGCGCGGTACCCCTCCAGGGCGGCGGGCACCGCACGCAGCCGGTCCACGACCGCGGCCCAGTCCTCCTCCGTCGCCGTCGGCGTCGCCGTGAACACCTCACGGAGGCTGTGCGCGGGGGAGTGGATGTTGGAAACGGCCCGGAGGCCCTCCTCGGCCTCGATGACGGCGAGTTCGGCCGTGAGGCGCTCGCGCAGCAGCCGCGCGCACCGCCGCTCCTCCTCGGCCTCCGCGCCGGGCACCTGCTCCGCGGCGTCGAGCTCCGCGAGGGTCCGGCGGATCAGGGCGGCCGAGGCCGCATGGCCGGCGGGCGAGAAATCGGGCAGCCGGCGGGAGCTTTCCGCGACACCGAGATAGGTACCGGTGATCGGGTCGAGATCGATGTACGCGTCGACGTAGGCGTCGGCGACCTGGCGCGGGAGTGAGCTGCTCGATGTGTCTGACATGTGGACATCTTCCAACGCCGGGGCCCCTCACGTCACGGGGTACCGGACTTCGGTCCTGCGCGGTGCCTCAGGGCCCGCCGGAACCCGGCCGCGGCTCCGGCACCGAGGGACCCCGCGTGTCCGCGGCCGGCGGCATCAGCGGACCGCACTCCCACTGCTGGAAGATCAGCCTGGTCTCCACACGTGCCACCTCACGGCGGGAGGTGAACTCGTCCAGCACCAGCCGTTGCAGGTCCGTCGGGTCCGCGACCGCCACGTGCACCAGATAGTCGTCGGGGCCGGTCAGATGGAAGAACGCCCGGGACTCCGGAAGCGCCCTGATCCGTTCCACGAACGGCCCGATGAGCTCCCGGCGGTGCGGCCGGACCTGCACCAGCAGGAGCGCCTCCAGCCCGCGGCCGAGCCGCGCCGGGTCGAGCCGCAGCCGGTGCCCGAGGATCACACCGGACCGGCGCAGCCGCGCCACCCGGTCGAGACAGGTGGACGGAGCCACCCCGACCTCGGCGGCCAGCTCCCGGTACGTCGTCCGCGCATCGTTCTGCAGGAGCCGCAGAATATGCAGATCAACCGGATCGAGAGCGACGGAATCAGGCATCGGCCGAACGTAGCACGGCGTTCGAGCGCTACCGGCCGGTCACTGTTCAGTCTGACGCCATGGACTCCGAAGCCACCTCGCCCCGGTCCCCGTTCCGGTCCAGAGCGCTCGCCACCGAAGCCGTGCACGCCGGACGCGACGATCTCGCCGCCCAGGGCCTGCACGCCGCGCCGATCGACCTGTCCACCACCTACCCCTCCTACGACTCCCGGGACGAGGCGGCGCGCATCGACGCCTTCGCCGCCACCGGGGCCAGGCCCGACGGCCCGCCCGTCTACGCACGGCTGGACAACCCGACCACGGCCCGCTTCGAGACGGCCCTGGCCCGGCTCGAAGGCGCTGAGAGCGCGGTCGCCTTCGCCAGCGGGATGGCCGCGCTCACCGCCGTGCTGCTGGCCCGGGCGAGCCTGGGGCTGCGCCATGTCGTCGCCGTACGGCCGCTCTACGGGTGCAGCGACCACCTCCTGGGCGCCGGGCTGCTCGGCACCGAGGTGACCTGGACGGATCCGGCGGGCATCGCCGACGCGATCCGCCCGGACACCGGACTGGTCATGGTCGAGACGCCGGCCAACCCGACCCTGGCCGAGATCGACATCCGGGCCGTGGCGCACTCCTGCGGCACGGTGCCGCTCCTCGTCGACAGCACCTTCGCCACGCCCGTGCTGCAACGGCCCCTCGAACACGGTGCGCGGATCGTGCTGCACAGCGCCACCAAGTACCTGGGCGGCCACGGCGACGTGATGGGCGGCGTCGTCGCCTGCGACGAGGAGTTCGCCGCGACGCTGCGGCAGGTGCGCTTCGCCACCGGCGGCGTGCTGCACCCGATGGCCGGCTATCTGCTGCTGCGCGGCCTGTCCACCCTGCCCGTACGGGTCCGGGCGGCGTCGGCCTCGGCGGCCGAGCTGGCCCGGAGGCTCGCGGCCGACCCCCGCGTCGCACGGGTCCACTACCCGGAGGTGGGCGGTGCGATGGTGTCCTTCGAGGTGTGCGGGGACCCGCACCGGATCATCGCGGGAGTCCGGCTGATCACCCCCGCCGTGAGCCTCGGCAGTGTGGACACCCTCATCCAGCATCCGGCCTCCATCAGCCACCGCATCGTGGGTGAGGGAGACCGGCGGGCCGCCGGCGTCGTCGACCGTCTCCTGCGCATGTCGGTCGGCCTGGAGGACGTCGACGACCTCTGGGCGGACCTCAGCCGGGCGCTCAGCGACGCAGACGCTGTTCCGTCGGATCCGACGACGACGGCGACGCGTCCCGAGGGAGCCGCCCGGTCATAGACGGCTGTTCCGTCCGCGGCTGCTGTTCCGTCCGCGGCGACGACGGGTGTGACGGCGCCTCCGACCGGGTCACCGGTTCCGGCGCCGGCCGCCGGGCGGCAGCCGGGGTGAGCCGGGCGGTGATGACGAGGGTCCCCTCCTCGATCTGGTAGTCGAGGGGCAGCGAGAGCGCCCGCATGGCGGCGACCATCCCCGTGTTGTGGGCCTGCGTCACCGCGTACACGCTCTCGCAGCCCGCCTCGACGGCCAGGGCCACCAGCCGGCCGAGCAGCTCCGCGCCGATGCCCCGGCGCTGCCAGTCGTCCTCGACGAGGAGGGCCACCTCCGTCTCGTCGCCGTCCCAGAGCAGGTGACCGAGTGCCACCATCCGTCCCGAGTCGGTCTGCACGGCGAGCGTGCGGCCGAACCGAGGGCTCAGCAGGTGGTCCAGATAGCGGTCGGCGTCACGGACCGGACCGTGGTAGCGCAGACCGAGGGTGCGCTCGGAGCAGCGGCCGTGCATGGCCAGCGCCGCATCGAGATCGCTCCGGTCCGCGCGCCGCACGGTGATCTCGTTGCCCTCGGGCAGCGTCAGCACGTCCTCGCCGCGCGGCACGCGCGGGCCGAGCCGGGCGTCGAGCTCGACCAGGGCCCGGGCGCGGGCGAACTCGGTCGGGGTGAAGGGGAGATAGGGGCGCTCGACGCTGATGACACCGCCGGAAGGGTCGCGCAGCCGCATCACGGTGTCCTCCAGGACGCCCTCCACGGGCGCGCTCTCCCCGGTGGGGCGGCCGGTGAAGGACCGGGCCGGCAGCGAGTGGATGGTGCACCGGCCCAGCAGCTGGCGCAGGGCCAGCGGCAGTTCGGCGGCGTCCAGCGCGGTGCGCGTCGCGAGGCCGAGCACCCGGGTGGGGGTGTCCACCAGGTCGTGGGCGTCCGCCCGCTCGATCCAGGTGGCCGAGCCGCCCGCGGCGGAGATCTCCCGGGTGAGCTGCTGGGCCGGCAGCGTCGCCGGCGCCCGCAGCAGGAACTCGTCGACCGTGCCCTCGGCCAGCGGGTGGGTCTGCAGGGTGAGGATGTCGACCCGGTGCCGGGCCAGGGCCACGCACAGGGCGGCGAGGGTGCCGGGGGCGTCCTGCACCGTCGTCCGCATCCGCCACAGCACCGTCCCGGCCGCCGCGTCGGGGCCGGCGGAGGGGAGCTCCGCGGCGCCGGCGTCCGTATCGGGGTCCGGCGGTGCGTGGCTGTTCCGCCGTGCCCACCAGGTGTGGAACGCGGCCGTGGCGGCCAGGGCCACCGCCGAGGCCATGAGCAGGTAGGGGCCGTCCGGCTGGTGCCCGATCAGATTGGCGATCGCGTCCGCCACGGCCACGGCGGTGAACAGGGCGGCCAGCTCGATCAGGTCCCGCCGCCAGTGGTGCGGACGGCGGGCGCTCTTCGGGTACGTCACATCAGTCATGCCCTCACTGTGACCGAGCGGTGTTGCCTGACCACGAACGCACTGTGACCGATGGGTTACACCTGGAGCCGGCCCTCTCCCGCGGACCTTGCCGCGCCCCCAGGGTCCCCCTGACCTGGCACGATTCCCGCCCCTGGGCCGGCCGGCCGTCACTGCCCGGTGCGGCCCGGCTGCAGCACCCGGGTGAACAGGACCGTGCCGCCCTGAGCCCTGAGCCGGACGGTCAGCTCACCGCTGCCACCGTCGATCTCCACCTCGCCGAAATACTGCGGCTGCTCCATGGGGGACACGTTCGCCCGGTCCGGCGCCCGCACGAAGACCTGCTCCGGACCGAACGTGCCGTCCAGCGCGTTCGCGGGGAAGCCGCCCGCCGCCAGCGGGCCCGAGACGAACTCCCAGAACGGAGCGAAGTCCTGGAAGGCCGCGCGCTCGGGCGCGTAGTGCTGCGCCGAGGTGTAGTGCACGTCGGCCGTGAGCCAGACCGTACCGGTGATGCGCCGGTGCTTGATGTGGCGCAGCAGCTCCGCGATCTGGAGTTCCCGGCCCAGCGGCGCACCCGGATCGCCCTGCGCGACCGCCTCGAAGTCCGTCTCCCCGTCCGGGACCACCAGGCCCAGCGGCATGTCGGCGGCGATCACCTTCCACACGGCACGCGACCGGCAGAGCTCCCGCTTGAGCCACTCCAGCTGCTCGGCGCCGAGGATGCCCGTCGTGTCGTCCGGCCGGCGGTTGGGCGAGTTCGCGTTGCGGAAGGACCGCATGTCCAGCACGAACACGTCGAGCAGCGGACCGTGCCGCACCACGCGGTGCATGCGCCTCTCCTGCGGGGCGCCCTGGAGGGTGGGGACCGGGAAGTACTCGCGGAACGCCCGCACCGACCGCGCCGCGAGCAGGTCCACGTCCTTCTCGGTGTAGCGGGGGTCGTCCAGGATCTGCCCCGGGTACCAGTTGTTGCGCACCTCGTGGTCGTCCCACTGGACGATCGACGGGACCTGCGCGTTGAACGCCCGCAGATGCTCGTCGAGGAGGTTGTAGCGGAAGTTCCCGCGGTACTCGTCCAGGGTCTCGGCGACCTTCGCCTTCTCCGGGGTGGTGATGTTGCGCCAGACCCGCCCGTCGGGCAGCGTCACGCGGGGCTCGATGACCCCGTCCGCGTAGATGTTGTCCCCGCTGCACAGGAAGAAGTCCGGGTCCAGCCGCCGCATCTCGTCGTAGACCCGGTAGCCGCCGATGTCCGGGTTGATGCCCCAGCCCTGCCCCGCGATGTCACCGGACCAGAGGAAGCGCACCCCGTCGCGGCGCACCGCCGGGGCGGTGCGGAAGGTCCCGTACACCGGCCTGCCGGAGCGCCGGGGATCGTGCGGGTCCACGAGGGTGACCCGGTAGTGCACCTGCTCGCCGGCCGGCAGCCCGTGGAGCGGGGTCGTCCCGGTGAAGTCCGTACGGGGCCCGACCAGGGGGCCGTGCCAGGTCCGGGCGCGGCGGAAGGACTCCGTCGCGGACGTCTCCACCACAATCAGGGCGGGGCGGTCCGCGCGCACCCACACCAGCGCGGACGACGCCGTCACGTCCCCGACCTGCACGCCCCACCCGGCGCTCGGCCGGCCGGACAGCGCGAACGCCGGGGCGGCGGTGACCGCCGCGGGCACGGCGACCGCGGCCGAGGCCAGGAGCGAACCGCGCAGTACGGTGCGGCGGCCGGGGGCGGGTGTCAGCGGACGGTTCGACATCGATGCGCCTCCAGAAGGCGGGAGAGCTGCCGGCCCGGGGTGCGGCACCGGGCCCTTCCGTCCGATCCAGCCCGATCCGGACGAAGCGCTCCGGTCCCCGGCGGCGGCGAACACACCAACCGCGGATGAACAATGGACGCGCCCGCCCCGCGCCTCGGCCGCCGCCCGCCCCGGGTCCGTGCTCCGCGGCACGGTCCGGGCGCGCCGGTGCGGGCCGTCCGGAGGCGCGGCGGGAATCCCGCTGGACACCCGGCTGCACGTCGGCTGGGATGGACCGGTGACCGCCGACGCCCCGCCCGAGCCCTTCGAGGAGCACCGGGCCCTCCTCACGGGCGTCGCCTACCGGATGCTGGGCCGGATCACCGACGCCGAGGACGTGGTGCAGGAAGCCTGGCTGCGCTGGTCCTCGGCCGGGCGCGCGGACGTACGGGAGCCGAGGGCCTATCTCGTGCGCATCACCACGCGGCTGGCCGTCGACCGGCTGCGCCATCTGCGGTCCCGGCGCGAGGCGTACGTGGGGCCCTGGCTCCCCGAACCGGTGGTCACCGCGTTCGGCCCCGCCGTCCCCGACTCCGCCGAGCGCGCGATGCTCGCCGACTCGGTGTCGCTCGCCGTGCTCGTCGTCCTCGAGACGCTCTCCCCGCCGGAGCGTGCGGTCTTCGTCCTGCGCGAGGCCTTCGGCTTCCCGTACGCGGAGATCGGCGCCGCACTCGACCGGTCCGAGGCCGCCGTCCGGCAGCTCGCCGGCCGGGCCAGACGCCATGTCGAGGAGCGCAGACCGCGCTACGAGGTGGATCCGGCCGTGCGGCGGGACCTGACCGAACGCTTCCTCGCCGCGGCGTCCGGCGGAGACCTGGAGCGGCTGCTCGCCCTGCTCGCCCCGGACGTCCGCCTCGTCAGCGACAGCGGAGGGAAGGCGAAGGCCCCGCTGCGGATCATCGAGACCGCGGACAAGGTCGGCCGCTTCCTCCTCGCCGTCGCGCAGGAGCGGGCCGCCGAGGTGGAGGTGCGCCTCCTGGAGCTCAACGGCGGCCCCGCCCTGGTGTTCACCGCGGACGGGGTGGTGGACACGGTGTTCCAGACCGAGGTCGAGGGCGGCGTCATCCGGTGCGTGCACCTGATGCGCAACCCGGACAAGCTGGCCGGGGTGCGGGCGGGACTTTCGCGCCACGCCGACGGGGTTCCGCGGATCTGACGGGCGGCGCCCGCCCGACACGCCCCGGGGGCCCGCCCGGCACCTTCCCGCCCGTCCGGCGCGCCCCGCGGGCCCGCCCGGTGAGGGCGGCCGTGGACCTCCGTACGCCGGCGCCCCGCCCCGCCGGGCCTGCCGTGCACCCGTCCCACCTGTGCGCGAACGTCCTGTGAACGCTCTGGGGCAGTGCACCGATCCACAGCGTCACCGGGGGAGGATTGGTCTTGACCAAGGTGGTTCGCCGTCCTAAGGTCTGAGGGATAAGGCAGGAACCTTTCATAAATAGCGTCACGGAGAACACGCCACCGGGCGGATGCGGAGGACAGGGTGGGGACCACGCAGCCGGGGTCGGTGCAGGAGCCGAAGTACTGGCACCTCAAGACCGTGCTCAGTGAGGCACTGGACTCGGACTTCACGGTCGGGGAGGTCCTGCCCAACGAGCGGGACCTGGCCGCGCGTTTCGGAGTCGCCCGCGCCACGCTCCGCCAGGCGCTGGAGCAACTGGAGCTCGAAGGCAGGCTCCAGCGGCGCCGCGGCGTGGGCACGACCGTCGCCCCGCCCCGGGTCGGCGTGGCCGTCACCGGTGCCCGGCACAGCGGCGCCGCGGACGACGCCGACGAGGCCTGGCAGCCGCTCGACTGCACCACGGCGGAGGCCCCTGCCGCGGTCTGCGCCATGCTCGACGCCGACGCCGGGGAGCCGCTGCACGTGGTGCGCCGCATCCGCGTCGCCCAGGGCCAGGTCGTGGCCGCCGAGCTCCTCTACGTCCCCGCCTCCTCGGTGCCCGAACTCTCCGGCATAGAGGCGCCGTCCGGACCCGTCCGGGCCCGCAACGTGGTGCGGGAACTCCACCGTCTCGACCTCGTCGGCCAGGACCGGTCGGTCGAGCTCGGATCGGCCCGCGCCGACGACGCCAAGGAGCTCGACCGGCTCCCCGGCGCCCCCGTCCTCGTCGTCACCACCCGGTATCTCGCCCCCGCCGGCACCGCCGCCGTCTCCGTCGCCACCTACCGCGCCGACACCTGCCGGCTCACCTTCGGGGACTCCGGTGCGCTGGAGATCAGCCACGAGGAGCAGGAGCGCCGGGCGTCCTGACCCCGCGCCCGGTGGCGGGTCGCCGCCCCTCCGGGCGGGGCCCCGGTGCGGCACCGTGCCGCCGGTTCCTCCGTACGGCCCGTCGCGTTCAGCGGCGGGCCGTCACCGTGCCCTCCACCGTGAAGAGTTCCTCCTCCACGTGGTCCAGGGCCAGCCGCAGCGCACCGGTGGCGACGGCGGCCTCGCCGAGCAGCGACAGGGCCACCCGGGGAGGCCGCAGGCAGTAGCGGGCGAGCTCGTCGCGGAGCGGAACGAGGACACCGTCCAGGCCGGCGGCCCATCCGCCGATCACCACGAGCTCCGGGTCGAGGGCCAGCACCAGGGCCGCGACATCGTGCACCAGCCGTTGGATGAAGCGTGCGACGGCGGCCTGCGCTCCGGCGTCGCCGCTCCTGGCCTCCGCGAAGACCGCGGCCACCGCCTGCTCGTCCAGCGGGACGAGCGGGGTGTCCGTCGTCGAGAGCAGATGCTCCGGCGTGACGTCGCGCCCCAGGAGGTGCAGGGCACCGATCTCTCCGGCCGCACCGCCGAAACCGCGGTGCAGCCGTCCGCCGATCAGCGAACCCGCACCGGGGCTCAGGCCCGCCAGCACGAACACGATGTCGTCCGACCCGGTCGCCGCCCCCTTCCAGTGCTCCGCCACCGCGGCGGCGTTGGCGTCGTTCTCCACCAGCACGGGGCACCGGAAGGAACGCCGCAGCCGCTCACCGAGCGCGAGCCCCGTCCAGTCCGGCAACGCCGTGCCCAGCCGCACGGTGCCGTCCGCCTCGACGATGCCGGGGCTGCCCACGCCCACGGCACGCAAACTGCTCCGCACCACCCCGGTGCGCCGCAGCACATCGGCGATCACGGCTCTGACCTGGTCGATCCGGTCGTCGGCGCCCGCGGACTCGGAGACCTCGCGGGAGCCCGCGCCGACGATCCGGCCGTCCAGGCCGGACAGCAGGGCCGAGACCCGGTGCGGGCCGATCTCGACACCCATGAGGTGCCCGGCCTCGGCACGGAACCTGAAGCGCCTGGCCGGACGGCCCTGCCGCCGGGCTCCGGACCCGTCGGGCAGCGCCTCCACCACGAGCCCGGCGGCGAACAGCCCCTCGACGACGCCCTCGACGGTGGGCCGGGACAGACCGGTGATCTGCGTCAGATCGGTGAGCGTGGGCGAGTCCGCTCCGCGCAGGGCGTGCAGCACCACGGCGGAGTTGATTCTCCGCAGCAGAGACGGGTCCCCACCGGTCAGCCTGCCCACCGCGTGTCCTCCCAGGTCGTGCGCGTGTCTGCCGGATCGTACTCGCTGACCCCCGATGCGGCGACCAGCACGGGGAAGGAGCTCCGCGGGGCCCACGGCAGCGCCTCCACCCCGCCTGCGCGACGGGACCGGGACCGGCCGGACCGGACCGTCGGCGGCACCCGTCCCGGACGCGGTCGCGCCCGGAGCCGTGCCGAGCGGGACGAGCCGGGCCGGGTCGCGGCCCAGAGCCGCGCCAGGGCGCGCGGCCCACAGCCGTGCCGGGCCGTGCCGCCTCCGTCCCGATGCGGGCCGGCCTGTGGACCCGCGGGCGTCCGCCCGTCCGGTCCATGACCCTCCCGGACCGGGCGGCCGGGGCTGCTCCGCCGGCCGGGGAACGGCCAAGTGTCGGTACGGGAAGGTTTACTGACGGTATGACCACCGCAGATCACCTCCGCCTCATCGACGGGATGCGCACCGAGGAATTCCCCCCGGAGCGGGTGGCGTCGGCCTGCGGAGTCAGCGGTCCGGGCTACCACACGGCCCTGCTGCCCGACGCGGACCGACGCGACGAGGGGGACGAGGCCGACCGCCTCGCACGGCGTGCGCACCGCGTCGCCGCACACGAGGCGCTGCTCACCCTCCTGACCCTGCGGTGGGGAGAACCCCAGCCGGTCAGCCTGTGGAGCGCACAGGAACGGATGGCTGCGGGGGAGGCGATAGCCGAGCCCTGGGCCGGGCCCGTGGCGAGCTGCGAGCACCTGCTGCTGTGGCGTACGGAGGACCGGTGGACGGCGCTGGTGCGCTATCCGGACGACGACGGACCGGATGGCGAGCTGGGCGTCGTCGTCACCGTGGTGGACCCGCCCTGACCGGCGTACCGCTGCGGCACGCCCCCCGGAGCCGCCACTTCCCGACGGTGCTCCCGCCCGGTCCTACCGCGGGGCGTCCCCGGTGCCGTCGGCCGCCTCCCGCAGCCGGGCGTAGGCGTCCGCCATGCCGCTCACGGTCCAGTGCGCGTTCAGACCGCTCGGATTGGGCAGCACCCACACACGGGCGCCGCCGACGGTCCGTTCCTGCGGGCCGATCGGCGCGCGCCGGTCGCCGAACGCGGCGCGATAGGCGGTGACCCCGACGACCGCGAGCCAGGCCGGCCCCCAGGCCTCGACCTTGGCCGTCAGCAGGCGCCCGCCCGCACGGAACTCCTCCGGCTCCAGCTCGTCCGCCCGTGCCGTGGCCCGCGCCACCACATTGGTGAGGCCCAGCCCGTACCCCGGGAGCTCCCCCTGCTCCGAGGGCTTCAGCTGCCGGGGCGTGAAACCCGACCGGTGCAGGACGGGCCAGAACCGGTTGCCCGGATGGGCGAAGTGATGGCCCGTCGCGGCCGTCATGAGGCTCGGGTTGATACCGCAGAACACCACACGCGGACCGCCCGCGACCACGTCGGGTACGACGCGGTCGCGGGCGGCCGACAGCTCTTCGGGGGTCATCCGGCGGGGGAGCCGGCCGTCAGAGGATGGAGCCGGGAGCGTAGGCGGCGGCCGCCGGGTGCTGCTTGGCGATCTCCTCGATCCTGGACACCAGAGCGGCGATCTGGTCGCCCGCCGCACCGGTGAAGGAGAGCTTGTCCGCCATCAGGGCGTCCAGCTCCGCGCGGTCGAGGGGGATCCGCTCGTCGGCGGCCAGCTTGTCCAGCAGCTCGTTGCGCTCGGCGCCCTGCTCCCGCATGGCGAGCGCCGAGGCGACCGCGTTCTCCTTGATCGCCTCGTGCGCGACCTCGCGCCCGACCCCGGCCCGCACCGCGCCCATCAGCACCTTGGTCGTGGCGAGGAAGGGGAGGTAGCGGTCCAGCTCACGCGCCACGACCGCGGGGAAGGCACCGAACTCGTCGAGCACGGTGAGGAAGGTCTCCAGCAGACCGTCGAACGCGAAGAACGCGTCCGGCAGCGCGACCCGGCGGACCACGGAGCAGGACACATCGCCCTCGTTCCACTGGTCGCCCGCCAGCTCGCCCGTCATCGAGGCGTACCCGCGCAGGATCACCATCAGGCCGTTCACACGCTCGCAGGAGCGGGTGTTCATCTTGTGCGGCATCGCCGAGGAACCGACCTGGCCGGGCTTGAAGCCCTCCGTCACCAGCTCGTGCCCGGCCATCAGCCGGACGGTCTTGGCGACCGAGGAGGGCGCGGCGGCCAGCTGCACCAGCGCGGTCACCACGTCGTAGTCGAGGGAACGCGGGTAGACCTGGCCCACCGAGGTGAAGGCGTGCGCGAAGCCGAGGTGCCCGGCGATGCGCTGCTCCAGCTCGGCCAGCTTGCCGGCGTCACCGCCGAGCAGGTCCAGCATGTCCTGCGCCGTGCCGACGGGGCCCTTGATGCCGCGCAGCGGGTAGCGGCCGAGCAGGTCCTCCAGCCGGCCGTACGCCACCAGCAGCTCGTCCGCGGCGGTGGCGAAGCGCTTGCCGAGCGTGGTCGCCTGCGCGGCGACGTTGTGCGAACGGCCCGCCATGACCAGCTCGCCGTACTCCCCGGCGAGCCTGCCCAGCCGTGCGAGCACCGCCACCGTGCGGTCGCGCACGAGCTCCAGCGAGAGCCGGATCTGCAGCTGCTCCACGTTCTCGGTGAGGTCCCGGGACGTCATGCCCTTGTGGACCTGCTCGTGGCCGGCGAGCGCGTTGAACTCCTCGATCCGCGCCTTCACGTCGTGCCGGGTGACCTTCTCCCGCTCGGCGATCGAGGCGAGGTCGACCTGGTCGATCACGCGCTCGTAGTCGGCCAGAGCCGCGTCGGGCACCTCGATCCCGAGGTCCTTCTGAGCGCGCAGCACCGCCAGCCACAGCTGACGTTCCAGCTTCACCTTCTGCTCGGGGGACCAGAGGACGGCCAGCTCCGTGGAGGCATAGCGGCCGGCCAGGACATTGGGGATGCGAGGCTTCGCAGACACAGCAGTCACGTGTCCCGATTCTACTGGCGGTTTCTGCAGGTCCGCGCCGCGGTCCGGCATGTGGCTTCCTACGAAGGACCGTCAGCCGTCGAGCCGCCGCCAGCCCGTCACCGGGCCGGGGGCCGCCCCCTCGTCGGGGGTGATCCAGAACGCCTTCCCGAGCCCCGCGTCGAACTGGGCGCCGGCCCGGCCGTCACCGGACGAGCGTCCGGTCAGGCGCCGCCCGATCCAGGGCATCAGATGCTGCCGGGCGAACCGGACGTCATCGACCCGCCTGCGCGTCCAGCGCACCGGCACCGACGCGGGCACCGGGGTCCGCCAGTCGCTCTCCGCCGGCAGCCCCAGCGTCTGCCAGACGGCCTCGGAGACCCTGCGGTGCCCCTCGGCGGTCAGATGCAGCCGGTCGACGTCCCACATGCGCGGATCACCGAGCGACGGCGCTCCGTACAGATCGGCCACCAGTGCGCCATGGCGCTCGGCCAGCTCTCCGACCAGGGAGAACAGCTCCTCCATGCGCGGGCGGAAGCGTTCCATCACCGGACCGTTCCGGCCGGGGCTGCGCATCAGCACCAGGGTCCCGCACGCCGGTGCGAGGCGCTCCACCGCCTCCTCCAGCCGGCCGCGGACCATCCCCATGTCGCACTTCGGCCGCAGGGTGTCGTTCAGCCCGCCGACGAGGGTGATCACGTCCGGCCGCAGTGCGGCGGCGACCGCGACCTGCTCGTCCACGATCTGGCGGATCAGCTTGCCCCGGACGGCGAGATTGGCGTACCGGAATCCGGGGGTGCGGGCCGCGAGACGGGCGGCCAGCACATCGGCCCAGCCGCGGTAGGAACCGTCGGGCAACAGGTCCGACATGCCCTCGGTGAACGAGTCGCCGACCGCGACGAAACTGGTGTAGGAGGCATTCATTTCCATGGCGCTGCCGATCGTACCGCGACGAGGGTCCGCATCCGGGGCCCACGGCCGGTCTTCGGCCAGGGCCGGGACGCGGTCCGTCCGGTGCACGACCGGGGCGTGGGAGGGATGCGGGAGGGTGCACGGCCGGAACGGAGAAGGCGCGCGGGACGCGGAAGGGGCGCGGCCACGGCCGCGCCCCTTCGCTCATCGAACCGGTGTCAGCGGGTCTGCTGCCTGCCCACCAGCTCGCGCAGCACGTCCTCCATCGTGATCATGCCGGCCAGCCGGCCGTCCTCGTCGAGCACCGCCGCCAGGTGCGTCCGGCTGCGCCGCAGCGCGGTCAGCACGTCGTCCAGCGGGGTCGCCGCACGCACCCGGGCGATCGGCCGCAGCGCCGTCACCGGGAACGGAACGTCGCGCGGGGCGGCGTCCAGGGCGTCCTTCACATGGAGGTACCCGACGATGTGCTGCTCGCTGTCCATCACCGGGAAGCGCGAGAAGCCCGACTCGTGCGAGAGCCGCTCCAGCTCCTCCGGGGTCGTGCCGACCCTGGTGGACAGCACCCGGTCGACCGGGAGCAGGACGTCGCGCACCGGGCGACGGCCCAGTTCCAGTGCGTGCCGCAGACGGTCCGCCGAGCGGTCGTCGACGAGCCCGGAGTCCTCGGCGTCCTTGACGAGACGCGCCAGCTCGTCGTCGGAGAACGTGGCGGACACCTCGTCCTTCGTCTCCACCCGCAACAGCTTCAGCAGCGTGTTCGCGAAGGCGTTGATCGCGAAGATCACCGGCTTCAGCGCCCTGGCCAGGGTCACCAGCGGCGGCCCGAGCAGCAGCGCGGTGCGGGCCGGCTCGGCGAGCGCGATGTTCTTCGGCACCATCTCGCCCAGCAGCATGTGCAGGTAGGTCGCCACCGTCAGCGCGATGACGAACGAGATCGGGTGCACCAGCCCGTGCGGCACGCCCACCGTGTCGAAGACGGGTTCCAGCAGATGGGCGATGGCGGGCTCGGCGACGACACCCAGCACCAGGGTGCAGAGCGTGATGCCCAGCTGCGCCGCCGCGAGCAGCGCGGACACGTGTTCCAGGCCCCAGATGACGCTGCGCGCCCGCCGGTCCCCGGCCTCGGCCGCGGGCTCGATCTGGCTGCGGCGCACGGAGATCAGCGCGAACTCCGCGCCGACGAAGAACGCGTTGACCACCAGAGTCAGAAGGCCGATGAAGAGCTGGACGGCGGTCATCGTTCGTCCTCCGCCGGCTCGTCGTCACCGGGCAGCGGCGCGTGCAGCAGCGCACGCGCGGCGCGGTGTCCCGAGGCGTCCACCACGTCGATCCGCCAGCCCGCGAGCTCGACGGTGTCGCCGACCACGGGGATCCGGCCGACCTCGGTGGCGATCAGGCCGGCGAGCGTCTCGTACGGGCCGTCCGGCACCCGCAGCCCGATGGTGCGGAGCTGGTCGGTACGGGCCGCGCCGTCGGCGGACCACAGCGTGCGCCCGTCCGCGTCCTCGCCCGCGGGCGCCAGGTCGGGGGTCTCGTGCGGATCGTGTTCGTCCCGCACCTCGCCGACGACTTCCTCCACGATGTCCTCCAGCGTGACGACACCCGCGGTGCCGCCGTACTCGTCGATGACGACGGCCATCGCCAGCTTTCCGGAGAGGCGGTCCAGCAGCCGGTCCACGGTGAGGGTCTCCGGCACGAGCAGCGGTTCGCGGAGCATGTCCGAGACCCGCTTGCGGGGCCGCTGGTCCGCGGGAACGGCCAGTACGTCCTTGATGTGCGCGACGCCGACCACGGTGTCCAGGCTGCCCCGGTAGACGGGGAACCGGGACAGGCCGGTGGCCCGGGTGGCGTTCGCGACGTCCTCGGCGGTCGCCTGCACGTCCAGTGCGGTGACCTGGACGCGGGGGGTCATCACGTTCTCCGCCGTCAGTTCGGACAGGTTGAGGGTGCGGACGAAGAGCTCGGCGGTGTCCGCCTCCAGCGCGCCCTCCTTGGCGGAGTGGCGCGCGAGGGCCACCAGCTCCTGGGGGCTGCGCGCCGAGGCCAGCTCCTCGGCCGGCTCCAGGCCGAAGCGCCGCACGATCCGGTTGGCGGTGTTGTTCAGATGGCTGATGAAGGGCCGGAAGACCGCCGTGAACGCGCGCTGCGGGGCGGCGACCGTCCGTGCGACGGCCAGCGGCGAGGAGATCGCCCAGTTCTTCGGGACGAGCTCACCGACCACCATCAGGACCACCGTGGACAGGGCGGTGCCGATGACCAGGGCCAGCGAGGAGGACACGGCGGGCGACAGCCCGGTCGCCTCCACCGGTCCGCGGATCAGCTTCGAGATGGACGGCTCGGAGAGCATGCCCACGATCAGATTGGTGACGGTGATCCCGAGCTGGGCGCCGGAGAGCTGGTAGGTGAGGCTGCGGACGGCCTTGAGGGCTCCCGCCGCTCCGCGATCCCCGCGCTCCACGGCCTTTTCGAGATCAGCGCGCTCCACGGTGGTCAGGGAGAACTCGGCCGCGACGAACGCGCCGCAGGCGAGCGAGAGCAGCAGCGCCAGGAGGAGCAGGAGCACTTCGGTCATCGGTTCGCCTCCGTCCCGTGATCGGACGGGGGAGGGATGATCGCGCGAAGTCGGTGGTGTCGACTACTGGGGGGCTCGCCCATGGGCGGACGCTCACACCTTTCGAAAGGGTCGGACGGTCGAAGGATCAATAGTAAAGGATCAGCAAAAAGCCGGTCCGGCGTACTGTTCTGTGCAGGGTCTCAGGTCGCCGGCGGTCCCGGGTGAGGTCGGAGGGCCTTCACCCAGCGCCGCCAGTGGTCCTCGCGATGGTAACCAGCCGAGCCCCATGTGCGGTGCGCCCGCTCGTTGGCCTCCAGCACCATCGCGTCGATCCGCCGCCCGCCCACGGCGAGGAATCGTTGCTCCGCAGCGCTCATCAGGGCGGTGGCGACGCCCTGCCGACGGCAGTCCGGACGTACGGCCAGCCGGTACACGGAACACCGCCACCCGTCGAAGCCCGCTATGACGGTTCCGGCGATCCGGCCGTCGCGCTCCGCCAGGATCAGGGCCCCGGGGTCCCGCGCGAGGAGCCGCGCCACACCGTCCTCGTCGTCGGTGATGCTCGTGCCCTCCGCCGCCGCGCGCCAGAACCGCAGCACGGCGTCGATGTCGGAGGGGCCGGCGGGGCGCATGTCGAGGTCGGTCATGGTCCGACCCAAGCAGAGGGCGCGGGCGCCGGGCGACCGCATTCCCGGGCCGCCTCCCCGGCCGTCCGTGCGCGCCCCCGTTCCCCTTGCGGGTGCTAGCGGACGCGCGCTAGCGTGAGGGCGTGCCCAAGACTCAGCTGAACGTTCGAGTGGACGAGGCCACGGCCGAGGCGGCGCGACAGCGCGCCCTGCAGCGGGGGATGAGCGTGAACCGTTACATAGAGGAACTCGTCAAACAGGATGCGGGCGAGGTGGGACACACCTTCGTCGAAGCCGCGGCCGACTTCATGAAGCAGTACGAGTCGGTGTTCGCCGAGGAGTTCGGCCCGGAGCGCGAAGGCAGCCGTTGAACCTGCAGATCGACCTTTCCTGGCTGCTCATGGTCGCCGAGCACAAGACGCCCGGTGATCCGCAGGTCGTCGACTGGGGCGCGCTCGTCGCGGCCGTCAGCCGGCACGAGGCGGAGATCTTCGGCAGCCCCGTCTACAGCGATCCGCACTCCCGGGCGGCGGCCCTGCTGCAGCTCCTCCTGCACGTGCCCGCACTCGAACACTCCAACGCGATGTTCGCCTCCGCCGTCGCCTACGGCTATCTCATCGCGTCCGGCCTGAAGGTCATCACCTCCCCCGAGCAGGTCCGTGACCTGGCCCGGCTGGTGAAGGAGGGCAAGGCGGACGTCCGGATCATCGCCGAAGAGCTGCGCCGCTGGAGCCTCTGACCGGGACGCCCGGCGCGCTACGGCCCGCTGCGGCCGACCGGGCGGGGGGTTGCGGGCCTCCCAGGCTTCCCGCACCGCCCGCCGCGGCCGACCTTGCCGAGGCCTCCAGGCCCCCCGCCGCCCCCCGGCCGACGGCGTGGGGGAGCCCAGACGCACGCGGCCCCCTGGTACGGCCCGCGGCGGCCGGGCAGCCCGCCCGGTGTGTGCGCGGCCGGCCGTACGCCGCAGGTCATCCCGCGGGACGGTTCCCGCCCAGCTCCGGTGCCAGCCAACCGGCCGCCCTTGCACGGAAGTCGGCCGGTTCCAGCGCTCCGGCCCCGGCCGGCACCGCACCGAGCAGCGGAACGCCCGCGGCGACCGGCAGATCGGCCGTGTTGCAGCGCGCGGCCAGGTCCGGCTCGGCGGGCATGCTCCCCACCACGACCCCGGGGCAGGACAGCCCCCGGGTCCGCAGCGCCTCCGTGGTGAGCGCGGTGGCGTTGAGCGTTCCGAGGCCCGCGGGTGCCACCACCAGCACGGGCGCCCCCATCAGCCGTGCGGCGTCCGCGAGGGTGGCCCCCTGCTCGTCGTAGCGGACGAGCAGCCCGCCCGCGCCCTCGACCAGCACGAGGTCGTGCTCCGTCGCGAGCTTCTGGGCGGCCTCGGCGATCTCGTACGGGCGTACGGGCGTGAGGCCCGCTCGGCGTGCCGCGGTCTCCGGCGCCAACGGCTCCGGGAAACGGGCCAGTTCGACCGCGGTGACATGGGCGCCCGCCAACCGGGCCACCTCGGCCGCGTCCCCCGGTTCGCCCGGGGCGAGCCCCGTCTGGGCCGGCTTGAGCACCGCGACCCGGCGGTCCCGGGACGCCGCCGCCACGGCCGCGGTCACGATCGTCTTGCCGATCTCGGTGCCGGTACCGGTCACCACGAGGATCGTCATCTCAGCCCTCCTTCGCCGCGGCGCACACGGCCCGGCAGATCCGTGCCACGTCGTCGTCACCGGTCACATAGGGCGGCATCGTGTACACCATGTCGCGGAACGGCCGCAGCCACACGCCCTCACGGACCGCGGCCCGCGTGGCGGCCGCCATGTCCACCTCGTGGTCCAGCTGCACGACCCCGATCGCCCCCAGCACCCGTACGTCCCGCACGCCCGGCACGTCCGCGGCCTCGGCCAGCCCCTGCCGCAGGCCCGCGCCGATCCGCTTCACCTCCGCCTCCCAGTCCTGGCCCAGCAGGAGGTCCACGGACGCACAGGCGACCGCCGAGGCGAGCGGGTTGCCCATGAACGTCGGGCCGTGCGCCAGCACGGGCACGTCACCGCTGGAGATGCCCTCCGCCACCCGCGAGGTGCACAGCGTCGCCGCCAGCGTCAGATATCCGCCGGTCAGCGCCTTCCCGACGCACATGACGTCCGGGGACACCCCCGCGTGGCCGGCCGCGAACAGCTGCCCGGTCCGGCCGAATCCCGTGGCGATCTCGTCGAACACCAGCAGCACCTCGTGCTCGTCGCACGCCTCGCGGAGGACCCGCAGATACGCGGGGGAGTGGAAGCGCATCCCTCCCGCCCCCTGCACCACGGGCTCCACGACGACCGCCGCCAGCTCGTGGGCGTGGGCGGCCACCAGGTCGCGCAGATGCGCGACGTAGGCGTCGTCGGGCTCGGCGTCGAAGCCGTCCGGGGGAGCGTCCGCGAAGACCTGCCGGGGGAGGGACCCCGACCACAGCTCGTGCATCCCGCCCTCGGGGTCGCACACCGACATGGGCTGCCAGGTGTCCCCGTGGTAGCCGCCGCGCCAGGTCAGCAGCCGGTGCTTGCCGGGCCGCCCCGCCGAACGCCAGTACTGCAGGCACATCTTCACCGCCACCTCGACGGAGACCGACCCCGAATCGGCGAGGAAGACGTGCTGCAGAGGCTCCGGGGTGATCTCCACCAGCCGTGTCGCCAGCCGGACGGCGGGCTCGTGCGTGAGCCCGCCGAACATCACATGGCTCATCCGGTCCAGCTGCGCACGCGCGGCCTCGTCGAGCACCGGGTGGCCGTAGCCGTGGACCGCCGACCACCAGGACGACATGCCGTCCACCAGCTCGGTCCGGCCGTGGGCGGGTTCGGCGAGCCGGAGACGCACCCCGGACGCGGACTCCACGACCAGCGGCTCCTGCCGGCCCGGCATCGGGCCGTAGGGGTGCCAGACATGGGCCCGGTCCAGGGCACGGAGTTCGGCGGGGGCGAGCCGGTCAGGCATTGGGTGCGAGGTCCGTCCCGGCGCCGCGACGGCGCACCGCCACCAGATCGGTGCGCGCCCCCTGGCTCTCCGACCGCGAGGGCGCGGCGGCCTCCCCCGCACCCTCCCCGGCGGACCCGCCGCACGGACCGCAGGCGCCCTCGTGTGTCCCGCAGGCGCCGTCCTCGTGGGACCCGCAGGCACCGGGGGCGCCGTCCTCGCGGGACCCGCAACCGCCGGCGGCCGCACGGTGCCCGGGGAGCGTCGTGGTGTCCGCCCCCTCCACCTCGAAACCGGCATCCGCGATCATGTCGAGATCGGTCTGGCCGGACTGCCCCTCGGTGGTCAGATAGTCGCCCAGGAAGATGGAGTTGACCAGATTCAGGGCCAGCGGCTGCATCGACCGCAGATGGACCTCACGACCGCCGGCGAGCCGCACCTCGACGTCCGGGCACACGAACCTGACCATCGCCAGGATGCGCAGGCAGCGCTGCGGCGTCAGATGCCAGTCCTTCGCGAGCGGGGTCCCCTCCATCGGGATCAGGAAGTTGACCGGCACCGAGTCGGGGTCCAGCGCACGCAGCGAGAAGACGACGTCCACCAGGTCGGCGTCGGTCTCGCCCATCCCCGCGATCAGACCCGAGCACGCCGAGAGCCCCGCGGCCTGGGCCTGCTGGACGGTGTCCACCCGGTCGGCGTACGTGTGCGTGGTCGTGATGTCCCCGTACGTCCCCTCCGAGGTGTTCAGGTTGTGGTTGTACGCGTCGGCCCCCGCCGACCGCAGGCGGTCGGCCTGGCCCTCCGACAGCAGGCCGAGGCAGGCACACACCTCCACACCCTCGTTCTGCCCCTTGATGGCCTCGATCGTCTGCGACACCCGGTCGACGTCACGGTCGGTCGGCCCCCGGCCGCTGGCCACCAGGCACACCCGCTTGGCACCGCCGGCCACCCCGGCGGCGGCTGCCTTCTGCGCCTCGTCCGGCTTCAGCCAGGTGTACTTGAGGATCTCGGCCTTGGAGCCGAGCCGCTGCGAGCAGTACGAGCAGTCCTCGGGGCAGAGCCCGGACTTCAGGTTCACCAGGTAGTTGAGTTTGACGCGCCGGCCGAACCACTGGCGGCGCACCTTTCCGGCCGCGGCCACCACGTCGAGCAGTTCGTCGTCGGAGGTCGCCAGTACGGCGAGCGCTTCGTCCCGGGTCGGCAGTTCGCGCCGCAGCCCCTTGTCCACCAGCGTGTTCAGCAGGTCCATGGCCTTGATCCTGACGTACGGCACCGCCATCGGCCAAGGAGGAACCGGACAGGACGGCAGGCCGATGCTGTGTGTATTGCCACACCCTGGCCTGTTGCGCACCCGGCTAGGGTCTGTGAGCTGCCTACAAAAAAGGGACCTGCTCATGCCCTACGCCCCGTTCGACTGGATCGACGACGAGGCCCGGCGCCGCACGGACGCCGGACTCGTCCGGACGCTGCGCCCCCGGGCCCCGGAGACGGACCTGCTGGACCTCGCCGGCAACGACTACCTCGGGCTGAGCAGGCACCCCGACGTCACGGCGGCGGCTGCCGAGGCGGCACGCACCTGGGGCGCGGGCGCCACCGGCTCCCGGCTCGTCACCGGCTCCACCGCGCTGCACGCCGAGCTGGAGGACGAACTGGCCGCCTTCTGCGGCTTCGAGGCCGCCCTGGTGTTCTCCTCCGGCTACGCGGCCAACCTCGCCGTGCTCACGGCGCTCACCGGCCAGGACTCGCTGATCGTCTCCGACGCGGGCAACCACGCCTCGATCGTGGACGGTTGCCGGCTCTCCCGGGGCGCCACCGCCGTCGTCCCGCACGCGGACCCGGAGGCCGTGCGCGCGGCACTCCGGTCGCACACCGGACGGGCGCTGGCCGTGACCGACTCCGTCTTCTCCGTGGACGGCGACGCCGCCCCGCTGACCGCGCTCGCCGAGGTCTGCCGCGAGGCGGGCGCGCCGCTCGTGGTGGACGATGCGCACGGGCTCGGTGTCCTGGGGGAGGGCGGGCGCGGCGCGGTCGCGGCCGCCGGGCTGGCGGGCGGCGAGGGGATCGTCGCGACGCTCACCCTGTCCAAGTCCCTCGGCAGCCAGGGCGGAGCGGTCCTCGGGCCCGCCCGGGTCATCCGCCACCTGGTGAACACGGCCCGTACGTTCATCTTCGACACCGGACTCGCGCCGGCCGCCGCAGGCGCCGCCCTGGGCGCGCTGCGCGTCCTGCGCGGGGAACCCGGACGTGCGGCGCGGGTGGGCGCCGTCGCCGTCGAACTGCACGCCCGGCTGGTGGCGGCCGGGCTGACCGCCGTCCGTCCGGACGCCGCGGTCGTGTCGGTGCAGGCGCCCACCGCGGAGTCGGCGGTGCGCTGGGCCGCCGACTGCCGTGCGGCGGGGCTCGCGGTCGGGTGCTTCCGGCCGCCGTCGGTGCCGGACGGGATCTCCCGGCTGCGGCTGACCGCACGCGCCGATCTGACGCGGAACCAGATCGAGGCGGCCGTGGCGACGATCCTCGCCACCGCGCCGCTGCCGGTCGCCTGACGCAGTGCCGGGCGGTCCGGAGCGCCGTCCACGACATGAGCCGGCCCGGAGAGGGCTGCGGCCGCTCGGGGGCCCCGGGCGGTTTCCGGGCCCCCGAGGTCGTTTCCGGACACGGCCGGGCGGCGGAGTTCACCGGTTCGGGCGATGGACGGACGCCGATCTTGGTGGAAGCCCTTCATGCAGGACCGTTTCGGTGACAGTCTGGCGCGAAGCGCGATCCTGGCCGGCCCCGGGCCGGTCGGGCGGAAAGGACGGCATCGCCATGGCGGACCATCAGGAAGCACACGTCACTCTGCCGAGCGATCCGGTCTCGGTGTCCGCGGCCCGGAAGTACGTGGCCCGGGTGCTCGCGGAGTGGGGCCTCCCGGAGGACGGGGAGACCGCCGCCACCATCCAGCTGATCGTCTCGGAACTCGCCACCAACGTCGTCCAGCACACGTTCGGGCAGTCGCCCACCTTCACCGTGGACCTCCAGCTCGACCGGGACGCCGACTTCTGGCTCGGGGTGACGGACAGCCACCCCCGCCTGCCCCAGCGGCTGCCCGCCGCGGTGCGGCAGGACAACGGCCGCGGCATCATGATCATCCGGGCCCTGGCGAGGGAGCACGGCGGCCGGCTCAGCGTCAGCCCCACCCCGGAGGGCGGGAAGACCGTGTCCATCGCCCTGCCCTGGCCGGCGCCCACGCGGGCCTGAGGCCGCCCGGCACCCACGCGGGCCTGGGGCCGCCCGGCGGTGAGCCGGGCGGCGCGTCGGGTCAGCGCACCCTTCCGTACCAGACGCTCCCGGACCAGATCCGCTCCAGCCTGACCACCGCCCCGGCCTTGGGCGAGTGCCAGATCTTCCCGCTGCCGGCGTAGATGCCGACGTGGTACACCCCGCGGCCCGCGTGGAAGAAGACCAGGTCGCCGCGTTGCCGCTGCGACCTGGAGATGTGGCGGGTGGTGTTGTACTGCTGCTGCGCCGTGCGGGGAAGTTTCTTGCCGGCTTTCCCGAACGAGTAGAGGGTGAGCCCGGAGCAGTCGAACCGGTGGGGGCCGGTGGCGCCCCACCGGTAGGGAGCGCCCTTCTTCGACGCGGCGACGTTCAGTGCCTTCGTCGAGTGGGTGGCTGCCTCGGCGTAGTGCGTGAAGCCCGGGGCCAGCACGGTGGTCCCCACGGCGAAGGTCAGAACCCAGGCCGTACCGACCCGGGAGAGCAGAGACGGGACATGAACCTGCGCAGTCATGCGCAACCCTTCGTCAGCCGCCTGTGAAGGATGACCTGTCGGGTTCGGGCTGGCGAAGTTGCCCGGCCGCGTACTGCGGCTTCACCCCGAGGGCCGTCCGGACGTCCGGCCGGCCCGTTGTGCTCGGGTCCTCCACTCCTGCCGATCCACTTCTGTCGACCCGACATCCGGGCGGCGGCAGGACTCGGCGTCCGCCCGGACCGCCCCGCCGCGGCGGCGGGGGCTTGTCGTCCCAGGGATCTTTACGCACCGACTGCCGGATTTCCTGTCCGGATCGGCCTTTTGTGAGAGTCGTCACGATTCGTCCGATCGGGTGGACGCGGTCGGCGCGGAGCCGCGACGGCCGGCACCGACCAGCCGCGTACCAGCGACGGAACGATAAAATCCGTTCAGTGTCCGCGCTGGATGCGCAAGTTGGGCTGTCCCTCGGGAGGGGGACCGCCTACGCCGATCGAGCGAGCGGAATTCGTCGGCCCGTCGGGCGTGTCGCACAGGGGTGCCGAATGGGCGTATGTGTTCGGCGAGTCGGTGCGGGAACCGCTCAACTCGACGGCTCCGGCGGCAGGCCGACCCGCCCCGCGCGGCGTTCGCCGTCCAGCAGCCGCAGCGCCCTGGCCAGCGTGTCCGCATGGATCTGAGCCTCGCCCCGCTCGTGCATCAGCGTGAGCGAGTCGCGCAGGGCGACGGCTCGCGACGCGAGTGCCTGAGCCGCCCGGAGCGCTCCGTAGGTGTCGCTGCCCCGTGCGGGGTTGATCCGCCCGACCTGGTCGAGCACCTCCAGATAGCAGTCGATGAACTCGGCCTCGGCGCGGGTCAGTGCGGGGAGCGGAGGGAACCTGGGTGGGAGCATCGGGCGTTCACCTCGACGGATGCGGCGGCTGGGGCGGCGTGCGGTTCTCCAGGATGTGTTCTACCCGCCCGAACGCCGAGGCGGTCCCGGCGCCGAGGACGGTGTCCCGTCCGATGCCGACGCCGATCCGTCCCGTGGGACGACCCGTGCGGCGGGCCGGTGCGGGACGGGACAGCTTGCGCTCGCCCCTCAACGCACGGGCCTGCGAGCCGGGATCGGACGGCCGACCCCGCACCGGCTCGCCCGGCGCGGGTTGTTGAAGGAGTACCCGGACGCCGGGCGGTGCATGTCGGTGTGCCGTGGTCCCGAGGAACCTTGCCTCGTTGCCTCGTTGCCTCGTTGCCTCGTTGCCTCGTTGCCTCGTTGGGCGTTCCGGTGGGCCGTCAGCTCGTGAGGGCCGGCTCGGGACGGTGACCGGGGAGCGCGGCCGGGGCGTCCGCCGTCTTGCGGCGGCCCCCGATCAGCACGGCGGCCAGGCCCGGTGCGGCCCACGCCGCCAGGGTCAGCACGGCGCCGGACGCCGCGGCGCCGTCGAAGAACGCGACCGACCTCAGCAGCGATCCGCCCGCGCCCGGCGGCAGCCACTGGCCGATCATTCCCACCGGTTCGGGGAGCAGTTCGGGTGCGCTGGTGACGCCCGAGAAGGAGTTGCCGAGCAGCACCATCAGCAGCGCCCCCAGGCCTATGCCCTTCGTGCCCAGCAGCGCCGCCAGGCCCGCCACGGCCGACGCCATGGCGAGCACGGTGAGACCGATGGCCCCCGCTTCCGTCCACGGGGCGCCGGTGAGCACGCCCAGCCAGCCGTGCGCGATCGCCGTGGCGGCCACCCCCACCAGGGCCGACGCACCGACCAGGGTCAGGGCCGCACGGAAGCCGCGCAGTCCCGTGAAGGTCGCCAGGGCGCCCGCGGCCACGCCGGCCAGGGCCAGTGGCAGGATGCTCGCACCGAGGGCGGCCCCGCGCGGATCGGCCTGCGGCGCCGCGACGACGTCGGTGACCGGTACGGAGGTCCCGGCGGGTGCGGCCCCCTTGACCGCCTCGGTCAGCAGCTGGGCGACGACCGGGCCGGCCGCCGAGGCGGTGAGCAGCCGCGGCCCCTGCGGGGTGACGACCACGGCGCCGTATACGACCCGGTCCTCGACCGCTTCGCGGGCCGCGGCGGCGTCGTCGTACCGGTGGATCTCGAAGGCGCCCTCGCGCTGCTCGAACCGCTCCTGGAGCTGATCGGCCGCCGGCGCGGCCCCCGCGACCCCCACGGGCAGGCCGCGCGGGGCGATCCGAGCGGCGGGCCACGAGAAGGCCCAGAGGGCGAGCGACACGATCAGCGGGACGAGGAGGATGACCGCGACCGCACGGCGGTTCGGCGCAGCAGGCATGACGACTGCCTCCGATTCAAAGAGAAGGATCGTTCGTTTTGTACTACGCGGACACTGTGGCGCCGGTCGTGGAGAGTTGTCAAGAAGGAACGTTCGTTTTAGATTGGTGACCATGGCACGCGTATCCCAGGAGCACCTCGACGCCCGCCGCCGGCAGATCCTCTCCGGCGCCGCGCACTGTTTCGCGCGCAACGGTTTCCACGGCACGTCGATGCAGGACGTGCTGAAGGAGGTCGGGCTGTCCGCCGGGGCCGTCTACCGCTACTTCCCGGGCAAGGAGGACCTGATCGCGGCCATCGCCGACGAGGCGTTCGACAGTATCCGCCGGGCGTTCGCCGAGGCCGCCGAGCTCACTCCGCCTCCCACGCCGGACGTGCTGCTCGGCCGGGTGGTGCGGGGCGTCTTCGAGGGGCAGGTGTACGGCCTCGACCGCCGTACCTGCGCGGCCCTCGTCGTGCAGGTGTGGGCCGAGACCATGCGGAACGAACGGCTCGCGAGGACGCTGGGCGAGGGCTACGCGGGCATGCGCGAGGCCTGGACGACGCTGGTCGAGGCCTATCGCGCGGCCGGGCTCATGTCCTGCGACGTGCCCGCCGACGACGTCGCCCGCACGCTGATCGCGACCGCCCAGGGATTCATCGCGCAGGAGGCCCTGTTCGGCGGGGTCGAGCCCGAGGCGCTGGAGAACGGGCTGCGCGGCCTGATGTCCATGGATCCGCAAAAGATCAGTTAACGCGCCGGAAAAACTTCCGCCCTAACGTGCAATACCTGGCCGCGGAATCCTCTTCATCGTTCAACAGAGTGTTGAAGGCGGGATAGGGTCCCGCTGCGTCCGGGGCAGGTACCGGGCGGTGGACGAAGAGGGTGGAAGCGTGCAACTGACTCCGCACGAACAGGAACGTCTGCTCATCCATGTGGCGGCCGACGTCGCAGCGAAGCGCCGGGCGCGCGGACTGCGGCTGAACCACCCCGAGGCGATCGCGCTGATCACCTCGCACCTCCTGGAAGGCGCCCGCGACGGCCGGACCGTGGCCGAACTCATGGCGTCCGGACGGACGGTGCTCACCCGCGACGACGTCATGGACGGCATCCCGGAGATGATCCACGACGTCCAGGTCGAGGCCACCTTCCCGGACGGCACCAAGCTCGTCACCGTCCACGAGCCGATCGTCTGACGGGGGGAGCCGCCGATGATTCCCGGAGAGATCCTGTACGCGCCGGACCCGGTGCCCCTCAACGAGGGCCGCCCCGTCACCCGCCTCACCGTCCTCAACGCCGCCGACCGGCCGGTCCAGGTCGGCTCGCACTACCACTTCGCCGAGGCCAACACCGGCCTGGAGTTCGACCGCGGCGCGGCGCACGGGCTGCGGCTGCACATCGCCGCCGGAACCGCGGTGCGCTTCGAGCCCGGTATCCCCGTCGACGTCGAACTCGTCCCGCTCGCAGGCCTGCGCATCGTCCCCGGACTGCGCGGCGACACCGGAGGTCCCCTCGATGCCTGAGCTCAGCCGCCCCGTGTACGCCGACCTGTTCGGGCCCACCACCGGTGACCGCGTCCGGCTCGCCGACACCGATCTGCTCGTGGAGATCGAGGAGGACCGGTCCGGCGGCCCCGGACTGGCCGGGGACGAGGCCGTGTTCGGCGGCGGCAAGGTGATCCGCGAGTCGATGGGCCAGGCGCGGACCACCCGCGCCGAAGGCGCCCCCGACACGGTGATCACCGGCGCCGTCATCCTCGACCACTGGGGCGTCGTCAAGGCCGACATCGGCATCCGCGACGGCCGGATCACCGGCATCGGCAAGGCCGGGAACCCCGACACGATGGACGGCGTCCACCCGGACCTGGTCATCGGGCCCGAGACCGAGATCATCGTGGGCAACGGCAAGTTCGTCACCGCCGGCGCCATCGACGCGCACGTCCACTTCATCTCGCCGACCCTCGTCGACCAGGCGCTCTCCTCCGGCATCACCACCCTCGTCGGCGGCGGTACGGGGCCGGCCGAGGGGACCAAGGCCACCACGATCACCCCGGGTCCCTGGCATCTCGCCCGGATGTTCGAGGCGCTCGACGGGTATCCCGTCAACATCGGACTGCTCGGCAAGGGCAACACCATGTCCCGCGCCGCCATGCACTCCCAACTGCGAGCCGGGGCACTGGGATTCAAGATCCATGAGGACTGGGGCGCCACCCCCGCCGTCATCGACGCCTGCCTGGGTGTGTGTGAGGAGACCGGCGCCCAGCTCGCCATCCACACGGACACGCTCAACGAGGCCGGCTTCGTCGCCGACACGCTGGCCGCGATCGCCGGCCGCTCGATCCACGCGTACCACACCGAGGGGGCGGGCGGCGGGCACGCACCCGACATCATCAGCGTGGTCTCGGAGCCCTACGTGCTGCCCAGCTCCACCAACCCGACCCGGCCGCACACCGTCAACACCATCGAGGAGCACCTCGACATGCTGATGGTCTGCCACCACCTCAATCCGACCGTGCCGGAGGACCTCGCCTTCGCCGAGTCCCGGATCCGGCCCTCGACGATCGCGGCAGAGGACATCCTCCACGACCTCGGAGCCATCTCGATCATCTCGTCGGACTCCCAGGCGATGGGCCGCATCGGCGAGGTGATCCTGCGCACCTGGCAGACCGCCCACGTGATGAAGCGGCGGCGCGGCGCGCTGCCGGGCGACGGGGCCGCAGACAACCACCGCGCACGTCGCTATGTCGCCAAATACACCATCAACCCGGCCGTGGCCCAGGGGCTGGACCGGGAGATCGGCTCGGTCGAGCCGGGCAAGCTCGCCGATCTGGTGCTCTGGGACCCGGCGTTCTTCGGCGTCAAGCCGCAGACGGTGATCAAGGGCGGCCAGATCGCGTACGCGCAGATGGGCGACGCCAACGCCTCGATCCCCACCCCGCAGCCGGTCATGCCCCGGCCGATGTTCGGTGCCGTGGGCCGCGCGCCCGCGGCCAATTCGCTGAACTTCGTCTCCTCGGCCGCCGTCGAGGACGGGCTGCCGGAGCGGCTGGGCCTGGGCAAGGCGTTCGTCCCGATCACCAGCACCCGTGGCGTCACCAAGGCGGACATGCGGGAGAACGACGCCCTGCCCCGGGTGGAGGTCGACCCCGACAGCTTCGCCGTCACCATCGACGGCGACCTCGTCGAACCCGCACCCGCCGCGGAACTGCCCATGGCCCAGCGCTACTTCCTCTTCTGAGGACGGGACGGCAGCTGATGACGACACGCGCAGCCCTGCTCGTCCTCGCCGACGGCCGGTTCCCCGCCGGCGGCCACGCACACTCCGGTGGCGCCGAACCGGCCGTCAAGGCGGGCCGTATCAAGGACGCCCGGGACCTGGCGGACTTCTGCCTCGGACGACTCCACACCACCGGCCTCACCTCCGCCGCCCTGGCCGCCGCGGCGGCGCACGGCCTCGACCCGCTCGCCCTCGACGAGGCCGCCGACGCACGGACCCCCGCACCGGCGCTCAGGGCGGCGGCCCGCCGACTCGGACGGCAGCTGATGCGGGCGGCGCGGGCCACCTGGCCGAGCCCCGAACTGACCGCGCTCGCCGAAGCACGGCCGCGCGGCGCGCATCAGCCGGTCGTGCTCGGACTCACCGCCCGCGCCGCGGGCCTGGACCTCGTCGACGCCGCCCACTGCGTCGCCTACGAGACGGTCAGCGGCCCCGCCACCGCGGTGGTCCGCCTGCTGTCCCTCGACCCCTTCGAGGCCACCGCGGTCCTCGCCCGGCTGGCGCCCGCACTCGACGAGGTCGCCGGACGGGCGGCCGAGGCCGCACGGCACGGCATCGAGGCCCTGCCCGCCGCCTCCGCCCCCCTGCTCGACATCTCGGCCGAGGCCCACGCGGCCTGGCCGGTCCGCCTGTTCGCCTCCTGAGCCCCCGACCCGCCGTCCGACCCCTGCCGTCCGACCCCCGTACCTCCCCCCGTCCGACCCCCGTACCCGCCGTCCGAGCCCCGCCGTCCGACCCCCGTCCCCCCCCGTCCGATTCCCGGCCCCGCGCCGGGGATCCCGCCCCCATCCGGAGCCGCACCCATGCACCTCGACCACGCACACCACGGTCCCGCGGCCGTCAGCGCCGACGCCGCACGCCCCGACGGCACCCGGCGCGCCCTGCGCATCGGCCTCGGCGGCCCGGTCGGATCGGGCAAGACCGCCACTGTCGCCGCGCTCTGCCGCGCCCTGCGCGACCGCGTCTCCATCGCCGTCGTCACCAACGACATCTACACCCGCGAGGACGCGGCCTTCCTGCTCCGCAACGCCGTGCTCCCGCCCGAGCGCATCCAGGCCGTCGAGACCGGCGCCTGCCCGCACACCGCGATCCGCGACGACATCTCCGCCAACCTCGAAGCCGTCGAGGACCTGGAGGACTCCGTGGGGCCGCTCGACCTGATCCTCGTCGAGTCGGGCGGCGACAACCTCACGGCCACCTTCTCCAAGGGGCTCGTCGACGCCCAGGTCTTCGTGATCGACGTCGCCGGCGGCGACGACATCCCGCGCAAGGGCGGCCCCGGTGTCAGCACCGCCGACCTGCTCGTCATCAACAAGACCGACCTCGCCCCCTACGTCGGCTCCGACCTGGACCGGATGGCCCGCGACGCCGCCGACCAGCGCGGCGAACTCCCCGTCGTGTTCACCTCCCTGACCGGGCCCGACGGTGTCGCCCCCGTCGAGGCCTGGGTGCGGGCACGGCTCGCGGACTGGGCGGCATGAGCGTCACGGCCACCGCCCGGATCACCGCCGTCGCCGACGGACGGGGCTCCACCGCGCTCCCCGTGCTGGAGAGCGACGGACCGCTCGCCCCGCGCCGGACCAGATCGCCGGACCCGGGCCGCGCGCGCGTCACCGTGGTCGGCGCGATGAGCGCACCCCTCGGCGGCGACCGGCTCGCCGTCGAGGTCCGTGCCGAGGACGGTGCCCGGCTCACGGTGGACACCGCCGCCGCCACCGTGGCGCTGCCGGGGGCCGGGGACGCGGGCCACGCGTCGTACGCCGTACGGCTGTGCGTGGGGGAGGGGGCGGAGCTCCGCTGGCTCCCCGAACAGCTCGTCTCCGCCCGGGGCAGCGCACTCGACCTGACCACCCGGGCCGACCTGGCCCCCACCGCCCGGCTGGTGCTCCGCGAGGAGCAGGTCCTGGGCCGGCACGGCGAACCCACCGGCCGGCTCTCGACCCGCCTCACGGTGCGCAGGGCGGGACGGCCGCTGCTCGACCAGCAACTGGCGTACGGACCGGGCGCACCCGGCGGCTGGGACGGGGCCGCCGTCCTGGGCGGCCACCGGGCCGTCGGACAACTGCTCCTGGTCGACCCGGCGTACGCCGACGGCCTCCCCGCCGCGCGCCTGCTCGGCCCCACCGCGGCGCTCACCCCGCTGGCCGGCCCCGCGGTGCTCGTGACCGCCCTCGCCGCGGACGCCCGGCTGCTGCGGGCGGTGCTCGACGAAGCGCTGGAGGATCTGCTGAAGGACCGGGAGCCCCTCCGAACGGGCTGAGTCCGCTCAGCGGGGCGACGACACCGGTTATTGGTTCGGTAAAGAAACAGGTGTACGCCCTGTTCTCGGCAACCTCACAGACGAAAGGATCCTGCTGGACATACCAACCGGCGCCGCCACCCGCGGCGCGACACCTAGGGGGAGGCTCCAGATGAGACGCACAGCGATGCTCGGCTCGGCCGGCACTCTGATCGCGGGCACGCTCATAGCGGGGGCGATAGCCGCGCCGGCCGCGGGCGCCGACAGCCGCCACCACGGCGGCCAGGAGGCGCGCGGCGTGCAGATCGCCGCCGCCCGGGCCGCGAAGACCGGCATCGACTGGGCGGACTGCCCGGCCGACTGGGCGATCGCCGCGCCCATCCAGTGCGGCTGGGTCAGCGTCCCGCTCGACTACACCGAGCCGAACGGCAAGCAGATCAAGCTCGCCGTGGACCGGCACGTCAGCACGGGCACCAAGAGCGAGCGCCAGGGCGCACTCGTCTACAACCCCGGCGGTCCCGGCGGTTCGGGCATGGCGTTCCCGAAGCGCGTCGTCACCAAGAACCCGCTCTGGACCAAGGCCGCGCAGGCCTACGACTTCGTCGGCTTCGACCCGCGCGGGGTCGGCCACTCGGCGCCGATCTCCTGCGTCGACCCGCAGGAGTTCGTCAAGGCCCCGAAGGCCGATCCGGTGCCGGACAGCGAGGCCGACAAGCGCGCCCAGCGCAAGCTCGCCGCCGAGTACGCCGACGGCTGCGCCGAGCGCAGCGGCGCGATGCTGCCGCACATGACCACCCCCGACACCGCACGCGACCTGGACGTCATCCGCGCCGCGCTCGGTGAGAAGAAGCTCAACTTCCTGGGCGTCTCCTACGGCACCTACCTGGGCGCGGTCTACGGCACGCTCTTCCCGTCGCACGTGCGCCGGATGGTCGTCGACAGCGTGGTCGACCCCTCGAAGGACAACATCTGGTACCAGGCCAACCTGAACCAGGACGTCGCCTTCCAGACACGCTGGAACGACTGGAAGGCGTGGGTCGCCGCGAACGACGCCTCCTACCACATCGGTGACACGCCCGAGAAGGTCGAGCAGGCCTGGCTGACGCTGCGGGCCGCGGCCAAGAAGAGCCCGATCGGCGGCGTCGTGGGCCCGGCCGAGCTCATCGGCTTCTTCCAGAGCGCGCCGTACTACGACTCCGCCTGGGCGCCCACCGCCCGGATCTGGAGCGACTACCTCGGCGGCGACACCCAGGCGCTGATCGACGCCGCGGCACCCGACCTGTCGGACACCGCGGGCAACATCAGCTCGGAGAACGGCAACGCCGTGTACACGGCGGTCGAGTGCGCGGACGCGAAGTGGCCCACCGACTGGAAGACGTGGGACCGCGACAACACCCGGCTGCACCAGGACAACCCGTTCATGACGTGGGCCAACGCCTGGATGAACCTGCCCTGTGCCACCTGGCCGTCCAAGCAGCGGACACCGCTCGACGTCCGCACCGGCAAGGGCCTGCCCCCGGTGCTGATCGTCCAGTCCACCCGCGACGCCGCCACCCCGTACGAGGGCGCCGTCGAGCTGCACAAGCGTTTCCGCGGCTCCCGTCTCATCACCGAGAAGGGCGCCGGTTCGCACGGTGTCACCGGCCTGGTCAACCCCTGCGTCAACGAGCGGGTGGACACCTACCTGCTCACGGGGAAGACCGACCGGCAGGACGTGACGTGCACCCCGCACGCCACACCGAAGCCGTGACCACCCCCTGACGTGAGCGGGCGGCCGATGTTTCCCGGCGGCCGCCCGCTCACCCCTCCCGGCCGGAACCGTACTCGCCCCTTCCGGCCGGAACCGACTCACCTCGTCCGGTCGTACCGCTCCGGCCGGGCCTCCTCCGCCGCGTCGCCGAAGGGCGTCCCGCCGTGGCCCGGCAGCTTCGAGCACCTGCCGCCCGTCGAGCCGCACGGCCGGCCGTGCGACGGTCCGCGGCAGCGGCTCAGCGTGCCGAGCGCGGGGACCGCTTCGGCTCGTCGGGCTGCGCCGCCTTGGCCTTGACCGCGTACTCGTCGACGTACTCCTGTCCGGAGAGGCCGAGGATGGCGTACATGATCTCGTCCGTGACCGCCCGCACGGCCGCCTTCTGGTTCTCCAGGCCGGCGTAGCGCGAGAAGTCCAGCGGCTCCCCGAACCGGATCGTGACCCGCTTGATGCGGGGCATCTTCTGTCCGGGAGGCTGGATCTCGAACGTGCCGACCATCGCGCACGGCACGACCGGGACCCCGCTCCTGATCGCCATCACCGCGACACCGACCTTGCCCTTGTAGAGCCGGCCGTCGTGCGAGCGGGTGCCCTCCGGGTAGATGCCCAGCAACTCGCCCTTGTCCAGCACCCCCAGGCCCTCGCGGATCGCCGCCTGCCCGGCCTCCTTCCCCGACCGGTCCACCGGGATCTGCCCGATGCTGTGGAAGAACGCCGCGGTCAGCTTGCCCTTGATGCCCGGGCCGGTGAAGTACTCGGCCTTCGCGAGGAACGTGATCCGGCGCTTGAGGATCGCCGGCATCAGGAAGTGGTCGGAGAATGAGAGGTGGTTGCCGGCGACGATGGCCGCACCCTCTTCGGGTATGTGCTCCAGCCCCTCGATCCGGGGCCGGAACATCAACCGGAGCAGGGGACCCAGGACGACGTATTTCAGTACGTGGTAGAACACAGCTTCTCTCCTCGCCTTCCGGACCGGGCTGTTGGCCGCGTTCTGCCAGGTCGCACATGCTGTTGTCGCGCTCGGCCGACTCTCCGGTGCGGCCCGAGGGCGGTCCGGCCCTCCTCAGGACTCGTACCCGCTTCCCGCCACCTCACCTGACACACCATCAGGCGACGGCGTGCGTACACGTGCCGTCCCCCTCCGGCGGTCGATCGTAGCTTCCGGCGCGCGGGCGCCGGCATCCCGCACGGAGCGCACACCGGTCCCTCACGTCCCACGCGCCTCCGGGCGAGCCCCACACGTCGCTGGGAAGGGCACGCCCGGCGGCCCGTGCCCGACCCCGCTGCGCACGCCGGGCGGCATCGGGGCCAGGGGCCGGACGTGACGACGCGGGGCCCGTCGTCCGCCCCACCGGGACGGGGCACCCAGGTGCGCGGATCAGCCGCGCACCAGCCGGCCCAGGGCCCACCGGGCGGGCAGCATGTAGGCGGCCAGAGCGAGCGCCGGGCCCTCGGCGATCAGCTCCGTGGCCGATCCGCCCGGCCGTCGGAGCACCCGGTGGGTCAGCCGCAGCCGGACGGGGCCGAGGGCGACCCGCCACACCCAGTGCCACCGCGCCTCGTCGACGGACTCCACCACGAACGCCGCGGTGACCCCGAACAGGGAGACGACCTCGCCGCGCATACCCGCGGTCAGCCGCTCCCCGTCGGTGCGCACCGCCCGGATCTGCGGCGACCAGCTCGGCCAGCGCGCAGGGACGGCATAGCGCGACCAGGCGTCCTCGGGCTCCGCTCGCCCCGAGGCACGCACCCGCACGACCGCCACCGGTCCGCTACCCGACCCGGCCGACCTCGCCGTTGACGAACTCGTTGAGCGCCTTGCCCGGCCGCAGCGCCGCCGCACCGTCCTCCTGGTGGAAGCTGCCGAAGCCCACCAGGGTGACCGCACCGCCCGTCCTCAGCGTCTCGGCGATCGCACCGGCCCGGGCGACGGTCCCGAACAGGGCGTCGACCACCCGCCCCACCTGCTCGGGCGACAGCTCACCGCCGCCCGCCGTCCTGCGCCCCACCGCATCGATCAGCCCGGACCTGTCCATGCGAAGCACCCGCCTCTCGATGTCGGGACCCGCGGCCGGCCGGCACCGTACGCCGGATCCGTGCGGCCGCGTCCCTGCACGACACCACCATGCTGGCACCGCCCGGGCGGGCGCGCACGCGGCAGGCGCCCGGCGGCACCCGGCCGTATGCTGCCCGCGTGCACAGTGTGGAACTCCTGCTCGATCCCGTGACGGACCTCGCCGTCCGCGAGGCGTGGCAGCGCCTGGCACGGGCCGGACTCCCCAGCCTCGCCGCACACCGGCACCCGACCAACCGCCCCCACCTCACCCTGGCCACCGCGGACACCCTCGCCCCGGACACACGGGCACGGCTGGAGGAGGCGCTGGCCGCGCTCCCGCTCCCGGTCCGCCTCGACGGTCTGGTGCGCTTCCACGGCCGTCGGCACGTGCTGGCCTGGGCCGTCCGGCCGGACGACGCCCTGCTGCGCCTGCACCGCACGGTGTGGCGGACCCTGCGCGAGGCACCGGGAAGCGGTCGGCCCCACCCGCTCCACGCCCCCGGGCGCTGGGTCCCGCACCTCACGCTCGGCCGCGGCGCCCGACCGGCCGCCGCCGTGTCCGAGGCGGACGTGCTCCCACAGGCGCCGGGCACACCCCCCGGTGTCCTCACCGGCCGGTGGACCGGGGCCCGGACCTACGACGCGCAGAGCCGCACCACGGACCGGCTCGGCCCGTGAACCGCCCCGGTCCCGTACGCGTCTCAGGTGTCGCGGGTGGCGAGCATCCCCAGCGTGGCGAGCCCCAGGACCACCCAGCCGAACCACAGCCAGCCGTTGCTCCCCAGGGCCACGGTGTACGCCGTCACCGCGACCAGCGCGCCGACGGTGAGCACCCCCATCGTCTTCGTGGATCCAGGCATGAGCGCACGCTCCTCACCCGGCCGCACGGCCGTTGCAGCCATGGTCACCCCTCGGGCGGGCCCACCGCTACCGTCCGCGCGCCTGCAATGAGGCGAGATAGGCGTTGTACGCCTTCAGCTCCTGGTCACCGTCCCGGTCGGCGGCCCGGTCGGAGCGCTTCGCGGTCCGCTGCTCGGACCGGTACCACTGGAAGACCAGGGCGATCAGCACCAGCACCGACGGGATCTCGCTGAACGCCCAGGCGATGCCACCGGCCGCCGACTGGTCGGCCAGCGCGTCGATGCCGAGCGAGGCCGGCGGGTTCTCGTACGCCTTCACCATCGGCTGGGTCGCCATCATCAGCGCGATGCCGAAGAACGCGTGGAAGGGCATCCCCGCGAAGAGCTCCAGCATCCGCATCACGTACCCCGGCCGGTGCGGCCCCGGGTCGACGCCCATGATCGGCCAGAAGAACACCAGGCCGACCGCCAGGAAGTGCACCATCATCGCGATGTGCCCCGCCCTGGACCCCATCAGGAAGTCGAAGAGCGGCGTGAAGTAGAGCCCGTACAGGCTGGCGATGAACAGCGGGATCGTGAACACCGGGTGCGTGATCACCCGCATGTAGCGGCTGTGGAGCAGCTTGAGCAGCAGTTCGCGCGGACCCGTGCGGTCGCGCCCCGCCACGGGCAGCGCCCGCAGCGCGAGCGTCACCGGAGCACCCAGCAGCAGCAGGATCGGCGACACCATGCTGATCACCATGTGCTGCACCATGTGCACGCTGAACATGACCATGCCGTAGTCATTGAGCCCCGTGCACATCACCAGGGCGATGGACAGGCCACCCAGGACGAAGAACACGGTCCGGTTCACCGGCCAGCCGTCGCCCCGGCGCCGCAGCCGCGCCACCCCGTAGCCGTACAGAGCGAGGGCGACCACGCAGCCGATCAGGAAGAACGGGTCCGCGGAGAACGCGAGCCCGCGTCCCAGCGTGAACGGCGGCAGATCCATGTTCATGCCGTGCCCGCTGTGATCCATCAGTTCACTCCCGCTGGGGACGTCCCCGTTTCGTGCCGGTTGTCCGGTCCAGACTAGAACCGCCCCCGGCCGCAGGTGCGGCCGGGGGCGGTTCGCCGAGTGTCGGGGAGGTCAGAGCACGACCTGCGCCTCCGCGTACCGCTCGGCCGGGACCGTCTTCAGGGTCTCGACGGCCGCGGCCAGCGGAACCATCGATATGTCCGTGCCGCGCAGCGCCGTCATCATGCCGAACTCGCCCCGGTGCGCGGCCTCCACCGCGTGCCAGCCGAAACGGGTGGCCAGGACGCGGTCGTACGCGGTCGGAGTGCCGCCGCGCTGGACGTGACCGAGTATCACCGGGCGGGCCTCCTTGCCGAGGCGCTGCTCCAGCTCGCCGGAGAGCTGCGTCGCCACCCCGACGAAGCGCTCGTGGCCGTAGATGTCCTTCGTGCCCTGGTTGAACTCCATGGAGCCCTCGCGGGGCTTGGCGCCCTCCGCCACGACGACGATCGCGAACTTCTTGCCTTCCGAGAACCGCCGGCCGACGAGCTCGGTCAGCTCGTCGATGTCGAAGGGCCGCTCGGGCACGACGATGGCGTGCGCGCCGGCCGCCATGCCGGAGTGCAGCGCGATCCAGCCGGTGTGCCGCCCCATGACCTCGACGATCAGGACGCGCTGGTGCGACTCGGCGGTCGTCTTCAGCCGGTCCAGCGCCTCGGTGGCGACCCCGACGGCCGTGTCGAAACCGAACGTCACGTCGGTCGAGGCGATGTCGTTGTCGATGGTCTTCGGCACACCGACGATCGGCAGACCCGCCTCGGAGAGGAGGTTGGCGGCCTTCAGGGTGCCCTCGCCGCCGATCGGGATGATCGCGTCCAGGCCGAGATCGGCGACGTGGCCCCGCGCCCGCTCCACACCGCCGCGCAGGTGCGCGGGCTGGACGCGGGAGGACCCCAGGATCGTGCCGCCGCGGGCGAGGATGCCCCCGACCGCGTCGAGGTCGAGCTTGCGGTAGTCGCACTCCAGGAGGCCCCGCCACCCGTCGTGGAAGCCGATGACCTCGTCGCCGTGGTCGGCCACCGCACGGTGCACGACGGAGCGGATGACGGCGTTGAGGCCGGGGCAGTCGCCCCCGGAGGTGAGCACACCAATTCGCATTGCCCGGGAAACCTTTTCGACGTGGGCCGACCCCGGACCACGTCGTCCGGTTGGATCCCCGTCACCCTACCGGCGCGGAGTGGCCCGACCGAACCCGTTGTCCGACTGCTGGACGCCCACCGAATGTACACGGTCCGCACACGTGTGGACCGGCCCTCGGCAGGACCGGTCCACACCGTGCGTCAGGCGGGCTGGGTCGCCGCCGCGATCCGCTCGGCGCGCAGCGCCTCGTACCACCGGTCGTCGCTGGGCGGCAGCGCGTTGACGTCCAGCGCCAGCTTCAGCAGGTGGTCCGCGATCAGCGGGTTCCGTGCCAGCACCGGCCCGTGCATGTAGGTGCCGAACACGGTGTCGTTGTACGCGCCCTCCGTGCCGTCCCCGGTGCCGTTGCCCCGGCCGAGCCGCACCTGCGCGAGCGGGCGCGCGGACGGGCCGAGGTGGGTGACGCCCTGGTGGTTCTCGAAGCCGGTCAGCGGCGGCAGCCCCAGGTTCGGGTCGATGTCCCCGAGCACGTCGCCGACGCACCGCTCACCCTCGCCCCGGGTGGAGACGACGTCGAGCAGCCCGAGGCCGGGCTCCCGCTCGCCGAGGTCGTTGATGAACTCGTGGCCGAGGATCTGGTAGCCCGCGCAGACCGAGAAGATGATCGCCCCGTTCGACGCGGCCCGGCTCAGCCCGCCGTCACGGCGCAGCCGTTCCGACGCGAGCCGCTGCGGCCGGTCCTCACCGCCGCCGATCAGGTAGATGTCGCCCGACGTCGGGATGGGCTGGTCGCTGCGCACGTCCACGCGCGACACGTCGAGGCCGCGCTGGCGTGCCCGGCGCTCCACCACCAGGGCGTTGCCCTGGTCGCCGTAGGTGCTGAGGAGGTCGGGGTAGACCCACACCAGCCGCAGGCCGTTGTTGCTCATGCTTCGTCCTCTCCGGGGGGTGCCCGCGCGGGGGTCAGTTGCCGACACGACGGCGCAGATCCTGGAAGGCGGTGTAGTTGGCGATGACCTCGATGCGGCCGGGGGGCGCCGCCTGGACGGCCTCGTCCAGGTTCTCGCAGACCCGGAAGTCGAGTCCGGCCACCTCGAGCCGGACCGCCAGGTCCAGCT
The DNA here is from genome assembly GCF_040613235.1 of Streptomyces sp. NPDC006296. Classification (NCBI taxonomy): domain Bacteria; kingdom Bacillati; phylum Actinomycetota; class Actinomycetes; order Kitasatosporales; family Streptomycetaceae; genus Streptomyces; species Streptomyces sp. NPDC006296. The sequence goes on along the minus strand of NZ_JBEXRT010000004.1, from coordinate 110,097 downwards.
TGCGGTCACCGAGCACGAAGATCGGGTGACCGTAGAGCTGGGTGTAGTCGACGTCCCACAGCCAGGAGGTGTCGGTGCCGTCGGCGCCGCGGGCGTTCACCGAGAGGATGACCGGGGTCGGCGGCGGGTCGATCAGGGAGAACGTCTCCAGCCAGCCCGCCGGGTTCTTCGCCAGCAGCAGCCTGAGCTCGCGGCCGAGGAAGCCGACGACGTCGTAGCGGCCCGCGACGGCCTGCACCTGGTACATGCGCTCCAGCGCCACCTGCGGCGGCACGCCGAAGACCGCGGCCACGGCGGCGGAACTGGTGGCGTTGGCCTTGTTGGCCCGGCCCGGCAGCTGGAGGTGGATCGGCCACGCCGAACCGTGCGGGTCCAGGACGTAGTCGCCGTTCAGGGCCCAGCTCGGCGCCGGGCGGCGGAAGCCGCACTCACCGCAGAACCAGTCGTCCCCGGGGCGCTGCATCACACCGCCGCAGGACGGGCAGGACCAGGCGTCGTCCTTCCACGCCTGCCCTGCCGCCACCCACACCACGTTGGGGGAGGAGGACGCGGCCCAGACGATCAGCGGGTCGTCCGCGTTGGCCACGATCACGGCCTTCGAGCCCGACAGGCCCTCGCGCCACTTCTCCGCCAGCATCCGGGTCTCCGCCGCGCGGTCCAGCTGGTCGCGGGAGAGGTTGAGCAGCGCGATCACCTTCGGCGTCGTGTCGCGCGCCACCCCGGCGAGGTACTTCTCGTCGACCTCGATCACGCCGTAGCGCGCGTCCGAGCCGCCCGCCAGCGCGGAGGTGATCCCCGCCGGCATGTTGGCGCCCAGCGCGTTCGACACGACGGGGCCCGCGGCCCTCAGCGCCTCGGCGATCAGCCGGGTCGTGGTCGTCTTGCCGTTGGTCGCGGACACGAGGATCACGTCCAGGTGCTGCGCCAGCCGCCCGAGCAGGTCGGGGTCGAGCTTGAGCGCCACCCGGCCGCCGATCACCGATCCGCTGCCGCGCCCCGCGGCGCGCGACACCGCCGCCGCGGCCTTGCCCGCCGTCACGGCGAGCTTGGCCCGCGGCGACAACGGCTCCGTGTTGCCTGCCATCGTCCTAGATCCTCCTTGCGTAAGTCCGTGCCCAGCCTATCGATGTCCGCGGTGCCGACCGCACCTCGGCACCACGGGGAACGTGGAGGTCACGTGCAACGTACGCTTCTCCGCATGCGAAACCGCCCGATCCCCGGCAGTACCGGACGCGTTCGTGCCATGAGTCTGCTCGGCGCCCCGGTGCTCCACAGCCCGTGCGACGACGTCACCGACTTCGGCCCGTCCCTCGCCCGCCTGGTCGAGGACATGTTCGCCACCATGTACGCCGCGAACGGTGTGGGGCTCGCCGCGAACCAGATCGGCGTACCGCTCCGGGTGTTCGTGTACGACTGTCCGGACGACGACGTCCGGCACCTGGGGCACCTCGTCAACCCGGTCCTGGTCGAGGCGGACGGGGACACCGTACGCGGGCCGGAGGGGTGTCTGTCGCTCCCGGGGCTCGAAGCCGGCACCCCGCGCTTCGACCGTGCGGTGGTCGAGGGGCGGACGGCCGCGGGGGAGTCCGTGCGGATCGACGGAACCGGCTGGTTCGCCCGCTGCCTCCAGCACGAGTGCGACCACCTCGACGGCCGGGTCTACACCGACCGGCTGACCGGGCTGCGCCGCGCCAGAGCGCTGCGCGCGGCCCGGCGAGCGCCGTGGGCGGGCACCGCGGACGGCGGCTGAGGGGCCGCTGCGGTGGGCCGGTCTCAGAACCCCTGGCCGCCGGGGAGGTCGTTCGCGTCGGCCAGCCTGCCCCACAGCAGATCGGCGAGGCTGCGCACCAGTTGCTCGCGCGAGCACGGCCGGTCGCCCAGCCACCAGTCGCCGGCGGCGTGCATCATGCCGACGATGCCGTGGCCCCAGATCCGGGCCGTCTGCTCGCTCTCCGGGCCGAGGTCGACCCGCTCCACGATGACCTTGCCCAGCTCCTCGCCGAGGCGGCGCAGCAGCGGGGCGGAGTGGCGTCCGACGTCGAAGCCCTGCTCGGACGAGGGTGCCGCGTCGTCCGAGGGATGCATCAGGAAGCGGTAGACCTGCGGGCGCGCCTCGATGGCCGCGAGGTAGGTGTCCAGGGTCGCCTCGACGCGCCGGCGGCGCTCGGAGGGGGCGTCCAGGGCGGCCCGCAGGGCGCTCAGCAGGGCGTCGGTGTGACGCTTGGCGAGCGCGCGGTAGAGGCCGCCCTTGTCGCCGAAGTGCCGGTAGAGGATGGGCTTGGTGATCCCGGCCTCCGCGGCGATCGCGTTCATCGAGGCCTGCGGGCCGTCCCTGAGCACCACCCGGTCCGCGGCCTCCAGCAGCTCCCGGCGGCGGAGTCCGGCCGCTGTCCGCTGCCGTTCGGCCCCTCGTGTGGTCCCCATGTCGTTTCTCCCGCCCCGCCCGCTGTCCTGCGATCTCGTCACGCCCGGGCAACGTAACACCCTGGTCCGACGGGCGCGGATCGGTCGCTGACCGGTTGACAGAAGCTACTTGCTGGTAACAGACTGTTGTTACCGCTAGTAACACGGGTTGACCGGAAGCGCATGGAGGGAACCATGGCCGAGTTCACGCTCGAGCTCAACGACGACCAGAAGCAGGTCCGTGACTGGCTGCACGGATTCGCCGCCGAGGTGATCCGGCCGGCCGCTTCGGAGTGGGACGAGCGTGAGGAAACGCCCTGGCCGGTCATCCAGGAAGCGGCCAAGGTGGGAATCTACTCCCTCGACTTCTACGCCCAGCAGTTCTTCGACCCCACGGGCCTCGGCATCCCCATGGCCATGGAGGAGCTCTTCTGGGGCGACGCGGGGATCGCCCTGTCCATCGTGGGCACCGGTCTCGCGGCGGTCGGCGTCCTCGCCAACGGCACCGAGGAGCAGATCGGCACCTGGATCCCCCAGATGTACGGCGACGCCGACGACGTGAAGGTCGCCGCCTTCTGCTCCTCGGAGCCGGACGCGGGATCCGACGTCGCCTCGATGCGCACCCGCGCGGTGTACGACGAGGCCAAGGACGAGTGGGTGCTCAACGGCACCAAGACCTGGGCGACGAACGGCGGGATCGCCAACGTCCACGTCGTCGTCGCGGTCGTGGACCCGGAGCTCGGCTCCAAGGGCCACGCCTCCTTCATCGTCCCGCCGGCCACCCCCGGCCTCTCGCAGGGGCAGAAGTTCAAGAAGCACGGCATCCGCGCCTCGCACACCGCCGAGGTCGTGCTGGAGGACGTCCGCGTCCCCGGCCACTGCCTGCTCGGCGGCAAGGAGAAGCTCGACGAGCGCCTCGCCCGGGCCCGCGAGCGCGCCAGGTCCGGCGGCGAGCGCGTCAAGAACGCCGCGATGGCGACGTTCGAGGCGTCCCGCCCCGCCGTCGGCGCCATGGCGGTCGGGACCGCGCGCGCCGCGTACGAGGTCGCGCTCGACTACGCGAAGACCCGGACCCAGTTCGGACGCCCGATCATCGACAACCAGGGCATCGCCTTCCAACTGGCCGACATGCGCACCCGGATCGACGCGGCCCGGCTGCTCGTCTGGCGCGCCTCCTGGATGGCCAGCGCCGGCAAGCCCTTCACCGCGGCCGAGGGCTCCATGTCCAAGCTCTACGCGAGCGAGACGGCGAAGGCGGTCACCGCCCAGGCCGTCCAGATCCTCGGCGGCAACGGCTTCACCCGCGAGTACCCGGTCGAGCGCATGCACCGGGACGCGGCGATCTACACCATCTTCGAGGGCACGAGCGAGATCCAGCGCCTGGTCATCGCCCGCACCCTGTCGGGGATGCCGATCCGCTGACGGCCGTCCCGCCCGCCCCCGGCGCGGAGCCGGGGGTGCCCGCACCGCGTGCGGACACCCCCGGTGTTAGGGCGGATCCGGCCGTGCCGTCTCGCTAACGCGGCAGCTGCGCCTCGACGGCCGCCACGACCTCGGGCGCCTCCGGCTCGGTGTGCGGGCGGATCCGGGCGACGGGCTCGCCGGCCGGGGAGATCAGGAACTTCTCGAAGTTCCACTCCACGTCCCCGGCCTCGCCCTGCGCGTCGACGAGCTTCGTCAGCTCCGTGTAGAGCGGGTGCCGGCCCTCGCCGTTGACGTCCGTCTTCTCCAGCAGCGGGAAGCTGACCCCGTACGTCGTCGAGCAGAACGTCCTGATCTCGTCGGCGCTGCCCGGCTCCTGACCCCCGAACTGGTTGCAGGGCACCCCGAGGACGGTGAAGCCGCGGTCCGCGTACTCCTTCTGGAGCCGCTCCAGGCCGGCGTACTGCGGCGTGAGTCCGCACCGCGAGGCGACGTTCACCAGGAGGACCGCGGAGCCCTCGTAGGCGCCCAGGGTGGTCGGCTCGCCGGCGAGCGTCCGGAGCGGGATGTCGTGCAGCGTCATGGCGGATCTCCTCGATCGGGTGGCGTCGCCCCCCATTGTGGCGCTCACCGTCCGGAGGACTCCCGGCGGCCGAGCGTCCGGTAGTAGAAGGTGGTCGGCCGGAGCGTGCCGTGCGGGTCCGCGGCGTAGCCGGGGACGGAGCCGCACGCCGTCCAGCCGGCCGCGCGGTACAGGTGTTCGGCGTCGCTGCCCGTCTCGGTGTCCAGGACCAGCAGGGTCAGCCCCTCGGCCGCCGCCCACCGCTCGACGGTCGTCAGCAGGGCCCGGCCGATCCCGCGGCCGCGGGCGGAGGGCCTGACCATGAGCTTCGCGACCTCCGCGCGGTGACGGGCGTTCGGCAGGGCCGTCCTGACCAGCCCGACGGTGCCCGCCACCCGCGCGTCGTCCCGGGCGATCCAGACCTGCTCGGTCTCCGCATCGACGGCGGCGGCCCGCTCCCGCCACCACGCGGCGGCCGCCGACCGGTCCAGCGGGGCGAGGAAGCCCACCGACGCCCCGCCCGCCACGGCCTCGGTCGTCAGACCGGCGAGCTCGTCGGCGTACGTGACCAGTTCCGGGCCGGACACGGGGATGATCTCGGTCATCTGGCGGGTCCTCTCGCGTTCACGGCAGAACGGTCATCAGTGCGTAGCGGACCCGCTGCGGGCCCGGACAGCGGAAGTGGGAGGGGCCGCGCAACCGGAAGCGCAGGCAGTCGCCCTCGCGCACGAGGTGGACCGCCGCGTCGACGGTGATCTCGACCGTGCCCTCCAGGACCCAGACGTGCTGCTCCGCACCCGGCACCGGCGCGTTCCCGTAGGAGACGCCGGCGCCCGCGTCGAGTGTCCCCTCGGCGATCTCGGCCCGCAGCCCGGTGTGCTGCGGCGAGACGGAGCGGTGGACGAAACCCGCCCGCTCGTCGCGCCACACCGGCTGGCGGGCGGCCGCCACCAGCTGCGGAGGCCCCGCCTCCACCTCCAGCAGCAGCTGGGACATCGGCCGGCCGTAGGCGAGGCAGAGCCGCCCGAGAACGGCGGTGGTGGGACTCAGCTCGCCGCGCTCCAGCCGGGACAGGGCCGAGCGGCTCACGCCGGTGCGGCGGGACGCCTCGTCCAGCGACCAGCCGTGTTCGGTGCGGAGCAGGCCCAGTCGCGCCGCGAGCCTGGCGTCGACGGATCCGTGAGCCGTCCCATCGCTCATATCCGGGAGAATATCCCTGATCCGGGACAACTTCTCGGCCCGTGTGCCGACCCGGTGAGGGCGTGCAAGCCTGAAAAAAAGCCACACGGGCCGCACTGCCGGCACACGGGGTGCCGCGCACCGGCTGCACGACCGAGGAGGCCGACATGGCTGGAAGTGTGAGTGGGTCGCGAACGGGTCACGACGCTCCCGCCGGACGCGGGAGCGCCGCGTCCGGCTGGACCGTCTTCGCGGCAGTGATGATGATCTTCGGCGGGGCCATGGCCATCCTGGAGGGCATCTCCGCCATCGCCAAGGACAACGTGTTCGTCACCACGCAGAACTACGTGTTCCAGTTCAGCCTCACGGGCTGGGGCTGGGTGCACCTCATCCTGGGGATCGTCGTGGTCCTGGCGGGCTGTGCGCTCTTCACGGGGGCGCTCTGGGCGCGGGCCGTCGGCGTCCTGCTGGCGGGGCTCCTGGCGGTGGCCAACTTCCTGTGGCTCCCGTACTACCCGTTCTGGTCCATCGTGCTGATCGCGATCAACATCTTCATCATCTGGGCGCTGTGCTCGCCGCAGCGGGACGCTCGAACCTGAGCACCAGCACGTAGGAGACCACCACCGCGACGATCACGAGCGGCATGACGGTGATGCCCTGGGCCCCGAGCAGCAGCGTGGCCAGCAGGACCGAGGTCATCGGCAGCCGGAGCATGGCCACGCACATGGCCCCGATGCCCACCGCGAAGCCCGAGGTGGGGTCCAGGCCGGGCAGGTGCGACAGGGCCAGCCCGCCCGCGGCGCCCAGGAACATCGACGGGAAGATGGGGCCGCCCCGGAAGGCGCTCAGGGAGGCCGCGTAGGCGAGCGCCTTGCAGACGAGGAGCAGGAGGAGTGTCCCGACCGTGTACCCGGCGCTCCCGGCGAGCAGGCCGCCGAGAGCGTCCTGGCCGGAGTACAGCACCTCGGACGCGTTCCTGCCCGTGCTCTGGGCGTAGAGGAGCGCCAGCACGCCCACGGTGAGGCCCATGACCACGGTCGCGGCCACCCGCCGCTCCTCGACCCGCTCCTGGAGCGCCAGGGCCAGCCGCTTGACCCCGGTGCCCGCCAGGGCCGCGGCGACCCCGAGGAGCACGGCCCAGCCGAACTCGGCGAGTGCGGGCTGCGGCGCGTGCGGCACGTGGGGGAGGGCCAGGGAGTACGTCCCCAGGCCCGTCCACGACCCGAGCCCGATGAAGATCAGCGAACCGATGCCCGCGGCCAGGAGCCCGGGCACCAGGGCGACGCCGAGCATCATCCCGGCGAGTCCGGACGCCTCCATCAGCAGGAAGGCGCCGATGAGCGGCGAGCCCAGCAGGGTGCTGACGGCGGCGAAGCTCCCCGCCGCCGCCACCATGGCGCTCGCACCCGGCGCGATGCCCGGCCTGAGCAGGCGCACCGCGCACACGGCCAGACCGCCGCCCAGGGCGATGAGCGGGGCCTCGGGCCCCAGGACCACGCCGAGGCCGAGGGACGCCAGGGCGGCGAGCGCGATGCCCGGGAGCTGGGCGGCCGTCGGCGCCCCGGTGTTCGCGAAGCCCTCGGCCGGCCTGTGCCCGCCCGTCCCCGGCAGGTGCCGGATCGCCAGCGCGGTCAGCAGCCCCGACACGCCCAGTAGCGGCACCGGCCACCAGGACGGCGTCTCGTCGCCGAGGCCGAGTGCGCGCGGGAGGTCCGTGTAGGTCAGGTCCTGGAGCTCGTGCACCAGCGCCAGGAATCCGAACGCCGCGGCGGAGATGGGCACGCCGAGGGCCGCCACCATGATCAGGAGGACCGCGTACCCCCGGGTGCGGACCACCGCCATCGGGTCGGGTGCCGGCGCGTCGGGCGCTCCGGCCGATTCGGCCGACATGGTCATGGTCTCCTCGTGTCGGACCCCGCCCGGGCGCCTGACGGCCCGCCGGGGATCCCCACGGTGATACCACGATGTCCGGTTATGTCGGTGAAGTACCCGCGGTGTTCGCGGAACGAATCACCAGGCCCTACCTCGCGGCGACGCCGCCGTCGCCCGCCGCCGGGAGCCGGCCCGCCGCCACCGCGTCGACCAGGGCCCGGTGGTCCCTCTCGTTCTGGTCCGCGTACCGCTCGGCGAACGTCTCCAGCGCCCGGTCGAACACCTCGCCGTGACCCAGGTAGGCGGCGATGGCGATACGGTCGCCGGACCGCGCGTGCGCACGGGCCAGGGTCGTCCCGCACAGCTCCCCGAAGGCGGCCATGCCGCGCGGCACCATCTGCTCCGGCCGGGCGATGCCCTTCCAGTCGCGCAGTTGCCGCACGTAGAAGTCCCGCCGCTTCCCGTCGAACCCGTCCACCCGCTCCCACCCCAGGAAGATGTCGCCCGCGGCCTGCATCAGCCGCTGGCCCGCCACCACCCGCTCACCCTGGTTCCGGTACGCGCTCGCGCCCGCGTGCGGCGCCAGCACCGAGGTGTCCGCCTCCTTGGCCTGGAGGAAGAGCGGATCCCCGCCGTCCCTGCCCAGCAGGAGCAGGATCCAGCAGCGGGTCCCGACGCTTCCCACGCCCACGACCTTGCGGGCCATGTCCACCGGCCGGAAGTCCGCGAGCAGGGAACGCCGGTCCGACGGGAGGCTCCGGCCGTAGCTCCGCAGGAGCGCACGGAACTGCCCCTCCGTCGCCCGGCGTTCCGCGTCCGGCAGCAGATCCGCCAGCCGCACCACGAGGGGCGGGTCCGGTGCGATGCGCAGCCGCCCGTCGGCCACCTCGGTGAGCCGGGCGAACGCCTGCAGGCTGTCCCGGGTCCGGGCCTTCGCCGTCGCCCCCGCGACCCGTCTGCGGCCCGCGGCGGTCAGCTTGCCGGCGGCCGCCGCCCGGAGCCGCTCCTCGTCGATCTTCGCGTACCAGACGTCGAGGTTGCGCATGTCCGCGAACCGGATCATCGACTCCCGGTACGCCCGCACGGTGGCCCGCACGATCCGGGCCCGCTCCTTGTCCGTGAAGCCGTTCGCGCGCCCCGCGATGACGAGACTGGCCGCCAGCCGTTTGACGTCCCACTCCCAGGGGCCCGGCAGCGTCTCGTCGAAGTCGTTGATGTCGAAGAGCAGATGGCGTTCCGGGGAGGCGAGCAGCCGGAAGTTCAGCAGGTGCGCGTCACCGCACAGCTGCGCCCTGATCCCGGAGGCCGGCGTCCCGGCCAGGTCGGACGCCATGATCGCGGCGGCGCCCCGGTAGAAGCGGAACGGCGACTCGGTCATCCGTCCGTACCGGATCGGGACGAGCTCCGGCACCCTGGCCGCGGACTGCGCCTCCAGCAGGGCCAGCGGATCGGGGCGGCCGGCCGGTGGCTCGTACACGCGGTGGCTGGACCTGGGGACCCGCCGGCGGGCCGCCTTCCCGAGCGCGGCCCGTTCCTCGGGCGTCGCTCCCGGTACGGCGCGGAGCGGTGAGGTGCGTTCCCGGGGCATGGCGGTCCTCCTGACTGCGTACGACGCCTTCGGCGCGGCCCCCGCCTCCCATCATCCCGGCCCCGCCGCGTTCCGGCCGCTCGGCCGGCCCGGTGCCGGCCGGGCTCCCTCCGGTGCACGGGCCCGGGCGCGGGGGCTCAGGGCCGTCCGCCGCCGCGCGCCGCCTGCGTCCGGGCGACGTACCGCCAGATCCTCCGCTGGAACCTGAGCGCCAGAGCCCCCACCCCGATCAGCACGGTGACGTTGACCAGCAGCTGGACCAGGGAGCCGCACGCCTCGGACCAGCTCCCGAAGGCGACGGAGACGCTGAGGTCCGCCGCCGCCGGGATCGTCGTCACCGAGATGAACACCCCGAGCAGCGCCCCCGTACGGGCCTCGGTGAGCGACACGATGCCGACGACACCGGCCAGCGCCGCCACGGCGAACGAGAAGAAGTTGGGGGTGTTGATGAGGTTGGAGACGGGCCGCAGCCCCCGGTCGAACGCCTCCGACTGGAGGCCGAAGCCGCGGATGAGCAGACCGAAGAGCAGGGTGACCACCACCGTCAGCAGGAAACCCCTGCCCAGGGCGGAGAGCCCCGACCGCACCATGCCCCGTTCGCCCCTGTCGATGCCCAGCGCCACCGCCACGATCGCCCCGTACTCAGGGCCGACGACCATCGCGCCGACGATGAGGATCTGGGAGTTGGTCACGATGCCCACCGACCCGATCAGGCCCGCGACGACCAGATACAGGTAGAAGCTCGGCGGATACCTCCCGCCGGAGCGGATGCGCGCCTCCACCTCCTCCCAGACCGGCGCCCCCGCGAGCGCCCCGAGCCGCCGGGTCGCGCCCTGCGACGCCGGCCCCGGGAACGCCATGCCGACCTGTTCGACGACGAGGGACCCGTCGACGTCGAGCCGCAGTTCCCGCAGACCGCGCAGGACCCCGTTGCCGGCTCCGGTCAGCACGTCGCACACCACGGAGTCGCCGTCGGGGTGACGCGCGGCGCCCCGCAGCACGATCAGGTTCAGCACGTACGGATCGCCGGCCAGGAACTCCTCGACCCGCTCCGTCAGCTCCGGCGGACACACGGCACGCACATGGATCAGGTCCACGCGCCACCCCTGGGGCACCGGGCGAGCGCACGGGAGGCAGCCGCCGGACAGTGGCTTTCGCGGTGACATGACGGACATCGGACGGTCATGGGCCGTTACCCTCCCACAGCACCACCCGGTGCGGCGGGCGACCTGCGGACGGGCCGCGCCCCGTGTCGGCCGCCCTCCCGTCCTGCCTTCAGGTGACCTCCGGGGCTCCCGCCACCGCCGCGTCCCGCACCCGCTGTCGGTGCGGCTTGAGAGGATCGGTCCGTGGAATCTCCCGAGCCCTCTGCCGAACTCTTCCCCGCACCGCAGCCGGAGGCACGCCGCGACGAGGCCCGCCGCGCGGTGCGCTGCGCCCTCTGCGGGCGGCCCCTCACCGGTGCGGAATCGCGCCGCACCGGGCTCGGCCCCGCCTGCGACGCCAAACTGCACCCGGCGGGCCCGGAGATCCGGACCCGCCGCCACGAGGTGGACCAGGACGCGCTGCCCGGCACCTGAACGGGGCTGGGCGGGCCCGCGCGCCGGGTGCGGCCCCTGCGCCGGGACCGGGTCCCGTGCCGGGGGCGCCTTGCGCGGTGGGCCCACCGCGCCGGACAGCCCCCGTGTGCCGGGGTGGGTACCGCGCCGGTACCGGGCCCCGTGCGTGTGGCCCCACAGGCCGAGGCAGGGCCCACCGCGCCGGGCGGGCCCCCTTGCCCCCGGTGGCGCCTACGCGCCGGTACCGGGCCGCGCCCGGTGGGGCCTACGCGCCGGTACCGGGCCGCGCCCGGTGGGGCCTACGCGCCGGGACCGGGCCGCGCCCGGTGGGGCCTACGCGCCGTCGAGCCGGCGGAAGAGCCCCTCCTGCACCACGGACACCAGCAACTGCCCCTGCCGGTCGTAGATCCGCCCCCTGGCCAGCCCGCGGCCACCCGTGGCGATCGGCGACTCCTGGTCGTACAGGAACCACTCGTCGGCGCGGAACGGCCGGTGGAACCACATCGCGTGGTCCAGCGAGGCCATGTCGAAGCCGCGCGGCCCCCACAGCGGTTCGACCGGGATCCGCACCGCGTCCAGCAGCGTCATGTCGCTCGCGTAGGTCAGCGCGCAGGTGTGCACGAGCGGGTCGTCGCCCAGCGGGCCGACCGCCCGCATCCACACCGCGCTGCGCGGATCGGCGCCCTCGATCTCCTCGCGCGTCCAGCGCAGCCGGTCGGCGTAGCGGATGTCGAAGGGCTGACGGCGCGCCATCCGCTCCAGGGTCTCCGGCAGGCCCCCCAGGTGCTCGCGCACCTCGTCGGCGACCGTCGGCAGCTCGTCCGGATCGGGCACGATCCGGGCCGGCGGCAGCTGGTGCTCGAACCCCGCCTCCTCCGGGCGGTGGAAGGACGCCGTCAGATTGAAGATCGTCCTGCCCTGCTGCACGGCCGTGACCCGGCGCGTCGTGAAGGACCGGCCGTCCCGCACCCGCTCCACGTCGTACACGATCGGCACGCCCGGACGGCCCGGGCGCAGGAAGTACGCGTGCAGCGAGTGCACCGGACGGTCGCCGTCCGTGGTGCGGCCGGCCGCGACCAGCGCCTGACCCGCGACCTGACCGCCGAAGACCCGTTGCAGGGACTCCTCGGGGCTGCGGCCGCGGAAGATGTTGACCTCGATCCGCTCCAGGTCGAGCAGCTCGACCAGGCTGTCGGCGGGGTTCGTCATGCCGTTCTTCTCCACTCTCCCGGCCCGTCCGCCGTCACAGCCGGCCCACGGCCGTGACCCGGACGACGGCCCGGCCCTCCTCGTCGGAGGCCGCGAGATCGACCTCCGCACGGATTCCCCAGTCGTGGTCCCCGGCCGGGTCGGCGAACGCCTGCCACACCCGCCACACCCCCTGCCCGGGATCCTCGTCGATCTTCAGCAGCTTCGGGCCGCGCGCGTCCGGGCCCGTGCCCAGCTCCTCGTGCTCGTCCCAGTAATCGTCCATGGCCTCGCCCCACGCGTCCTCGTCCCAGCCCGCGTCGGCGTCCAGCTCACCCAGATCGCGTACCCGGTCCAGGGCGGCCAGCTCCACCCGGCGGAACATCGCATTGCGCACCAGCACCCGGAAGGCACGGGCGTTGGCCGTCACCGGCTTGACCTCGTCGGCCCGCTCCTGCGCCTGCTCGGCCGTCTCCACCTCGGGATTGGCCAGCTGCTCCCACTCGTCCAGCAGACTGGAGTCCACCTGGCGCACCAGCTCGCCCAGCCAGGCGATCAGGTCCTCCAGGTCCTCGGACTTCAGGTCGTCGGGGATCGTGTGCTCAAGGGCCTTGTATGCGCTCGCCAGATAGCGCAGGACGATGCCCTCGGTGCGGGCCAGCTCGTAGTTCGAGGTGAACTCCGTGAAGGTCATGGCCCGTTCGTACATGTCACGGATCACGGACTTCGGCGACACCGGGTGGTCGCCGACCCACGGATGGCTGCTGCGGTACACGTCGTACGCGTGCCAGAGCAGCTCGCTCAGCGGCTTGGGGTACGTGACCTCCTGGAGCCGCTCCATCCGCTCCTCGTACTCGACGCCGTCCGCCTTCATCCGGCCGACCGCCTCGCCCCGCGCCTTGTTCTGCTGGGCCGCCAGGATCTGCCGGGGATCGTCGAGCGTCGACTCCACGACCGAGACCATGTCCAGGGCGTAGGACGGCGACTCGGCGTCCAGCAGGTCGAACGCGGCCAGCGCGAACGTGGACAGCGGCTGGTTGAGCGCGAAGTCCTGCTGGAGGTCGACGGTGAGCCGCACGATCCGGCCCTCGGCGTCGGGGGTGTCGAGCTGCTCCACCACACCGCCGTCGAGCAGCGACCGGTAGATCGCGATGGCGCGGCGGATGTGCCGCAGCTGGGCCCGGCGCGGCTCGTGGTTGTCCTCCAGCAGGTGCCGCATCGCCTCGAACGCGTTGCCCGGGCGGGCGATCACCGCGAGCAGCATGGTGTGCGTGACCCGGAAGCGCGAGGTCAGCGGCTCGGGCTCGGACTGGATCAGCTTGTCGAAGGTGGTCTCCGACCAGGCGACGAAGCCCTCCGGGGCCTTCTTGCGGACCACCTTGCGCTTCTTCTTGGGGTCGTCGCCCGCCTTCTTGACGGCCTTCTCGTTCTCGATGACGTGCTCGGGGGCCTGCGCGACCACGAAACCGGCCGTGTCGAAACCTGCCCGGCCGGCCCGGCCCGCGATCTGGTGGAACTCCCGGGCGCGCAGCGTGCGCACCCGGGTGCCGTCGTACTTCGTGAGGGCGGTGAACAGCACCGTGCGGATCGGCACGTTGACGCCCACGCCCAGGGTGTCCGTCCCGCAGATGACCTTCAGCAGGCCCGCCTGGGCGAGCTTCTCCACGAGCCGGCGGTACTTGGGGAGCATCCCCGCGTGGTGCACCCCGATCCCGTGGCGCACGTAGCGGGAGAGGTTCTGGCCGAACTTGGTGGTGAAGCGGAAGCTGCCGATCAGATCGGCGATCTTCTCCTTCTCCTCCTTCGTGCACATGTTGATGCTCATCAGCGACTGCGCCCGCTCCACCGCGGCGGCCTGCGTGAAGTGCACGATGTAGACGGGCGACTGCCGGGTGTCCAGGAGCTCGGTGAGCGTCTCCGTGATCGGCGTCAGCCGGTACTCGTAGCTCAGCGGCACCGGCCGGGTCGCGGAGCGCACCACCGACGTCGGGCGGCCCGTCCGGCGCGTCAGGTCCTTCTCGAACATCGCGACGTCGCCGAGGGTCGCCGACATCAGCACGAACTGCGCCTGCGGGAGCTCCAGCAACGGGATCTGCCAGGCCCAGCCGCGGTCCGGCTCCGCGTAGAAGTGGAACTCGTCCATCACGACCTGGCCGATGTCGGCGTACCTGCCGTCCCGCAGCGCGATCGAGGCGAGCACCTCGGCGGTGCAGCAGATGACCGGGGCGTCGGCGTTGACCGAGGCGTCACCGGTCAGCATGCCGACGTTCTCCGTGCCGAAGAGCTTGCACAGGTCGAAGAACTTCTCCGAGACCAGCGCCTTGATCGGCGCGGTGTAGAACGTGACCTTGTCCTGGGCCAGCGCCGTGAAGTGCGCCCCCGCGGCCACCAGGCTCTTTCCGGAGCCCGTGGGCGTGGAGAGGATCACGTTGGCCCCGGAGACCACCTCGATCAGCGCCTCCTCCTGAGCCGGGTAGAGGGCGATCCCCTGCGATTCGGTCCATGACGAGAAGGCCTCGAAGAGGGCGTCCGGGTCGGCGGTCGGCGGGAGCTGATCGATAAGGGTCACGCCCCCCATCTTGCCTGTCTCCTGCCCGGATGAGGGAACCGGCGGATCCGACGAAGATCACGGACGATACGCTGCCCACTCAACTCGGCCGCCTCGCAGAGGCAATGGCGGCCCGGCCGGAGCACACGGCCGAATCACGATGGGGGCGGGAAGAACCATGATGGGACCGGCACATTCTCTGTCAGGTGCGGCGGCCTGGCTGGGGGTGGGTGCCGCGGCGGCCGCCGCGGGCCACACGATGCCCTGGCCCGTCCTGGTCGTCGGGGCCCTGATCACCGCCGGCGCGGCGCTCGCCCCGGACCTCGACCACAAGTCGGCCACCATCTCGCGCGCCTTCGGTCCCGTCTCCAAGGCGCTCTGCGAGATCGTCGACAAGCTCTCCTACGCCGTCTACAAGGCGACCAAGGGCACCGGCGACCCGCGCAGGACCGGCGGCCACCGCACGCTCACCCACACCTGGCTGTGGGCGGTCCTGGTCGGCGCGGGCGCCTCCTTCGTGGCGGTCACCGGCGGCCGGTGGGCGGTCCTGGCCATCCTCTTCGTCCACCTGGTGCTCGCCGTCGAAGGACTGCTCTGGCGGGCGGCCCGCGTCTCCAGCGACGTCCTCGTCTGGCTGCTCGGCGCGACCAGCGCGTGGATCCTTGCGGGCGTCCTCGACCAGCCCGGCAACGGCGCGGGCTGGCTGTTCGACGCGCCCGGACAGGAGTACATGTGGCTCGGGCTTCCCATCGTCCTCGGAGCGCTCGTCCACGACATCGGGGACGCCCTCACGGTCTCCGGCTGCCCCGTCCTGTGGCCCATACCGATGGGGCGCAAGCGCTGGTACCCGCTCGGCCCGCCCAAGTTCATGCGCTTCCGGGCCGGCAGCTGGGTCGAGGTCAAGGTGCTGATGCCCGCCTTCATGATCCTCGGGGGAGTGGGCGCCGCCGCCGCCCTCAACATCATCTGACGCGGTCCCGGAGCCTCCGGGGGGCGGTGGGCCCCACGGCGTAGCACGATGGCCGCATGCTGCTCGCCAGGCTCGCCCACGTCTCCCGCGAGGTCGCCGCCGCCTCGGCCCGCACCCGCAAGACCGCCCTGCTGGCCGGTCTCTTCCGGGAGGCGGAGCCGGACGACGTACCGGTCGTCATCCCCTACCTCGCCGGCCGCCTCCCGCAGGGGCGGCTCGGCATCGGCTGGAGCGCCCTGCGCGTCCCGGTGGCGCCGGCCGGCACCCCCACGCTCACCGTGGCGTGGACGCACGCGGAACTGACCGCGATCGGAGCCCTGGGCGGCCCGGGCTCACAGACCGCCCGCAAGGAGCGCCTGACCCTGCTGCTCGGCGCGGCCACCGAGGACGAGCAGCACTTCCTGCGCGGTCTGCTCACCGGAGAGGTGCGCCAGGGCGCGCTCGACGCCGTCGCCGTCGACGCCCTCGCGGACGCCGCGGGGGCACCGCCCGCCGAGGTGCGGCGCGCGGTCATGCTCGCCGGCGCCCTGGGCCCCGTCGCCCGTACGCTCCTCTCGGAGGGCCCCGGGGCCCTCGCCGCCTTCCGGCTCACCGTCGGCCGGCCGGTCCAGCCCATGCTCGCCCACACCGCCCGCTCGGTGGCCGAGGCGATCGACCGGCTCGGCCCCTGCGTCGTCGAGGAGAAGCTGGACGGCATCCGCGTCCAGGTCCACCGGGACGGCCCGCGGGTGGGCGTCTACACCCGCACCCTCGACGACATCACCGACCGGCTCCCCGAACTCGCCGAGTCGGTGGCCGCGTTCCCCGGCGAACGGTTCGTCCTCGACGGCGAGGTGATCGCCCTCGGACCCGACGGGCGGCCCCGGCCGTTCCAGCAGACCGCCGGCCGGGTGGGCTCCCGGCGCGACGTCGCCACCGCCGCGGACGCCGTCCCCGTGGTCCCCGTCTTCTTCGACGCGCTGTCCGTGGACGGACGCGACCTCCTCGACCTCCCCCTCACCGAACGCCACCGGGAGCTGGCCGCTCTCGTCCCCGGGCCGATGCGCGTGCGCCGCCTCGTCGTGGCCGACCCCGCGGACGGCACCGGGCGGGCGGCCGCGCTGGCGTTCTCCGAGGACACCCTGGCCCGCGGGCACGAGGGCGTCGTCGTCAAGGGCACCGCGGCGCCCTACAGCGCGGGCCGGCGCGGCGCCTCCTGGCTGAAGGTGAAGCCCGTGCACACCCTGGACCTGGTCGTGCTGGCCGCCGAATGGGGCCACGGCAGACGCACCGGGAAGCTCTCCAACCTGCATCTGGGGGCGCGCAGGGACGACGGCACCTTCGCGATGCTGGGCAAGACCTTCAAGGGGCTCACGGACGCCATGCTCACCTGGCAGACCGAACGCCTCCAGGAGCTGGCCACCGCCGACGACGGGCACGTGGTGACGGTCCGTCCGGAGCTGGTCGTGGAGATCGCCTACGACGGGCTCCAGACCTCCACCCGCTACCCGGAGGGCGTCACCCTGCGGTTCGCCCGGGTGCTGCGGCACCGCGAGGACAAGAGGGCCGAGGAGGCGGACACCGTCGCCACGGTCCTCTCCCGCCTCACCTGACACCGGCCCCGTCCCCCGGCCTGTGCGGGGGGACGGGGCCGGTGGAGGCGGGTCAGCCCCGCAGGTCCGCGGTGTGGGCGCGGATCTCCTCCGGGGTGAGGTAGGAGTCGGTGTACTCGAAGTCGCGCAGGGTCGCCTGCTTGCGGGACTGGAAGCCGGTGCGCACGAAGTCGTCCCCGGCGATCGCGTTGAGCAGCCAGTTCGTCATGACCCGGGTCTTGGCGACGTTCGTCCGCAGCGCCGCCCAGTGGTAACCGCGCGCCGCGGCCTGCGCCGGCATGCCCCGCAGCTCGATGCCCAGCGGCTTGGAGACGGCGTCCCGGCCGCCGAGGTCCACGACCAGCCCCAGGTCCTTGTGCACGTACGGCTGGAGCGGACGGCCCCGCAGGGACGCGATGATGTTGTCCGCCAGCTTGCGGCCCTGGCGCATCGCGTGCTGAGCGGTCGGCGGGCAGATCGCCCCGTCCCCCTTGGCCAGGTCCGGCACCGCGGCGGCGTCCCCGAGCGCGAACACCCCGTCGGCACCGGCCAGGCTCATCTCCGGTGTCACCGCGAGCCGGCCGCGCACGGTCTCGGCGTCGAGGGTCGCGATCAGCGGACTCGCCGCGACCCCCGCGGTCCAGATCAGCGTGCGGCACGGCAGCACACGGCCGTCCGTGAACGTCACCTTGTCCGGCCCCGCCTCCGCGACGGAGACACCGAGCGAGACCTCGATCCCGCGCTTGCGAAGGACCTCCAGGGCACTGACCCCGAGCTTGTCGCCGAGCTCCGGCATCAGCTTCGGCGCGATGTCGATCAGATGCCACTTGATGAGCTTCGGGTCCAGCCGCGGGTAGTGCTTCACGGCGTTGCTGGTGAGCAGTTGCAGACAGGCGGCCGTCTCGGTGCCCGCGTACCCGCCGCCGACCACCACGAACTGCAGCCGGGACGCCCGCTCCTCCTCGTCGTGACTGGCGTCGGCCAGATCGAGCTGGGAGATGACGTGGTCACGGATGTACGCCGCCTCGGCCAGCGTCTTCATCCCCCGGGCGTTGTCCACCAGCCCCGGGATGTCGAAGGTCCGGGTGACACTGCCGGCCGCGAGCACGATGTAGTCGTACGGCTCGTTGACGATCTCGTCCGTGATCTTCCGGACGACACAGACCTTCGCCTTCGTGTCCACCCCGATGGCCCCGCCGGGCACGATCCGGGTGCGGTGGCGCCGGCTGCGGCGCAGGGACACGGCGACCGACTGGGGGGTGAGCACCCCGGAGGCGACCTGGGGGAGCAACGGCAGGTAGAGCTGGTACGAGAACGGGGTGACGAGCGCGATGTCCGCTTCGCCGGGAGCGAGGGTGCGCTCCAGCCGGCGCACGCACTCGACCCCGGCAAAGCCGGCGCCGACAACGAGAATCCTGGGTCGTGCCACAGTGTGCGTCCCTTCTCGGGCTTACGCGGTCATCGCTCCCCTGCCCCGGATCCGGAGCCAGTCACTCCCTCATCCTCACCGCAGGCGGCGGAGTCCGCCTCCCGTACGGCGGCGGAGGGGCCGCCGCACGGGAGGCGGACTCCGCTCAGCCGTGCCAGGAGCGCCACAGCGCCGCGTACGCGCCGTCCGCCGCCACCAGCTCGTCGTGGCTGCCCAGCTCGCCGATCCGCCCGTCCTCGACCACCGCGATCACATCCGCGTCGTGCGCGGTGTGCAGCCGGTGCGCGATCGCCACCACCGTGCGGCCCTCCAGCACCCCGGCCAGCGAACGCTCCAGATGACGGGCCGCCCTCGGGTCGAGCAGCGAGGTCGCCTCGTCCAGCACCAGCGTGTGCGGATCCGCCAGGACCAGCCGGGCCAGGGCGATCTGCTGCGCCTGCGCCGGGGTGAGGGCCAGGCCGCCCGAGCCGACCTCCGCGTCCAGACCCCCGTCGAGTGCCTTCGCCCAGCCGTCCGCGTCCACCGCGGCCAGCGAGGCCCACAGCTCGGAGTCCGCCGCGTCCGTACGGGCGAGCAGGAGGTTGTCACGGAGCGAACCCACGAACACATGGTGCTCCTGGTTCACCAGGGCCACGTGCGTCCGCACCCGCTCGGCCGTCATCCGCGACAGTTCGGCGCCGCCCAGCGACACCGAACCCGCCCGGGGCGCGTAGATCCCCGCGAGCAGCCTCCCCAGCGTGGACTTGCCCGCCCCGGACGGCCCGACCAGCGCCAGCCGCGTCCCGGGCGGCACGTCCAGCGACACCCGGTGCAGCACGTCGACCCCGGCGCGGTACCCGAAGCGCACCTCGTCGGCCCGCATCTCCCTGCCGTCGGGGGCGACGAGACCGTCCCCCGCGGCCGGCTCGATCTCGCGCACGCCGACGAGCCTGGCCAGGGACACCTGGGCGACCTGGAGCTCGTCGTACCACCGCAGGATCAGACCGATCGGATCCACCATCATCTGCGCCAGCAGCGCCCCGGTCGTCAGCTGCCCGACGGAGATCCAGCCCTCCATGACGAACCAGCCGCCGAGCAGCAGCACCGCCCCCAGGATCGTCACGTACGTGGTGTTGATGACGGGGAAGAGCACCGAACGCAGGAAGAGCGTGTACCGCTCCCACGCGGTCCACTCCTTGATCCGCCGGTCCGACAGCGCGATCCTGCGGGAACCCAGCCGGTGCGACTCCACGGTCCGCCCGGCGTCCACGGTCTCGGCGAGGACGGCGGCGACCGCCGCGTACCCGGCGGCCTCCGAGCGGTACGCGGAGGGCGCCCGCCGGAAGTACCAGCGGCAGCCCACGACCAGCACCGGGAGTGCGATCAGGACCGCGAGCCCCAGCGGCGGGGCGGTCACGGTGAGCGCGCCGAGCAGCAGCCCGGCCCAGACCACCCCGATCGCCAGCTGCGGCACGGCCTCACGCATCGCGTTGGCCAGCCGGTCGATGTCCGTCGTGATCCTGGACAGCAGGTCCCCGGTGCCGGCCCGCTCCAGCACCCCGGGCGGCAGCCCCACCGACCGTACGAGGAAGTCCTCGCGCAGATCGGCGAGCATCTCCTCGCCGAGCACCGCCCCGCGCAGCCGCATCGTCCGGGTGAACACGGTCTGCACGACCAGTGCCAGCGCGAACACCGCGGCGGTGCGCTCCGGACGGAGGTCGGTGACCCCGTTCGAGAGGTCCTCCACCAGCCTGCCCAGCAGGTACGGGCCGGTGATCGACGCGATCACCGCGACGGCGTTGACCGCGACGAGGAGCGCGAAGGCCCTGCGGTGACGCCGCAGCAGGGCGTTCACGTACGCCCGTACGGTCGTCGGCGAACCGACCGGCAGGGTCGTCGCCGACTCCGGTGCGGCCGGGTCGTACTCCGGTGGTGCCAGGCGGGTCATGCGCGCTCCTCGATCTCTTCGGCCGCACGGGCCGGCCGGAGGCCGTCGACCGCGGTGCGTCCCTCCGGTGCGGCTGTACCCGCCGCCTCGTCCTCGGTCCCGCGCGTCACGACGGCCCGGTACCGGGGCTCGCTCCGCAGCAGCTCGCGGTGGGTCCCCGCCGCGACGACCGTGCCCCCGCGGACCAGCACCACACGGTCGGCCAGGTCCAGCAGCAGCGGCGAGGACGCGAACGCCACCGTCGTACGGCCCCGGCGCAGCCGCTCCACACCGGCGGCGACCCCGGCCTCGGTGTGCGCGTCGACCGCGGACGTCGGTTCGTCGAGCACGAGCACCTGCGGATCGGTGACCAGGGAGCGGGCCAGCGCGAGCCGTTGGCGCTGACCACCCGACAGGGACCTGCCCCGCTCGGTGATCCGGGTGTCCATCGGGTCGCCGTCCGCGTCGGCGGACGCCTGCGCCAGCGCGTCCAGCACATCGCCGCATCGGGCCGCGGCGAGGGCGTCCCGGGCCGTCACCGCGCCCGAGGACGGCACGTCCAGCAGCTCCCGCAGCGTGCCCGACAGCAGCACCGGGTCCTTGTCCTGCACCAGCACCGCCGCCCGCGCCGCGTCGAGCGGCAGTTCGTCCAGCGGCACCCCGCCGAGCAGGACCGAGGGCACCGGGCCGGGCTCCTCGTCGGCCTCGTGCCCCGCGGCCTGTCCGGCCTTCTCGGCCCCTTCGGTCTTCCGGACCCCTTCGGTCCTCCCGGTCTTCCTGACCCCTTCGGTCTTCTCGGCATCCTCGGCGTGACCGCCGAGCCGCTCCGCGAGCCGCCCCGCCGCGTCGGGATCGCCGCAGACCACGGCGGTGAACAGGCCCTGCGGTGCCATCAGCCCGGTCACCGGGTCGTACAGGTCGCCGCCGGACACCCCGGCGTCCGCCGTCGGGGTACGGGTGCCGCGCCGCAGCGACAGCACACGGACCGCACGCCGGGCGGACGGCCGCGAGAAGGAGTACGCCATGGCGATCTCCTCCACGTTGCGCAGCGGGAACAGCATCAGGGTCGCCGCGCTGTACACGGTGACCAGCTGACCGACGTCGATCCGGCCGTCCCGGGCGAGGACCGCGCCGTACCAGACGAGGGAGATCAGCAGGACTCCCGGCAGGAACACCTGGATCCCCGAGATGAGGGCCCACATCCGGGCACTGCGCACGGCGGCCTCGCGGACCTCCTGGGAGGCCCGCCGGTAGCGTCCGAGGAACAGCTCCTCGCCGCCGATGCCGCGCAGCACCCGCAGCCCGGCGACCGTGTCCGAGGCCAGCTCCGTGGCCCGGCCCGCCTTCTCGCGCTGCTGGTCCGCCCGGCGGGTGGCCCGGGGGAGCAGCGGCAGCACCGCCAGGGCCAGCACCGGCGTGGCGATCGCGACCAGCACCCCCAGGGACGGCAGGTAGAGGACCAGGCCCACACAGATCAGCACGAGCGCGGTCGCCGCCGCCAGGAAACGCGACAGCGCCTCGACGAACCAGCCGATCTTCTCGACGTCGCCGGTGGACACGGCGACCACCTCGCCGGCGGCCACCCGCCGGGTCAGGGCCGAGCCCAGCTCGGCCGTCCTGCGCGCCAGGAGCTGCTGCACCCGCGCCGCGGCGGTGATCCAGTTGGTGACCGCCGTCCGGTGCAGCATGGTGTCGCCGACGGAGATGAGGACGCCGAGGACGACGAGGAGGACCCCGGCCCGCACGAGGTCCCCGCCGGAACGGTCGATGACGGCCTGCACCGACAGACCGACGGCCAGCGGCAGGCCCGCGATCGCACAGTGGTGGAGCAGCCCCCAGCAGAGGGACTTGAGCTGCCCCCTGAGCTGGCTGCGCCCGAGCCAGAACAGGAAACGGGGGCCTGACCGCACGTCGGGATCGCCGGGATCCGAATACGGAAGATCGCGAATCTGCATGACGTCCCAAGGATCGGAAGCGGAGATCCGTGGTGGATCTCGTGGAACAGTGGGGGACCAAACCGTGCAAGGTTCGCTTCCCGGCCCCGTCCCGGGCAACCGAATTATTTCGGCGCGACGGCCCGTTCCGCCGTACGCCGGGGAGCCCCGCCACCGGTTGTGGTGACGGGGCCCTCCCGCGGACGGCGTCCTATTCGGCGGGCCGTGCGGAGTCCACTCCGGAACGGGCCTTCCGCCACTCGCCCCGGGTGAAGTCGGGGATCTGCTGGGGCGCCCCCTTGGCCCTGATCGACAGGTGGCTGAGCGGTACGGGCGCGGTCCAGGTGGCGGCGTCGTACACGTCGAAGTCGGGGGCGAGCCCGAGACGCATGCACTGCATCAGCCGGAACACCATCATGTAGTCCATCCCGCCGTGGCCCCCGGGCGGATCCGCCTGCTCCTTCCACAGCCAGTGGTCCCACTCGGCGTACGCCCCGAAGTCGGCCCACGTGTCGTCGGAGTGGTCCGGTTCCAGGTAGATCCGCTCCGGGTAGTCCTCGAACACCCCCTTGGTGCCGCCGAGGCTGTTGATCCGCGAGTAGGGGTGAGGGGTGGACACGTCGTGCTCCAGCCGGATCACCCGGCCCTTGGCGGTCTGGACGAGACTGATCGTCCGGTCGCTCTCGATGTAGGTCTCCTTCCAGCTCGGGTCGCCGGCGGGCATGTGCTCCTCGCGGTAGGCGGCGAGACCGAGCGAGGGCGTCCCGACACTCGTGATGCTGACCGCGCGGTCGCCGCGGTTGACGTCCATGTAGTTCGCGACCGGGCCGAAGCCGTGGTTGGGGTACAGGTCGCCCCGCAGGCGCGTGTGCCACAGCCGCCGCCAGGGCCCCTCGTAGTAGTCCGGGTCGAACATCAGGCCCCGCAGGTCGTGGTTGTACGCACCCGCTCCGTGCAGCAGGTCACCGAACAGACCGGCGTGCGCCATCCGCAGGACCCGCATCTCGTTGCGCCCGTAACAGCAGTTCTCCAGTTGCATGCAGTGGCGCCGGGTCCGCTCGGAGAGGTCGACCAGCTCCCACAGCTGGTCCAGCCGCAGCGCGATCGGGCACTCGACGCCGACGTGCTTGCCGTTCAGCAGGGCCGTCCTCGCCATCTCGAAGTGGAAGTCCCAGGGGGTCGCCACGTAGACGAAGTCGATGTCGCCGCGCGCGCAGAGGTGCGCGTAGTCGTCCTCGCCCTTGGTGTACACGGCGGGCGCCGGCCGGCCCGCGGCCGTCACCTTCGCGGCCGCCCGCTCGGCCTTGTCCTTCACCGGGTCGCAGACGGCGACGATCCGCACCCCGTCGACGGCGAGGAAGAGGTCGATCATGCTGCCGCCGCGGTTGCCGAGCCCCACGATGCCGACGCGTACGGTCGAACGCCGGTCGAAGCGGACCCCGGCCATGGTCGCGCCCTTGCGGACCGGAACGGACAGGGGATCAGGAGCGGAGCCCTGCTCCGCTGCCGATGCCGTCCCGGCGGCCCCCAGCCCGAGTCCGGTGCTCGCGGCCCCCACCGCGCCGGCCGTGCTGCGAAGCACGGAACGGCGGCTCGGCGCCCCGTCGTCCGTGGTCCGCGGGCCCTGGTCCCGGGGGGTGCGGTCCTGTGCTGCGTCGTCCTTCATCTGGCCTCCAGAGAGGGGAATGCGACGGTGCGCGTACGTTCCCGGGGGCCCGCACGGGCACGGCGGGACCCCGAACCTCGTTCAGGACCTTGGTGGTTGAGGCTGGTGTTGCGCAAGGGGGCGGTGAGCGGACCCCTGCGCCCGGACCGTGCTGGGTGGGGTACGTGGGGCGCGCGAGTCAAGTGATTCGGGTGAGTCGCGCGGGCCGGGTGGGTTACGCGGGACAGGGCACAGGAAGCGGGTGCCGCCCGGGTGCGCCGTCGGGCAGGAGGGACGCTCAGCAGCGGCGGCGGTCCGGCATCCCGTCGACCAGCGCGGTGAGCAGGCCGCCGAGCACCTCACGCTGCTCGGCGGTCAGCGGAGCCAGGATCTCCTCGGCGGCCGCCTTCCGTGCGGCCCGCATCGACCGGAGCACCGCCCGGCCCTCCTCGGTGATCTCGATGCGGACCACCCGCCGGTTGTTCGGATCCGGGGCGCGCCGCACCCGGCCGCTCGCCTCCAGGCCGTCGACCAGGGCGGTCACCGCCCGGGGGACGACGTCGAGCCGCTCGGCGAGATCGGCCATCCTCGGTGCGCCCTCGTAGTGCGCGGCCGTGCGCAGCAGACGGAACTGGGCCGGAGTGATGCCGACCGGCTCCAGCTGGCGGCTCTGGATGCGCTGGAGGCGGCGCGTGAGTCGCAGGAGCTGCTCGGCGAGCAGGCCGTCGGAGTCGGGGGAGTCCATGAGGGAACAATATCAGGACCTGGTTCATTGTGAAGAGGGGTAACAATGAGCTAGGCTCTCACGATCGGCCCGCCCTCCCGTCCGGACCTCCGAGTCACCTTCCGGGAGCCCGGGCCCCTGGCGCCTCACTCGCCTCACCCCTCGAAACGCACCCTCGAAGGAGCCCATGAAACCCGACGAACCCGCCTGGACACCTCCAGCCGCAGAGGACGCGCAGCCGCCCGCCGAGCTGCGCCGCATCTTCCGTCTCTTCCGCCCCTACCGCGGCCGGCTCGCCGTGGTGGGGCTCCTGGTCGGCGCCTCCTCCCTGGTGTCGGTCGCCTCCCCGTTCCTGCTCCGCGAGATCCTGGACACCGCGATCCCCCAGGGGCGCACCGGACTCCTCACCCTGCTGGCGCTCGGCATGATCCTCACCGCCGTGATGAACAGCGTCTTCGGAGTCCTCCAGACCCTGATCTCCACGACGGTCGGCCAGCGCGTCATGCACGACCTGCGCACCGCCGTCTACACCCAGCTGCAGCGGATGCCGCTCGCCTTCTTCACCCGGACCCGCACCGGCGAGGTCCAGTCCCGCATCGCCAACGACATCGGCGGCATGCAGGCGACGGTCACCTCCACCGCCACATCCCTGGTCTCCAACCTCACCTCGGTGATCGCCACCGTGGTCGC
This sequence comes from Streptomyces sp. NPDC006296, assembly GCF_040613235.1. NCBI lineage: Bacteria > Bacillati > Actinomycetota > Actinomycetes > Kitasatosporales > Streptomycetaceae > Streptomyces > Streptomyces sp. NPDC006296. The sequence continues at coordinate 84,907 of NZ_JBEXRT010000004.1, read as the reverse complement.
CATGCTCGCCCTGGACTGGCGGCTCACCGTCGTCTCGCTGCTGCTGCTCCCCGTGTTCGTCTGGATCAGCCGTCGTGTCGGCCGGGAGCGCAAGAAGATCACCACCCAGCGCCAGAAGCAGATGGCCGCGATGGCGGCCACGGTCACCGAATCGCTCTCGGTGAGCGGCATCCTGCTCGGCCGCACCATGGGCCGCTCGGACTCCCTCACCCGGGCCTTCTCCGAGGAGTCGGAGCGCCTGGTCGACCTGGAGGTGCGCTCCAACATGGCGGGGCGCTGGAGGATGTCGACCATCGGGATCGTGATGGCCGCGATGCCCGCCGTCATCTACTGGGCCGCGGGCTTCACCCTGCAGAGCGGTGTCACCGCCGTCTCCATCGGCACGCTCGTCGCCTTCGTCTCGCTCCAGCAGGGCCTGTTCCGGCCCGCCGTGAGCCTGCTCTCCACCGGGGTGCAGATGCAGACGTCCCTCGCCCTGTTCGCCCGCATCTTCGAATACCTCGACCTCCGGGTGGACATCACCGAACCGGAACAGCCCGTCCGGCTGGAGAAGGTACGCGGCGAGATCGCCTTCGAGGACGTCACCTTCAGCTACGACGAGAAGAGCGGCCCGACCCTGAGCGGCATCGACGTGACCGTCCCCGCGGGGAACAGTCTGGCCGTCGTCGGACCCACCGGATCGGGCAAGTCCACGCTGAGCTATCTGGTCCCGCGGCTGTACGACGTCACCGGCGGCCGCGTCACCCTCGACGGGATCGACGTGCGGGACCTCGACTTCGACACCCTCGCCCGCGCGGTGGGCGTGGTCTCCCAGGAGACCTACCTCTTCCACGCCTCCGTCGCGGAGAACCTCCGCTTCGCCAAACCGGACGCCACCGACGAGGAGATCGAGGCGGCGGCCCGCGCCGCGCAGATCCACGACCACATCGCGGGGCTGCCGGACGGCTACGACACCCTCGTCGGGGAACGCGGGTACCGGTTCTCCGGCGGCGAGAAGCAGCGGCTGGCGATCGCCCGCACCATCCTCCGGGACCCGCCCGTCCTGATCCTCGACGAGGCGACCAGCGCCCTCGACACCCGTACGGAACACGCGGTGCAGCAGGCCATCGACGCCCTGTCCCGGGGGCGCACCACGCTCACCATCGCGCACCGGCTCTCCACCGTCCGGGACGCGGACCAGATCGTCGTCCTGGACGAAGGCCGCGCGGCGGAGCGCGGCACCCACGAGGAGCTCCTTGCCCAGGACGGACGCTACGCCGCCCTGATCCGCCGCGACGGCGACCCGGTCCCGGCGACGACCTGAGGGCCCGCCCGGGGGCCCGTGCCGTCAGGCGGCCACGCCGTCCAGCAGCCCCTTCACCGCACGCACCGCCGCCCGGCCTGCCCGGTTGGCGCCGATGGTGCTGGCCGACGGCCCGTAGCCGACGAGGTGGATCCGCGGATCCCGTACGGCCCGGGTGTCCTCGACACGGATGCCGCCGCCCGGTTCGCGGAGCTTCAACGGGGCGAGGTGGTCGACGGCGGCCCGGAAGCCGGTCGCCCAGAGGATGACATCGGCCTCCACCGTGCGGCCGTCGGACCAGACCACACCCTCCGGCACGATGCGTTCGAACATGCGGAGCCGGTCGAGCACCCCCTGCTCGCGCGCACGCCGTACGGCGTCGTTGAGGGGAAGCCCGGTCACGCTCACCACGCTCTGCGGCGGGAGCCCGCGGCGTACCCGCTCCTCGACCATGGCCACCGCGGCCCGTCCCTGAATCTCGCCGAACGGCCCCTCCCGGAAGACCGGAGGGCGCCGCGTCACCCAGTACGTCTCCGACGCCACCTCGGCGATCTCCATGAGGTGCTGAGTGCCGGACGCACCACCACCGACCACGACCACCCTCAGTCCGGCGAACGCCTCGGGGCCCGGATAGTCGGCAGTGTGCACCTGCCGCCCGCGAAAGGTCTCCTGGCCCGGATAACGCGGCCAGAACGGCCGGTCCCAGGTGCCGGTGGCATTGATCAGGGCCCGCGCGGCGTACCGGCCCTCGGAGGTCTCGACCAGCAGCCGGCCGCCCTCGCCCTCCCGCACGGCACTCACCTCCACCGGGCGGTGCACCCGCAGGGCGAAACGGCGCTCGTACGCGTCGAAATAGGCCCCGATCACCTCCGAGGACGGCCTGCTCCCGTCCGCCCCCGTCAGCTCCATGCCGGGCAGCGCGTGCATCCCGTGCACCTTGCCGTACGTCAGCGACGGCCAGCGGAACTGCCACGCCCCACCGGGCCGGGGCGCATGGTCCAGCACCACGAACTCCCGGTCCGGCCGCAGCCCGGCCCGGCTCAGGTGGTAGGCGGCGGACAGCCCCGCCTGCCCGGCGCCGACGACGACCACGTCCAGCTCACGCACCCCGAAGTTGTTCACGTTTCTACCAACTGTGGCCGAGCCCCGGATCTTCCCGGTGAGCGGCCGGCCCCGGCGGCGAGAGAATGGGCCCATGCCCGACACCTTCACCACCCACCTGCTGAGCGTCACCACGGGGCGCACCGAGACGGTCGTCGACCTGACCGACGACTGCGCACGCTTCCTCGATCGCGCCGCACACGGCGGGGACGGCCTGCTCAACGTCTTCGTCCCCCACGCCACCGCCGGCGTCGCGATCCTGGAGACCGGAGCCGGCAGCGACGACGACCTCCTCACCGCCCTGCAGACCCTGCTCCCCGCGGACGACCGCTGGCGCCACCGCCACGGCAGCCCCGGCCACGGCCGCGACCACGTACTCCCGGCCCTCGTACCGCCCCACGCCACGCTGCCGGTGATCGGGGGGCGGCTGGAACTGGGGACGTGGCAGTCGGTGTGCCTGGTGGACACGAACATCGACAACGCGGACCGGCAGGTGCGGCTGAGCTTCCTCGGCTGACCAAGATCGTTCAGCCGGGGCGTGGCCGCCGATTCTCCGTACGATGCGCGCTCGAACGGAGAGAAGGAATGCGCGGTACGGACCTCGACACGATCGAGCGACCCTACGACGGATGCGGCACGTGCCTGCTCGGAGTGCGGCGACTGTCGCGCGTGAAGCTGGCGAGCTCTTCGCCTGAGCGCCAGCGAGAGAACGTACTCGCTGCCGCCGCCTCCGTCGGGGCCCACATCATCGGCTGGGCGGACGACGGGGAGGTCTCCGGCGCCACGGATCCCGTGACCCGACCCAGTCCGGGCCCGTGGCTCCGTGACGAGAGGGGACCGTACGACGGCCTGGTCGCGGCAGCGGTGCACCGGCTCGGCCGCAACGTCGTCGACTGCCTGAACACCTGCTACAAGATGCGGGACGAGAAGATCGACCGACTCACCAAGGGCAGGGACCAAGGGGCACTGAGCGGCGACCGGGTAGTCCCTACGCAGCCGACGGCTGCCACGCCTCCTGGAAGCGGCGGCGGGCCCGGTGGAGGCGGGAGCGGACTGTGCCTACCGGAAGGGAGAGAGTTTCGGCCATCTCCTCCTCGTTCAGGCCGTACACGCGCAGGGTGAGGATCTGGCGGTGAGGAGCGGACAGGCGATCCAAGACGTCGGTGATGTGGACGGCGTCCAGGGGGTTCGTTGCCCGGCCCACCTCCACCTGCGTGTACGCCGTCTCCGCGCCGCGTCGCTTCGCGGTGCGTATTGCCTCGCGCACCGTCACCGAGCGGACCCAGCCGTAGAACGCCGCCGGTTCGCGCAGCGATCCCAGCCCGCGATAGATGGCCAGCAGAGCTTCCTGCGCTGCATCGGCCCCGTCGTCCTGGGTGACGGACCGGCAGATGCGGGCGACATACGGGGCGACGTCGGCGAGCAGGCTGTTCATCGCGCGCTCGTCACCCGCCTGGGCACGCCTGAGCAGTGCTGGGAGAGTGGGCATGTCGCTGATGGGGTTCATCTCGAGGGAGCGCTCCTCAGGAAAGCCAGGGGGCAGGTGCGGCGAGACGAAGCAGGATGCGGCTCGCTGTGGTTCAGGTCGATCTGGTTCGGTTCAGCTTGCCGTCGCCGCTGCCGCCGCTGCCGCCACTGGTTCCGCGCCCGCCGCGAACGCGAGCAGGCCCTCCCGGACGTCTTGGCGGAACGCCCCCATGAACGACGCGCTGAAGCAGGAGGTGAAATGGGGGAATTCGACGGCCAGGCGGCCCTCGAACGACACCACACAAGCCATAACGGGACTGCGGCCCGCTTGCGGAAAGTAGTTCTCGCGAGCAGGGACGAGGCGGACATCGGTCGCGCGCAGGTCGTCGGGGAGGCGAGGACCGGGGACCACGCCCATGTTCGTGACGATCACTGTGCTCAGTTGCAGCGTCGGGTGGCGTGGGATCGCCGGTGTGATCCGGAGCTCCTTGACGTGGTCACCGTTGTGGATCGCATCCTTCAGGCGGGTGTGCAGGGTGCGCGCCAGCGTCAGCGGATCCGTATCGGGGGAGACCTCCACCGTCTGCAGGTGGGTGGCCACCGCGGCCACCATGACGGAGGCCGGCAGCGGTGGAGTCAGCCGGGAACGCAGGTCCACGGGTGAAAGGCAGCCCAATGTGCGGAGGGGGGTGGCGTCGCCGGCCAGGCGGAGGCGAGCCGCGCGCACGACCGCCGCGCTCACCAGCCCGTGCACGGAGATGCCGGCCCGGCGGGCCGCGTGGCGGATCCGGGCCGTTTCCTCCAGGCTCAGTGTCAGCCGCTGGGCCTCGATGAGGCCTTGGGGAGCGGGCTGCTCGGCCGTCGGGCGCGGAACGTCGTACGGGACGAGGCTCACCTGATGCGCTGCCGTCTGCTCGATGCGCTGTTCGAGGTACTCGGCCGTGTCCGCCTCCTCAGCGTACGGAAGCAACTCGCTTACAGGGCGGGGCCATGCTACGTCTTCGTCTTCTCCCGTGGAGTTTGCCGACGGGCCTCCCCCCGACAACAGGTTCCGGTAGGCGTCCCAGAGGCTGTTGTGCAGCGTGATGCTGCTGTGTCCGTCCGTGATCGTGTGGTCCACTACCAGGACGAACAGGTGGTCGTCCCCTTTCGGCTCGCTGACCAGTACCGCGCGGGTCAGCGGGCCGCCGACCGGAAGTGGGGCGTTCAGCTCCGCCGCGTAGGCGTCAGTAAGGTCTCCGGTACGCGTGAGCAACCGGGGCCGCTCAGCTTCTGCGAGCAGGCGCAGCACGTACCCCGACGGACCGCCGGGCGTGATCCGTGAGCGCAGGGTCGGGTGCGCGGTCGTGATGGTGTCGAAGGCAGCCGACAGGGCCTCTGTGTCGATGTTTCCGCGCAGGACGCAGGAGAGCACCGCTCTGCTTCGCTGGCTCACATACAGCGCCTCGGCGGGACACAGAGCACGCTCGGAGCCGCTCGGGCTTCTCGACCCGTTCGAGCTGTCAGTCATCTCGTCCATCGTTCTCCGCGCCCTCGCTTCCAGAGGGATGGCCAAGAAAGGGGTGATCCGGGCCGCCCATCCGTGATTTCCCTACGGTTTCCCTTCGGCAGGTATGCCCACACGCTGGTAAGCCCGCTTTAGGAGATTCACTAAAGTCGCTGCCGGCGGGTCGGCCTGTCTTGACCGCGGCCCGGCCGGTGAATCAGTGTTACGAGTCGTCAGAGCCGGTGGTGCGGTGTGTGATCCGAGTCTTCAAGCCCTCGGCGTGCGGCCCTCCCTCCTCCGCGCGTCCGACGTGCCGGTCGGACCGGCGATTCCCGTCCGATCGGGCCGGATGTTGCCCGAACCGTGTGATCACGGCTTGCCGCGTGAGGGATGCGCCATGTCACTGCACGAGGATGATCGTCGATCGTTGCCCCAGTACCAGCCGTTGATCGCGGCCCGGCCGCTCGACGGAGCCCGGCCGATCACCGGAGCCCAGGAAGGGCTTTGGTACGCGCAGCGGCTCTCCCCGGACAGTGCTGCCTATAACACCGGCGAAGCCGTGGAAATCTTTGGGCCTGTCGATTTCGACCTTTTCGAGAACGCGCTGCGACGCACCGTGGGCGAAGCCGACACATTCGCCCTGCGCTTTCTCGACACGGAGGACGGACCCCGATGCCGGCAGGAGGAACAGGGACCCGGCGACTGGTCATTGCATCGTATCGACCTCTGCGGCACGGACGATCCCGAGGACGCCGCCTGGGAATGGATCCGGGCAGACCTTGCGGCCCCGGTGGACATCGACAAGGGGCCGTTGTTCTCGCACGCCCTGCTGACCCTCGCGGCCGACCGGCATATCTGGTTCCTGCGGGCCCATCACATTCTGCTCGACGGTTACAGCTACAAGCTCGTCGGGCGACGGCTCGCCGACACTTACAACGCGTTGGCCTCCGGCGAGCAGCCCGCCCCGACCGTCTTCGCCTCCGTCGACCGGCTTCGGGCCGACGAGGCCGCCTACCTCGAATCCGACCGCTACGAGCGCGACCGCGCGCATTGGGCCGAGCGGCTGGACGGGCTGTCCGAGCCGGCCCGGCTCACCCGACGCACCGCCGCGCCGGTCGCCCCGTTCCTGCGCCGCACCGCAGAGCTGTCACCCGCCGAGACAGAAGAACTGGCCGCGGCCGCCGCCCGCCTCGGGGTCTCGCGCACCGACCTCCTCGCCACCGCCGTCCTTGCGTTCCTGCACCGGATGACGGGCGCCGAGGACTTGGTCCTGGGCCTGGCCACCATGAGCCGCCTGGGCAGCGCCGCATTGCGTACCCCGGGCACTGCCTCCGACGTCCTACCGCTGCGGGTATCCGCCGCCCCCGACGCTTCCGTTCAGGAACTGGCACGCACCGTCGCCGACGAACTGAAGGCGCTGCGCGACCACCAGCGTTACCGGGGCGAGTTCCTGCTTCGCGACCTCGGCCTGCTCGGCACAGGCCGCCGGATGTACGGGCCGGTCCTCAACATCGTCCCGTTCACCGAGTCTCTGGACTTCGGCGGGCACTCCGCCACCTGGCACCATCTGTCCGGCGGCGCCGTCCACGACCTGCAGCTCTCCGTCCGGCCCGGGACGGAGTCCGGTGGACTGTGGCTGGCCTTCGACGCCAACCCCGGGCTGTACGAGGAGGACGAACTCGCCCTCCACCGTGATCGATTCCTGTTGCTCCTGCGTCGGCTGGTCGCTGCTGAGCCGACCTCGGTCCTGCGGGATCTCGATCTGCTGTTGCCAGGGGAACACCCGCACGATTCGTCCGTTGACACCTCTCCCGTCACCGACACCCTCTCCGAGCTGTTCGAACAGCGCACTGCCGAAGCGCCGCGGCGGACGGCCGTAACCTGCGACGGCGACAGTGTCACCTACGCCGAGCTGGACGCCGAGGCCAACCAACTGGCCCGTCTGCTCGTCGAACGGGGAGCTGGACCCGGCCGGGTGGTGGCCCTTGCGATGCGACGGGGCCTCGGGCTGCTGCCCGCACTGCTCGCTGTGCTGAAGACCGGCGCGGCCTACCTGCCGCTGGACACCGGCCACCCGGCGGAGCGGCTGCGGCTGGTTGTCGAGGACGCGCGGCCGGTTCTGCTCGTCACCGATGCCGACCGCACGGACATGCCGTTCGCCGCAGGTGTTCCCGCGGTGTGCCTCCGCGATCCGAAGGTGCAGCGGGACCTCGCCCGGCGACCCGCGAACGTCCTGGCCGACGCCGAGCGAGGTGGCCCACGCCGCTCCTCCGACATTGCCTACATCATCCATACCTCTGGTTCCACCGGACGCCCCAAAGGCGTACCGGTCCCGCATGCGAACGTCGTCCGCCTTTTCACCGCCGCCGGGGAGTGCTTCGACTTCGGCGCGGACGACGTCTGGACGCTCTTCCACTCCTACGCCTTCGACTTCTCCGTGTGGGAAATATGGGGGGCCCTGCTGCACGGCGGCCGCCTGGTCGTGGTGCCCTATGCCGTCAGCCGTTCGCCTCGGGACTTTCTGGGGCTGTTGCGCGGAGAGGGCGTCACCGTCCTCAACCAGACGCCGTCCGCATTCGCCCAACTTATCGACGCTGACGTGGAGTTGCGTGCCGAAAGTGGATCGTTGCGCTATGTCGTCCTCGGCGGGGAGACGCTGCGGCCCGAGCGACTGCGCCCGTGGGCCGACCGGTACGGCATCGACCGTCCGGCGCTGGTCAACATGTACGGCATCACCGAGACCACCGTGCACGTCACGCACCACCGCCTCACCCGCGCAGACGTGGACGACCCCCGCAGGGGCAGTGTCGTCGGCACGCCTCTCGCGGACGTTCGGGTGTATCTCCTGGACGAGGCGGGGCGACCGGTGCCGACGGGGGCCACTGGCGAGATGTACGTGGCAGGGCCCGGAGTGGCCGCCGGATATCTGAACCGTCCCGACCTCACCGATGAACGCTTCATCGGCGACCCCTTCGGGGAGCCCGGCACTCGCATGTACCGCTCCGGCGACCTGGCGCGGCGGCGTGCTGACGGCACCCTCGAATACCTCAGGCGGGCTGACGCGCAGGTGCAATTGCGCGGTTTCCGTATCGAGCTGGGCGAGATCGAGGCGGTTCTCGCCCAGCATCCGCAGGTCGCGCGGGCCGCCGTCGTCGTCCGCCGCGCCGACAACGGCGCGCAGCAACTCGTCGCCTACGCGGTCCCGGCCGGGGACGCGGCACCCCACCCCGCCGACCTCCGCTCCCACACAGCCGTCCACCTTCCCGAGTACATGGTTCCGGCCGCCTGCGTCCTGGTAGAGGCTCTGCCCCTGACCGCCAACGGCAAGCTCGACGTCAGGGCTCTGCCCGCACCGGACTTCGCCGCGACCGCGGCCTCGGCCGGTACCCGTCCCACCACCCCCGACCAGTCCCTGCTCTGCCGGCTGTTCGAAGACGTTCTGCGGCTGCCCCCCGGCACGGTCGGTGTGGACGCCAACTTCTTCGACCTGGGCGGTGACTCCCTCTCCGCGACCCGGCTCCTGGCCCGGCTGCGCGCGGAGACGAGGATCGAGGTGCCCATCACCGCGGTGTTCGACGGGCCGACGCCGGCCGTGCTCGCCGAGTGGCTCACCGCGCAGGGCGAATCGGTCCGTTCGTTGCCCGCGCTCGGGGAAGTCGTCCGGCCGGAGCGCCTGCCGCTCTCCTTCGCGCAGGAACGCATGTGGTTCCTGATCCGGCTCGACGACGGTGCCGCCACGTACAACATCCCGCTCGTCGTGCCGCTGCGGGTGCCCGTCGACGCGGAGGCGCTGCGGGCGGCTCTCGGTGACGTCACCGACCGGCACGAGGTCCTGCGTACCCTGTTCGCCGAGCACGACGGGGCGTCCCACCAGCGCATTCTGCCGCCGGGGGAGCTCCGGCCCGTTCTGAGGTGCGTGGACTGCCCGACCGAGGAGGTCGGCACTCAGGTCATCGCCGCCGCGCGGCACCGCTTCGACCTGACCCATGAAGGCCCGCTCACGGCAGCCTTGTTCGGCGCCGGACCCGAGCGCACCCTGCTGCTCGTCCTGCACCACAGCGCCGCCGACGGCTGGTCCCTCCGCCCCTTCGCCGACGATCTGAGCATCGCGTACGAGGCGCGCCGCGCGGGCCGGGCGCCCGTCTGGGACGCGTTGCCGGTGCAGTACGCGGACCACGCCGTGTGGCAGCGGGCCCTCCTCGCCCCCGGGCCGGAGGGACCCGGGCGCCTGGAGCGGCTGACGGCGCACTGGCGTGAGACGCTCGCGGGCCTGCCGCAGGAGTGCACCCTGCCCGGCGACCGGCCGCGCCCGGCCTCCCCGCGCGGCGGCGGCGCCCACGTCACAGCGGTGGTGGACGCCGCACTGCACGAGGGTCTGCTGCGGCTCGCGGACCGGCAGAACGCCAGCCTGTTCATGGTCCTGCACGCGGCGGTCAGCGCCCTGCTCGACCGGTGCGGCGCGGGCGAGGACATCGTCGTCGGCACGCCGGTCGCCGGCCGCTCCGAACCCGCCCTGGACGAGGTGATCGGCCTGCTGACCAACACGCTGGTCCTGCGCGCCGACACTGCCGGGGACCCCGCGTTCCGCGACCTCGTCGCCCAGGTGCGCGCGCGCGACCTGCGCGCCCTCGACCACCAGGACCTTCCCTTCGATCGGCTGGTGGAGGAGCTGAACCCGCCGCGCCACCCGGCCCGGCACCCGCTCTTCCAGGTCATGCTGGCCCTGCAGAACAATGAGCGGGCCGTCCTGCGCCTCGACGGGCAGGACCTTCCGCTGCGGCCCACCGCCACCGGCACCGCCAAATTCGACCTCTTCGTCGACGTCCTCGAACGCTACGACGACGAGGGCGCGCCCGACGGTCTCGACCTGCACGTCGAGTACGCGACCGACCTGTACGACGCCGCGACGGCCGAGGCGTTCGCGCACGCGCTGCACGAGGTGCTCGCGGCCGCGTGCGCCGACCCGGACATCCGTGTCCACGCGCTGCCGGCGTTCCCGCCGCGCACCGCGAACCCCGCGACGGACGCCGACGCCCTGGCCGACGCGCTCAAGGCGGAGCGCACGGCCCTGTCCGTCCCCGGCATCCGCGACGCGCTCGCTCTGCCCGCACCCGGGAACGACGGCGGACCCCTGCGCCTGTACGTCGTGCCGGGCCGGGCGGAAGCGGCCGAGCGCGTCGAGCAACTCCTGAGCGGCGAGCTATTCACGAGCGGCGCGGGGAAGACCGCGGTCCGCGTCGTGGCGGTCGTCGTCCTGCCCCGCACCCCCGACGGTGCCGTCGACGCCGACGCCCTGCACGCCCTGCCTCTCGTCGACCGCACGGCCGCCGAGGCCTGGCGCGAGCGCCTCGCCTCTCTCCCCGGCGTCACCGCGGCCGACGTCACGGTGGAGGACATCCCCGGGGATCTGGGCCGCCGCCACGTCGGCACCCCGCGCCGCACCGGCCCCGCGGAGGCGACGGAAACGCCGGTCAGGAATGCGTCCTGCGCATCCCCGGTCCCGGCGTTGAGCGAAGGCCCCGAACTTGCCGGGCCGTCGGTGTCCGGCTGGGCGCAGGCCCTGGTCCGCGCCGCGGAGCGCCCGGACGGCGAGGTGGTGCACGTCCACGCCGACGGCAGCGAGCACCGGCGCGACTACGCGTCGCTGATCACGGAGGCGTCCCGTGTCCTCGGCGGACTGCGGCGGTCCGGGTTGCGTCCCGGTGACCGGGTAATCCTGCAGTGCGACGCGAGCGAGGACTTCCTCGCCGCGCTGTGGGGCTGCATCCTCGGCGGCTTCGTTGCCGTACCCCTGACCGTGCCCACCTCGTACGTCGTCCCCTCGGCGGCGCTGACCAAGCTGGAGGGCATCTGGAAGATGCTCGGCCGGCCCTGGATCGTGTGCTCCCCGGACCGGGAGGCGGACCTGCGCGACCTCGCGGCTCGGCGCGACTGGCCCGGTCTGCGGCTGACGACGGCCGACGCCCTGTGCGAGGCGCCGGAGGACCGCGACTGGTACGAGGCCCGCTCGGACGACCTCCTGCTGATGCTGATGACCTCGGGCAGCACGGGCCTGCCCAAGGCCGTCCGCCAGAGCCACCACGCCGTACTCACCCGCTCGGCCGCGACCGCGCAGCTCAACGGGCTCGGCGAGCACGACACCACGCTCAACTGGATCCCGCTCGACCACGTCACCGGAGTGGTCATGTTCCACCTGCGCGACGTCTACCTCGGCTGCCGCCAGATCCACGCGCCGACCTCCTGGATCCTGGAGGATCCGACGCGCTGGATGGACCTCGCCGACCGGCACGGGGCCACCGTCACCTGGGCGCCCAACTTCGCTTTCGGCCTCCTCGCCGACCGGGCCGCCCACTTCCTCGACCGTAGCTGGGACCTGTCGCCGATGCGGCTGGTCATGAACGCCGGTGAGGTCGTCGTGGCGTCCGCCGCGCGCCGCTTCCTGTACACGCTGAAACCCTTCGGGCTGCCGCAGGACGTGATGCACCCCGGCTGGGGCATGTCCGAGACCTGCTCGGTCGTCACGGACGCCGTGCTGTCGGCCGAACCGGACGGCTCCGACGCGTTCGTCAGCTGCGGCCGCCCCTACCCCGGGTTCGCCATGCGCGTCGTCGGTGAGGACGGCACCCTGCTCGACGAGGGAGCCGTCGGCCGGTTCCAGGTCCGTGGCGCCTCCGTGACCAGCGGTTATCACGACAACGCGGCGGCCAACGCCGAAGCGTTCACCGACGACGGCTGGTTCGACACCGGAGACCTGGCGTTCCTGCGCGACGGCGAGCTGTACATCACCGGCCGCGCCAAGGACGTCATCATCGTCAACGGCGTCAACCACTACAGCCATGAGATCGAGGCGTGCGTCGAGGAACTGCCGTGTGTCGTACGCAGCTTCATCGCGGCCGTCGCGGTGCGCTCCGACCCCTCGGCCACCACCGACGAACTCGCGCTCTTCTTCCATCTCGCCCCGGACCAGGACCCGGCCGCCGCGATGCGTCGCATCGCGGGCAAGGTGACCCGTGAGATCGGCGTCAGCCCCGCCTTCCTCGTCCCGGTCGCCCAGAACGCGATCCCGAAGACCGAGATCGGCAAGATCCAGCGCACCAAGCTGCGCAAGAGCTTCGAGGCGGGCGACTTCGACGAGGCGGTCCGCGCGGCCCAGCTGCTGATGGGCGCCGCTGCCACGCTGCCCGACTGGTTCCTGCGCCCGGTGTGGCAGCGGGCCGAGCAGCACCGCCCCCGCACGAGCGCGGCCGGACGGCACACCCTCGTCCTGGCGGACGTCGACCCGCCCGCATTCGGCCTCGCGCAGCAGATCGCCGAGGCAGTGCGGGCGGACGGCGGACTGTGCACCGTGGTCACCGGAGGGGCGGTTTACGAGCGGATCGACGCGGCGCGCTACCGGATCAGGACCACGGACGACAGCGATCACACGGCGCTGCTGCGGCAGTTGCACGCCGACGGGCGACCGGTCGACAGCGTCCTCCACCTGAACCGCACGGCGTCGGCGCTCACCGGCCCCGACTCCCTCCTCACGCTCGCCCGCGTCCTCGCCGCTCGGACCGGACAGCAGCGCCCCATCAGCTTGATCTACGTGACGGCGGGAGCCCAGGCCGTCGCGCCCGGGGACGACGCCGCCCCTGCGCACGCCATGGCCGGCGCCCTCCTGAAGTCGCTGGGAGAGGAGTTCACCTGGCTGCGCGGCGTGCACCTCGACCTCGACCCGGCCGCCACCCCGGACCCCGTAGCCGTCCTGCTTGCGGAGACAGCCGCGACAGCGCCCGACGCAGAGGTCGCATGGCGCGGCGGACAGCGGTACGTACGCCGCCTGGCCCCGCTGCCCGACGAGCCGCCGCGCGCCGAACTGCCCGAAGACACCGATGGGTTCCATCTCGTCAGCGGGGGTCTCGGCGGCGTCGGCAGCGAGGTCGCGGCGCATCTGGTGAAGACGCCCGGCACCCGCCTGCTGTTGCTGGGCCGCACTGCGCTGCCCGCCGAGGACAGCTGGCCGCGGCATCTGGCCCAGGGCGGGCCCGTGGCCGACCGCATCGAGGCGCTGCGCCGCCTGCGCGCCCTTGGCGAGGTCCGCTACGCGTGCGCCGACATCACCGACGACGCCCAGGTGCGGGCCGCCGTGGACGCTGCAGCCGAGGCGTGGGGCGTGCCCCTCACCTCGGTGCTGCACCTCGCCGGAGTCCGCGACGAGCGGCCCGTACGGGACCTCGACCTCGCCTCCTGGCAGCGGGCGCTCAAGGCGAAGGTGTCCGGCGCGTGGACACTGCACCACGTCGCCGCCGACCACCCAGTGACCTCCTTCACCACCTTCTCCTCCGTCAACGGTTGGTTCGGCGGCGCCATGAACGCCTCGTACGCCGCCGCCAACGCCTTCCTCGACGCCCTCGCCCTGCACCGCCGCGCCCAGGGTCTGCCCGCGCAGAGCCTGGCGTGGAGCCTGTGGAACGAGCGCGGGATGAGCCGCGGCTACGGTCTCGCCGCGCTCGGGGAGGCCCGCGGCTACCGGGTTCTCGACACCACCGCCGCGCTGCGCTCCTTCGACCTGGCCCGCACCCTGGACGAGCCGCATCTGCTCATCGGCGCAGACCGCAGCGCCCCCTGGGTACGCAGCCATGTCGCAGGCGAGGCACGGCAGGTGCGCCGCCCTGCCGCGCGGGTCGCCCTGGAGGAGGGCACCGATCTGGGAGCCCTGTACGACGCGGCGGCCGACGCCGCACGGGCCGCCGGACTCGGCGACGCCTGGGTGCTGCGTTCGGCGGGCAGCGCCGCCCAGCAGGCCGGCCCGGACAGAGGGGAGCGGCTGCGACGCCTGGAGAGCGAGCTGGCCCGGCTCTGGAGCGGCGTTCTCGGCTGCGACCGGGTCGGCCGGGACGAGAACTTCTTCGACCTCGGCGGCAACTCCCTGCTCCTGGTCGCCGCTCAGAGCGCCATCACCAAGGAGTTCGGCTGCGAACTCACGGTCGTCGACCTGTTCGCCCACCCCACCGTCCGCGACCTCGCCCGGCATCTGTCGACCCTGACGGAGGCCGGGACGGACACGGCCACCGGCAGGGCGACGGAGGAGCCGGCGGAGCGGCACGGACCCGCGGAGACCGAGCCGAGCGGTCTGGAGAAAGCCAAGGAAAAGGCAGAGCGGCAGCGCGCGGCACGGGCCCGCCGCGCCGCCCGGCACGGGAAGGACCGAGGGCATGCGTGAGACCCCCGTCCCGCAGGAGGGACAGGACGACTACGACGAGGAGGCGCCCGCCGTCGCCGTCATCGGCATGGCCGGACGCTTCCCCGGCGCCGACGACCTGGACGCCTTCTGGGACAACCTGGCGGCGGGCCGCGAGTCGGTACGGCCAGTCACGGACGAGGAGTTCCTCGCCGCGGGCGGCGACCCGGCCGATCTCGACGACCCCTCCCTGATCCGCATGGCGTCGGTCGTCGACGGCATCGACCGCTTCGACTCCGGGTTCTTCGGCTACAGCCCCGCCGAGGCCGCCGTCGTCGATCCGCAGCAGCGGCTGCTCCTGGAGACGGCCTACCAGGCGCTGGAGAACGCCGGATGCCTCGGCCCCGCCGCGGGAGAGGCGGCCGGCACGGTCGGCGTGTACGCGGGCAGCGGCGACAGCCGCTACTACCCGGGCCACGTCCACCCGCGCTTCGCCGGGCAGCCCGGATCGGTGGCGCTCGTGCACGCGGCCACCGCGAACTCCCTCGGCACCCTCGCCACCCGCGTCTCCTACGAGCTGGGGCTCACCGGCCCCAGCGTCTCCCTCCAGACGGCCTGCTCCACCGCGCTCGTCGCCGTGCACACCGCCTGCCAGGACCTCCTCGACTACCGGTGCGACACGGCGCTCGCCGCCGCGGTCTCCCTCAACCCCTCGGCGCAGCTCGGCTACCGGCACGTGCCCGACGGCCCGTTCTCGCCCGACGGCCACTGCCGCGCCTTCGCCGCCGACGCGGCCGGCACCTCCTCCGGCGACGGCGTGGGGGCGGTCGTCCTCAAGCGCCTGGAGGACGCCCTCGCCGACGGCGACCCCGTCCGGGCCGTCATCCGGGGCAGCGCCGTCAACAACGACGGTCGCCGCAAGGTCGGCTTCAGCGCGCCCAGCTCGGCCGGGCAGACCGAGGTGATCCTCGCCGCCCAGGCGCAGGCGATGGTCGACGCGGGCAGCATCGGTCTCGTCGAGGCGCACGGTACCGCCACCAAGCTCGGCGACCCCATCGAGGTGTCCGCGCTGACCGAGGCGTTCCGGCAGAGCACGGACGACACCGGGTTCTGCGCCCTGGGCTCGGTGAAGACCAACATCGGGCACCTCGGGGCCGCCGCCGGCATCGCCGGGTTCATCAAGGCCGTACTGGCTCTGGAGCACCGGCAGATACCACCGAACCTGCACTTCGACGAGGCCAACCCGCTGATCGACTTCGCCGCCGGGCCGTTCCGGGTGCCCACCGCCCTGGAGGACTGGGCGGCCGGGGACCAGCCACGCCGGGCCGCCGTCAGCGCCTTCGGGATCGGCGGCACCAACGCGCACGTCATCCTGGAGGAGGCACCCTCCGCCGCGCCCGCTCCACCCCGGGCCCCCGAGGACGGCGGCCGTCTGGTTCTCCCGCTGTCGGCGCGGACAGCGGGCGCGCTGCGGGGCCAGGCCGACGCCCTCGCCCGCCACCTCGACCGCCGTCCCGGCCTGCGCCTGGACGACGTCGCCCACTCCCTGCGCACGGAGCGGCCTGCGCTGCCCCACCGCCTCACCGTGACCGCAGCCTCCCGCGACGAGGCGCTGGCCGCGCTGCGCACCGCCGCGCCCGCCACCCCGCCCCGGACCGGTGAACCCGCCCGGGTGGCCTTCCTGCTGCCGGGCGGCGGCACCCAGTACCCCGGCATGGGCGCGGAGCTCTACCGCGGCCACGCCGTCTACCGCGACATCGTCGACGAGTGCGCGCGCATCCTGCGGCCCGTCCTCGACGCCGACCTGCGTACCACCCTGTTCGACGACCCGAAGCCCGACAGCACCGCCCTGTTCACGGGTCTCGTGGCGACCGAGTACGCGCTCGCCCGCACTCTCATGGAGGCCGGGGTCCGTCCGGACGCGCTCATCGGGCACTCGCTCGGGGAGTACACCGCCGCCTGCCTCGCCGGGACCATGGACCTCGACGCCATGCTGCCCCTGGTCACCGAGCGGGTCCGGCTCATCGCCTCGGCGGGCGGGGCGACGGTCGGCGTCGCGGCGCCGGCCGAAGAACTGCTGCCGCTCCTCGACGACGAACTGTCCCTCGCCGCGGTCAACGGGCCCGCCGCCTGCACCGTCGCCGGGCAGGCCGACGCGGTCGCCCGCTTCGAGGCCGAACTGACCCGCAGGGAAATCCCGTTCCGGCGGGTGCGCATCCCCGCCGCGGCCCACTCCCACGTCCTGGATCCGGTCCTGGGCACGTTCGAGAGCCACCTGCGCACCCTCACCCTGCGCCCGCCGCGCATCCCGTACGTCACCAACGTCACCGGTACCTGGGTCACCGACGCGGAGGCCACCTCGGTCGAGCACTGGCTCGACCACACGCGCCGTACCGTCCGCTTCACCGACGGCGTCGCGTCCCTGTGGGAGCGCATGGCCCCGGTCCTCGTGGAGATCGGTCCCGGCGACACCTTGACCAAGCTCGCCGCCGCCCAGCTCGCCGAGCACACCCCGGTCACGGTGACGACCATGCGCCACGCCAAGGCCGACGCCCCGGACGGCTTCGTCCTCACCGAGGCGCTCGGCCGCCTGTGGAGCGCGGGCGTGGACGGCGCGCTGCCACCGGTCCCGGGAGCCCCCGGGCGCGTACCCCTGCCCCCGTACGCCTTCGAACGGCGCCGCCACTGGATCGACGCCCCTGGCGCCCGTACGGACCCGGACGCGACGGACACCTCCGCTGCGGCGGCGAGTACGGGTCTGGCGCCGCGCCCCCGCCTGACGAACGGGTACGTGCCGCCGCGCACCGACCGCGAGGAGGCCGTGACCCGGTTGTGGGAGGAGACCCTCGGCATCGGCGGGATCGGTGTCAATGACAACTTCTTCGACCTCGGCGGCGACTCGATGCGCGCCGTCCTCCTCGCCGGCCGGCTCCGCATCGCCGGGGTGCTCGACGTGCCCGCTGCGACTCTGCTTGCCGCACCCACGGTGACGGGGGTCCTCACGGCCGCCGCCGGCACCGGCGCTGACTCAGCGCGCCCCGGGGCGGCCGCGCTGAGTCCACTCCTGCCGCTGCGCACGGAGGGAAGCGACGCGCCGCTGTTCTGCGTCCACCCCGGCGCGGGCGTCTCCTGGCGCTACACGGGGCTGCTGCCCCACCTGGGCGGCGAGCAGCCCGTGTACGGCATCCAGGCCGCCGGGCTCGATGGCACCCGCCCACCGGCGCCGGACGCCGCGGCCATGGTCGCCCACTACGTCGGCCTCCTCCGCGAGGTGCAACCGGACGGCCCGTACCGGCTGCTCGGCTGGTCCTACGGTGGATTTGTCGTCCATGCGATGGCCTGTGCACTGCAGGAGCAGGGGGAGCGGGTGGAGCTGCTCGCGATGCTCGACGCGCCCCAGCCACACGGAACTGCCCACGACCCGGATGCCGCCGAACGGCAGGTGGCTGCCCTCCTGACGCGGGTGGCGGGGCTGCCCGTCGAGCCGGGCGCGGACCTGCCGGACGTCGATGCCGTCCTCGACCTCATCGACGCGGCGGTCACGGCCGACCGGGCGAGTTCCCCGGTCACCCGCGCCGAGGCTGCCGCCGTCGCCGAGGTCATGCGCAACAACCTGCGCGTCGCTCCGCAGTTCGCCCCCGGCGTCTACCGGGGGGACGTGCTGTTCTTCAGCGCCGAGGAGGAGACGGACGGGACCGGGGACCTCGCGGTCATGCCAGGCAAGGCCGAAGCCTGGCGCTCCCACGTCGACGGCGCGCTGAACGACCACCGGGTGCCCTGCGGCCACTACGAGATGACCGAGCCCGGCCCCATCGCTCGGATCGGCGCGGTCGTCGCCAAGGCGCTGCGGCCGGCTGGCATCGCCTGAACTCTTGCTTCTTCACTCCGCCCCGTCACCCGCACCCGTTACGAAGGGCCTCCTGTGCACGCGACCCAGAACCTGTACGAACTCGGCGCCGCCCCGCCTCTCGGCACCGCACCCAAACAGATGCATGCCTCCCTCATCCGCCAGGAGCGCTACGGGCAGCCCATCGACGCCTTCCGCACCGAGGTCGTCGACGTCCCGCCCGTCGGCCGAGGGCAGGTGCTCGTCAAGGTGATGGCGGCCGGCGTCAACTACAACAACGTATGGGCGGCGCTCGGTGAACCGCTCGATGTCATCGCCGCACGCCAGAAGGCCGGTGGCACCGAGGACTTCCACATCGGCGGGTCCGACCTGTCAGGCGTGGTGTGGGCCGTCGGTGAGGATGTCCGGAGCGTGCGCCTCGGCGACGAGGTCGTTGTCCTCGCCAGCCGGTGGAACGAGGCCGCCGAGGACATCCGCCTCGGCGCCGACCCTGCGGTCTCCACCTCGCAGCGCGTGTGGGGGTACGAGGAGAACTACGGCTCCTTCGCCCAGTTCGCGGTCGTCGACGACTACATGCTGCACCCCAAGCCCAAGCAGCTGTCCTGGGCCGCGTCCGCCTGCTACATGGCCACCGCCGCGACCGCCTACCGCCAGCTCTTCGGCTGGGATCCGCACACGGTCAGGCCCGGCGACGCCGTTCTCGTCTGGGGCGGCGCGGGTGGCCTCGGCTGCATCGCCATCCAGCTCGTGAAGCATGTCGGCGGCATCCCGGTCGCGGTCGTCTCCAGCAGGGAGCGCGGCGAGTACTGCGTGAAGCTCGGCGCCAAGGGCTGGATCGACCGACGCGAGTTCGATCACTGGGGCCGGCTTCCCGACACCTCCGACGAGGAGGCGATGGGCCGTTGGCTGAAGGGGGCGCGCGCGTTCGGGCGACGCTTCTGGGAGGTGCTCGGCGAGCGCCGGGCCCCGCGCATCGTCCTCGAACACTCGGGCGCCGACACCGTTCCCACCTCCATGTACATGTGCGAGAACGGGGGCATGGTCGTCATCTGCGGCGGTACCACCGGCTACAACGGCGACGTGGACCTGCGCTTCCTGTGGATGCGGCAGAAGCGCCTCCAGGGCTCCCATGTCGCGAGCGCCCGCGAGGCCCGCGAGATCACCCGGCTCATCGACCAGGGCGTCGTCGACCCGTGTCTGTCCCGCACGTTCGCCTTCGACGAGATAGGCCTGGCCCACCAGCTCATCTACGAGAACCGGCATCCGGCGGGGAACATGGCGGTGCTGGTCGGGGCGCGGTGACCGGTGGGGTGACCCGCCGCCCGGGGCGTCACCCGCGCCCCGCCACCACCCGGCACTGCCGGGTGGTGGCCGCGATCACTTCAGTACGCAGCTGAAGACGCCCGGCCCGACCGGGATCACGCGGACGTGCACGGTGCGGTTCGGGGCCGTGCGAAGCGCGACGCGCAGAGCATCGCCGCACGACTCGGCCCGCAGGTCGCGCAGACCTCTCGCCCCCGTCCCGCCGGAGCCGAGTAGCGCCTTCCACGCGGCCTCCTTCGCCGAGAACAGCGCCGTCACCGACCATGCGCCGGCCCGTAGCAGCGCCTCCTCGTCCGCACGGAGTACCAGCCGTGCCGCGCCCTCGGGCAGCGGCCGCAGCTCCACGTCGCAGCCGAGCGGGGTGTCCCTGCCCGGCGCGCGGGCGACCGCGACCGCGACGCCCGCGCTGTGCGAGATCGACGCCGCCCGTCCGGGCGGGAACAGCGGCAGGCGGCCCGCCCGCGGAATCTGACCGCAGTCGAGCCCCACCGCGCGCAGGGCACGCCGGGCGGCCAGTCGCCCCGCAAGGAACTCGCGGCGTCGGTGCGTCGGCATCTCCGCAGCGGCAGCCTCCTCGGCGGGCCCGGCGGCCACCGCCAGCGGATCCGTGTTGAGGGCGACGCCGATACCGAGACCGGCCGCCGCGCACAGGGGCCGCAGCCGGTCGAGCTCAGCGATGAGCTGGGGCCGCGTACGTGCATCCGGACGGGGTTGCGCGGCCACGGCCTCAGGCCCGCAGCAGCTTCTTTATGATCTTCCCGGCGGGGTTGCGCGGCACCCGCTCGATGAACTCGATGTGGCGCGGCCGCTTGTAGGGCGCGAGTAACCCGGCTGTGTGGCGCAGTAGTTCTGGCGTACCGGTTCCGCTCTCCACCACGACGTATGCCAGCGGTACCTCGCCGTAGTCCTCGTCGGGCACACCGACGACCGCGGCGTCGCGGACGGCCGGATGGGTCATCAGGGCGCTTTCGATCTCCGAGGGATAGACGTTCTGCCCGGCCCGGATGATCAGGTCCTTGCTGCGGTCCACGAGGTGGATGCGGCCCTCCTCGTCCATGAGGCCGAGGTCACCGGTCTTGACCCAGCCGTCGAGGTAGATCTCCTCGGTGGCCGCCGGATCGTTCCAGTACCCCTGCATGAGGCCGGGCCCGCGCACGACCATCTCGCCGATCTGTCCGCGTGGCAGTTCCCGTCCGGCCGCGTCCACCGCGCGGGCGGACATGCCGGGCACCACGCGGCCGCAGGGGATGCGCGCGGTGACATCGCCGGGGGCGGGGTGCTCGTCGGGGCCGAGGGTGACGAACGGACCACCGACCTCGGTCATGCCGTAGACCTGGCGGAAACCGCAGCCGAGCCGCTCCACCGCCTCCGCGTACACGTCGAGGGGCATCGGGGCGGCACCGTAGAGGATTTCCCGCAATGACGACAGGCCCGTTCTGTGCGAACCCTTCGCCTGGAGCATGAAACGCAACATCTGCGGGACCAGCCACATGTGCGTGGCGCTGTGCCGTTCCACCGCAGCGAGGGCGCGCTGCGGGGTGAAGCCCGGCATCAGCACCACCGTGGCACCGGCGGCCAGGTAGGTCAGGGAGACGACCATGCTGCCGTGGTACAGCGGGCAGCAGTTGACCATGACGATGTCGTCGGTGGGGCGGGCCATGACCAGCCAGCCGAGCGCGATGGCCCGGAACGAGCCGGAGTCGACGGTGACCCCCTTGGCCTGCCCAGTGGTGGCCGAGGTGTGCAGCACGGCGATCGGGTCGCTGTCGGCCACGGCGGGCAGCTCCGGCTCCGTCGCGAGCGTGCCGAGCGCCTCGAACTCGGGCTTGTCGAGGGCCAGCCGGAACCGCACCGATGCCGAGAGCGTCGTGTGCCGGTCGAGCAGTTCCGACTCGCCGATGACGGCGGCCGCGCCGACCCGCTCGACGATCCCGGCCACCTCGGGTTCGGTCAGGCTGTGGTTCAGGGGCACGAAGAGTGCGCCGAGCCGGGCGAGCGCGAAGTAGCTCTCCAAGACCTCGATCCGGTCCTTGGAAAGCACGGCGACCCGGTCACCGTGCTCGATCCCCAGCTCCGCCAGACCTCGACCGAGTTCGGCGGTACGGTCGTGGAACTCGGCCCAGGTGACGCTGCGCCTCTCGTCGACCAGCGCGGTCCGGTCCGGGAAGCACTGGCGGTTGCGTTCGAGCAGCTGGGTCAGCCACATCACACACCGCCGGTGGCACCGGCGGCGGACCGCCCGGCCACGAACCGCTCGTAGTCGTCGATCGAACGCAGCTCCTCCATGTCCTCGGCGCTGATCTCGACCCCGAGCCGCTGCTCGACGAGCAGGACGAGACGCACCAGGTCACCGGAGTCGATCCCGCTCGCGGCGAGATCGGCCTCGTCACCGATGGCGCCGGGGTCGGCGTACTCGGCGGTACCGGTGAGTTCGACCAGCAACTCCCTGATGGTGCTCATGAGATCCCCTTTCGCTGCGGCACGCCTGCCGCTCTGCGGGCCTGATGTGTCACCTGAAGCAGAGGGGCGCGGGGCGCGTCACACTCCCTCGGTCAGGGCGTGATCTTTGTCACGTGGCCGTTGGGTGCGGGTGGGGATAGCGGGCCCCCCTCCCGTCCTCTCTCATGGCGGAGGTTCCGCCACGCGACCCCGCTCGTGGTCCGTGGTGACGTGTGGCGGCCTCTGGCCGCCCCTGGGGCGGTGTCGACGCTGAAAGGAGTGATGCGAGTGCCCAAGCAGTGCGTACGGGGTCCGGCCGGCTGTCGGCCCGGGGCGGCGGCGCGGGCCGGCAGCGAGGTGCCAAGCGGTACGGGAGTCTCGGGCGGCCCGGAGGCTGCAGACGCCCGGGGTGTCGCGGGCGGTCCGGTATGAGCACGCCGCAGACCTCAGAGGCCGTCGCACCGCAGCACGCTGATTCCCAGGGCGAGCCGCCGGTCTCCCAGGACGAGTTGCTCGCGCACTTCGACGCCCTCATCGCCGCCGGTGAGACGATCGAGCCGCGTGACTGGATGCCCGACGGCTACCGTCGGATGCTGCTTCGCCAGATCGCCCAGCACGCCCACTCAGAGATCATCGGCATGCAGCCGGAGGGTGCCTGGCTGACCCGGGCTCCGTCCCTGCACCGCAAGTCGGTGCTGATCGCCAAGGTGCAGGACGAGGCGGGCCACGGCCTGTACCTGTACTCCTCGGCCGAGACCCTCGGTGCGGACCGCGCCGAACTCCTGGACGCACTCCACCGGGGTCAGCAGCGTTTCGCGGCGACCTTCAACCACCCGGCTCTGACCTGGGCGGACACCGGCGCCATAGCCTGGCTGACGGACGGCGCCGCCGTCATCAACCAGGCTCCCCTGTGCCGGACTTCTTACGGCCCGTACGCTCGCGCAATGCGCCGCGTCTGCCAGGAGGAGGCCTTCCACGTACGGCAGGGATACGACCTGATGCGCGCGCTGTGCGAGGGGACGCCGGAGCAGAAGCGAATGGCGCAGGACGCGGTGGACCGCTGGTGGCTGCCGGCCGTGGCGCTGATGTTCGGCCCACCGGATACCGAGGTCGGCGGGGCCGACGCCCGCACCGCCGCGCTCGGCGCCGCCGTCTCCCGCCGAGCCATCGCCTGGGGCATCAAGCGTCACACGAACGACGAACTGCGCGGGCGCTTCGTCGACAGCGTCGTTCCGCAGGCCGAGCGGCTCGGGCTGACCTTGCCGGACTCGGCGATCCGCTGGAACGAGGAGCGCGGTCACTACGACTTTTCCCCGGTGGACTGGCAGACCTACCGCGACGCGCTCGGTGACGACACGCACTGGGCCCGGCAGCGGATCACGCATCGGCGCGCAGCGCACGAGGACGGCGCGTGGGTGCGGGAGGCGTCGGCCGCGTACGCCGCGCGGGAGGATGCCGACGGCTTCACGGAGGAGCCCGCATGAGCAGCACACGCGTAGGTACGAGCACGGAGCGGGAGGGCGCGCCCGCGTCCTGGGAGGTCTTCCTGCGACTCCGCCGGGGGCTGTCGCACCAGCACATGGGATCGGTCCGCGCGGACGACGCGGACATGGCCCTCGGCCGCGCCCGTGACCTCTACGTCCGCCGGGGCGACCCGCTGTCCCTGTGGGTGGTCCGCTCGGATGCTGTGCACGCGGTGTCTCCGGCTGAGCACGACCCCTACTTCGGCAACGCCCGCCACAAGCCGTACCGATACCCGGAGCAGTACGCCCCGCTGACCGGGCCGAACGAGAAGGGGCCCGACGGTGACCACGACCAGTGACACGGCCACGGAGACCGCCCGCACCGGCCCGGATCCCGATCTCGCCGCGCATCTGCTGCGCCTCGGCGACGACGCGCTCATCCTCGGTCAGCGGCTGTGCCAGTGGATCACACGGGCGCCGACGATCGAGGAGGACCTGGCGCTGTCAAACATCGCCCTCGACCTGGTCGGCCACGCCCGGACCTTGTACACCCGGGTCGGCGGGCTCGACGGGACCGACCGCACCGAAGACGACTACGCCTTCGCCCGCGCGGATCGCGAGTTCACCAACGCTCTTCTGACGGAGCTGCCGAACGGGGACTTCGCGGTGACCGTCGCCCGTCAGCTCGTCTACACCCACTACGCGGTCCTGTACTACGAGGCGCTGGCCGACAGCCCGGACCCCGACCTCGCCGGGTTCGGGGCGCGGGCCGCGACGGAGCTCGCCTTCCATCGGCGGCACGCCGACGGCTGGACGCGGCGCCTCGGCCTCGGCACCCCGGAGAGCGCCCGGCGCATGCAGGCGGGTCTGGACCGGGTGTGGCCCTACACCGCCGAACTCTTCGACGAGGACGACCTGGTGTCCCGCCTCGTCGCCGCCGGAGCGGTGCCCTCGTCGGCCCCGTTGAGCCCGTTGTGGGAGCGGGGGGTCGGCGAGGTAGTCGCTCGCGCCGGACTCACCGTTCCGACGCCCCGCTGGCAGGCCCGCGGCGGCCGCACCGGCCTGCACCTCGAGGAATTCGGACTGCTCATCGCCGAACTGCAGTCGGTGCGGCGCCAGTTCCCGGGAGGCACGTGGTGAGCACCTATCGCTGCTCCACCGAGGAGGTCCGGCTCCGGATCGAGGCCGTGCCCGACCCTGAGCTGCCGATGGTCGGCCTCGGCGACCTCGGCGTCGTCCACTCCGTGGCGCCGGACGCGGACGGAGTGCTGGAGGTGCAGATCACCCCGACGTTCCTGGGCTGCCCAGCCCTGCCCTCCATCACCTCCGCCGTCGAAGAGATCCTCACTGCCTGCGGCCACACCGACGGGCGTGTACGGCAGGTGCTCTCACCGCCGTGGACGGCGGAGCGCATCACCCCGGCCGGGCGGCAGAAGCTGGCGGCGCACGGCATCGCGCCGCCCGTGTCCTCCAACGAGCCAGGCGGTCCCGTCCTGGTCGCACTGGGCAGCGTGCCCTGCCCGCACTGCGGATCGCGGGCCACCCGGCCGCACAGCTCCTTCGGCGCGACCCGCTGCCAGTCGATGCTGCGGTGCACGGCCTGCCGGGAGATGTTCCCGTACATGAGCGCAGTGTGAGGCCCCTCTTGGACACCTTCGCCACCTCGGACGGCACTTCGGACACGGACGCCGGGGCTTCCGACCCCCGGGTAGTGCGGACCCGGGGAACGAGCTGGCACCGGCTGACCGTCACCGACGTGCTTCGGCTGACCGAGGAAGCGGTCGCGGTCACCCTGCACGTCCCCGACGACCTGCGGGACACCTTCGCCCACCGGCCCGGCGAACACGTCGTCGTCCGGCACCGCCGCGCCGGGTGCGAACTGCGCCGCAGCTACTCGGTGTGCCTGCCGCCCGGCGACCCGGACGCCTTCCGACTGGTCATCAAGCGGGGCGCCCCCAACGGCTTCGGCGCGTATGCCACGACCATCCTGGCCACCGGCGACACCCTCGAACTCGCCCCGCCAGGCGGCACCTTCGCTCTGCCGGCCCTGCCCGGCGCGCACCACGTGCTCATTGCGGGCGGCTCCGGCATCACCCCGCTGATCACGATGGCGGCGGCGGTGCTGCGCGAAGACCCCACCTGCCGGGTCTCGCTGATCCACGCGGTCCCCACGGCTGCGAAAGCCCTACTGGCGGACGAGCTCGCCGAGCTGAAGGACGCGTTCGTCGACCGGTTCACCGCGCTGCACGTCCTCACCCGAGAGGACCGCGGCAGCGAATTGGTCAGCGGGCGCGTCGACACCGCCAAGCTGCCACGGCTGCTTGCCGCGCTGGATGCCAGTCCCGGCCCTGGCACGACGTTCGCGCTGTGCGGTCCGGAAGGGCTGGTCACGGAGGTAGGACACACGCTGCTGGCGCAGGGCGCCGATCCGGCTGCGGTCCGCTCGGAGACGTTCACCTCAGCCTCCGGGACGCGGCAGAACCCGGCGCAGGGGATGCCTCCCCTGACGCCGCCGGCCGACGCCCGGCCCACCCGGATCACCGCTCTCTTCGGCGGACGCCGGACCGTCGTCACCGGGGAGCCGCGCGAGAACGTTCTCCTCGACGCGCTGCTGCGGGCGTACCCCGACGTGCCGTACGCCTGCCGCGAAGGCGTGTGCGGCACGTGCCGCGCCAAGATCCTGACCGGCGAGGTGGACCTCGGCGGCGGCCAATACGCCCTCGATACCGAAGAACTGGCGGCGGGCTACACACTCGTCTGCCGCGCCCGGCCGCTCACCGCCGAAGTCACGCTCGACTTCGACGCGTGACCGCTCCGGTACCCGACACACCCGTGCGTGACAGGAGACGAAGTTGACCACCGACATGAGGCACGAGGGCAAGACCGCGCTGGTCACCGGCGGCAGTCGTGGCATCGGCCGGGCGATCAGCCGACGCCTGGCTCGCGAGGGCGCCCTGGTCGCGATCCACTACGGACACGACCAAGCGGCGGCCGAGCGGACGGTCAAGGAGATCGGTGCCGAGGGCGGCCGTGCGTTCGCCGTCCGGGCCGAGCTGGGCGTGGACCGTGACGCCGCCACTCTGTGGGAGGCCTTCGACCGCGCTCTGGCCTCGCAGGAAGCCGGAACCGGCATGGATACGGGTCTGGACATTCTTGTCAACAATGCCGGGATCACCGTTCCGCGTACCATCGCGCACGTGACCGAGGAAGACTACGACCGGGTTTTCGCGATCAACACGAAGGCCCCCTTCTTCATCGTCCAGCGCGGTCTCGACCGGCTACGCGACGGCGGCCGGATCGTGAACGTCTCCTCCGTGGCCACCCGGGTCGGCTTCCCCGCGATCGTCGCCTACACCATGACCAAGGCCGCCTTGGACTATCTCACCCTCAGCCTCGCCACGGAGCTGGGCCCGCGCGGCATCACGGTGAACAGCGTCGCGCCCGGCTTCACCGAGACGGAGATCAACCCCACCCTCAGCATCCCGGAGATCCGGCAGCGCTACTCGGATGCCTCCGTCTTCGGCCGCCTCGGCCGGCCTGCGGACATCGCCGACGTCGTGTCGTTCGTGGCGAGCGACGACGCCCGCTGGGTGACCGGCCAGTGGATGGACGCCTCGGGCGGCGTCCATATCGGCGTCTGAGACTGCGGCCCGTCCACCGAACCGCCGCACCCACGCACCGCTGCTCAGCCGCACCGCCGCACCGCCGCACCGCCGTATAAGGAGTGCCATGACCGACAGCACGTCCGCCGTCGCCGAGCCGGCCGCGGACTCGACCTTGACCCGGCCCTTTCAGGGTCCGAGCCCCTACGACGAATACGTGCACGCGTCCGTGCTGAACGCGCTCCAACAGCCGCTGACGGAGGCGGCGGATGAGATGGGATTCCTGGTCACCACGCAGGTGATGGAACTGTGGTTCACGCTCGTGGTGCACGAGTGGCAGGCGGCCCGGGAAGCGTTCGCCAAGGACAACCTCGACGCCGCGACGGACGCAATCATCCGCAGCGGCCGCGCCCTGACCGCACTCAACGCCTCCTGGAAGCCCATCGCCGCGCTGACCCCCACGCAGTTCAACTCATTCCGTGAGGCGTTCGGCAGGGCATCGGGTTTCCAGTCGGCCATGTACCGGCACATGGAGTTTCTCCTCGGTCAGAAGAACGCAGGCCTCCTGAACAACCACCGTGGCGACTCCTCCGTCCACGAGGCGCTGACTGAGACGTATCGCGCGACGTCCCTCTACGACGAGGTACTGCGCTTTCTGCGCCGGCGAGGACTGCCCGTCCCGGAAAAGGCCGTGGAGCGGGACCTGACCGCCCCGTATGCTGCGGATCCGGGGGTGGTCGAGGCGTGGCGCGAGATCTACGCCACACCCCGCCACGAGCTGCAGGCCTTGGGTGAGCAACTCACCGACATAGCCGAACTGGTGGAGCGCTGGCGCTTCGACCACGTCATGGTCGTACGCCGTGCCATGGGAGCCAAACCCGGCAGCGCCGGCTCAGCCGGCCTGGCCTGGCTGGAGCGGCGCGCGTCTCGCCCGGTCTTCCCTGAACTATGGACGGTGCGCAGTGAACTCTGAGACGGCGAGGACCGAGAGGACGATCTCCGCATTCGCGGCCGAGGAGGAGCGACGGGTCCTGAGCCTGAAACCGGTTCTGGCACCGTCGCACGGCCGATACGGGGATCACCCCCATCAGGTCTACGACGCGTGGCCGTCCGACGATCCCGACGCCCCGCTGGTGATCCTCCTGCACGGCGGGTACTGGCGCTACGACCGGATGCACCTCACCCCGTTCGCGGCCTACCTCTCCCAGCAGGGCTTCGACGTCTTGCTCCCCGGATTCCGCAGGTCAGGTGGCGCGGGTGGCTACCCGGAGACGTTCGACGACGTCGCGCGGATCGTGGACACCCTGCCTCAAGGACGCCCATACGTCCTCGCCGGCCACTGCTCCGGCGGCCACCTCGCCCTGTGGTGCGCGGCTCGGGGGCTGCTACCCGCCGACTCGCGTTGGCACACCACCCTCGACCTGCCGACGAGCGTCCTGGCGCTCGCCCCGCTGACCGACTTGGCCGCGACCCGGCACGACGACCTGAGCAACGGCGCCGCCGTGCAGCTCCTCGGCGGGGAAGCCTTGTTCACGGAGCGAATGAACGCGGTCGACCCACTCACGCTGCTGCGCGAGGCGGGCACGACCGGAGTGCCCACCGTGCTCCTGCACGGCGCCGCTGACGAGGAAGTGCCGCTCACCCAGTTCAGCGACTACGCGGCCGTGCACCACGACCTGCGAACGATCGCACTAGCGGGCACCGGTCACTACACGCTCATCGAGCCGGGAGCGCCCGGCGCCCGCACGGTCGCCGACATCCTCCGGGAGATGCCGGCGGCCCACAGGAAGGAGGTGTGACCGAGACGACCCTTGCCGCAACGATCGGCGACGAGGCTGCGAGGGGAGTGGAGGACACCGACCTGCCTCTGCCAAGGACCTGATGAAGACAATCGATCAATGCGACACTCCGCAGTTTCACATGCGGCTTCCAGCACCATCGTTCCGAGCCGTAGCAGGGGCATCGGTGCCGCGGTCCGCGCGCGTCTCGCGGTCGACGGCCGTGACATCGGCACGGGATTTCGCTCGCATGAGGCGGCCGCCGAAGAGGTCGCCACTGCTGTCATCGTCGCCGGGCACAGATGTCTGACCGTTCGTGTTGACACCGTCGGCGAGAACGATGTCGACAGACGTTCGACGTGGCAGGGCAGAACAGCCTGGGGTTGTCTTAACGGAGTTTGGTGGAGTCGAGTCAGCGACTTAGGCAACTGCGGCGCATGCGCCGAGCGCCTAATGGCACGCCGGTTCGGTGTCGTGTCGTACGCGCGAGGCTCCCCACAGGCGGTCGCTTCTCAGAAGGCGGTTCACGAGCCTTTGAGTGGATCTGCTACCGCCTGATGAACGTCCAGCCCCTGCTGGACGCCCTGGACCTGCAGGGAAACGCCGCCCGGGCCCTGGCGGACGGCCTCCGTGCACAGAGATCGGCCGTTGTGCCGGCCGGTCGAGCCCCCGCCCCAACGACGCGCTTCGTGACTTACAGGCGCCACTCCTCCGCCAGCAGCCCGAGGAGTTCCGACTGGCGCTTCTCCAGGTGCTCCGGTGTCCATGTCTCCTGCCCCAGAACCTGCGTGGTGAGGGGGAAGGTGACGACGCCCCGCTTGAGGTAGCGCTCCTTCTTGGCGGTGAAGTCGAGGTTCTGCACCTGTGAGTTCTTCGCACGGCTGAGCAGCACCAGGTTGGCCAGCCGGTGTGTCCACAGGGTGCGTTGGTCTGCGGTGAAGTCCGCGCGCCACTGCGATTCCGGACCGGGGTTCTGGGGAAGCACGTGCTCGACCGTGATACGCGGGGCGTCGTAGGTGGCCACGATGTCGTCCTCGGCGACTAGCTCGTCGAGCCGAAGCAGGATGAACCGGCGTGTTCGCAACTCGTGGTAGACCTCGCCGTCGAGCCGGCGCAGTGTCTCGGCCCGCTCGGTCTCCGTCAGCTGGAGGGCCGGCGCTTCGAGGCCTTTGCCGGTGTTCAGTTCCGTGAGGAGATCGGCAAATCGGAATACGCGTGGAGTGGTGTAGACGCGTCGGACGAACATGCTCGCAGCGAGACGCTCCAGCAGCCGGAGGAAGGCCCCCAGCCACAACGGATCGTCTCCGTGGGACCGGAGCGCCCAGAGCGCGGCGGGCCACCAGTCGTTGTTGTCGAGCTGCAGCAGTCTGCGGAACCACAGGTTGACCTGGTCCGAACCGCTTCCGGCCGCGTACGCTCTGTCCCGGATCACCGCGGACGCCTCGGCGTAGGGAACGAGTACCTGGTTCACGAACTCCTCTGCCCGTCCGCCCTTGTAGTGGACCAGCACCTGGCTCTGGAACTCCTTGAGGAGTTCCTGCCGCGCCCGTTCGCCGGAGAAGATCATGCGGATGTGGAGGAAGAGGTCGGAGAAGTCCTCGCGGCCAAGGCTCTCCTCCGCGTCCTCCCACCGCCTGGCGTAGATCTCCGATACCTCCTCGTCGATCTCTCCGATGATCTGAGCCTTGAAGATGTCGGCAGGTGACAGGTCCAGCCCCCGGGAGTTCATGACGCTGAAGATCCGGTGAGCACTGTCCAGATCGGGAGTGCTCACCGCGACGAGGAAGGTCTGGACTCCCATCAGCTTGCACAACGAGAGGCGCTGCTCGTCGCTCCAGGAGGCCAGAGTGGTATGCAGCGCCCGCGCGTTCGCCTGAACAGCCCTCTGCGCGTCCGTCTTGAGGTTGTGCGGGTTCAGGTCCAGAAGCGTCTCGATGGAACCGGCGGTCTGGATGTGCTGGTGGAAGAAGTCGGCGTCTCTGGGGCGCAGAGTGAGCCGGGGTTTGGCCTTCAACCCAAGAACCGTGTTGCCCGGCTCGGAGATCATGGCGATCAGATTGGTCACCACGTCGGCCTGCTGAGCCAGATCACGCAGAACAGCCAGCAGGGTGGTCAAGGTGGTCAGACGCTGCTGACCGTCGATGACGTCTGCCCCGGCGGTGCGACTGTCCTTGACGAGCACCAGTGAGCCGAGAAAATAGGGTTCTCCGTCGCCCCTCAGGAGGGCTTCCTCAAGGTCCGCGAGGAGTTGCTGAGCCTGCTCGGGCTGCCATGCGTACGGACGTTGGTAGTCCGGGATCCTGAAGTCGTAGTCACTGCAGAAGACTTTGTGCAGCGGTACTTCGCGCGCTTCGAGCTGAGCCATGATCACCATCATTCCGCACCGTGGGCATGCTCCGCAGCGAAGTGCAAGAAGACGGGGGCCCGGCGCTGCGCCCGCCCGTGTGCCTCGTCATGTGGGCGCGGCGATCGGGGGCGTGGCCGAGTCCGGGCAGAAGTGCGGCCGGACGATGCATGTCATCGGCACAGGCGGCATCGGCGGAATGGGCCGCACTGGCCGTCGGCGCAGGTGAGAACCGCGCCACCGGCGGGGAAGGACCCGGCGCTGGGCCCCAGCTCCACGGTCACGTCTCCCGCGCCCACCGAATCGGCTTGAAGGAGTTCCGCGAGGACGTCGTGCGGGTCGCGCGCAACCGTGAGCGCGGCGTCACGCTGGAACAGATCGCCGCCGGCTTCGGCGTCCACCCGATCATGCTGTCGACGTGGCTGCGCCGACACCGACGAGGGCGCCAGAGACGCCTGGACCGTCTGAGCCCCGTTGAGTTCGAGATCATCGTGACCCCACCACCAGCTTCGGCTGCGTGAACTCCGCTGTCACCATCCTGCGGCAGCCCCGAGCTTGGACAACATCCTTTTGCCGGAAGTCGCCCCTCGGGTACCTGATGCACCGCAACAGGCCTGTCCTTTCCGGGGGGACTTCGTGCGTCTCCGGAAGGGGTTGTGGGACCGAGCCACACCCGGGGCGCTCACGAGGTCCCGTATTGCCCTTTTACGGAGCTCGCGAAGGCGACAGTCGTGGAGCCTGCTACGTCGGTCCTCCAGTTGCACGTCCAGAATCAGCCGAGACCAGACGAGACCAGCAGCACGAACAGGGCAATGGGTGAGAGCAACATCGTCGACACGTGCGCGAGCAGAGCTTTTGGCATGCGCAGCACGGCGAAAGACGTCGCGCCTACCACCAGCCAGCCGAAGTACAGCTTCCCGGCGGACTGCCAAGCAGCTGTCTCCTCCGCTCGGGTGGTTGGCTCCGTACCGACGACCCCTATGGACGCAAGGAGCAGCACGGCACACACAAGCAGGTCACCGAGAACGACGAACGCAGCCACCGGCCCGCCCGTGAGCTTGGCTTGGCCCCAGGGTCGTATAGCACTCATAAGATCCGGAGCCTACCCGTGCCGGCCTGACCGGTGGAACCGCGGCTTCGGTCGTCCAGACCGGTGTGATCACGTACACATCCCCACCGGCAAACAACTCATCGAGGATGGTGTTGTACCGCCCCAGGACAATGGCGTACTCGGTTTCGTCCTCTGCGTATCGCTTTGACTCCGGCAGGCTGTGGAAGCGCACGCAGACACCCCGGTAGGGGCCGCGGAGCTTGTACGCAACCGGCGGGCAGTCGGGCCAACGCCGCTGCCACCGGTCCGTCAAGACCGTCCCTACGCCTCCAAACACCTGCCTCACGCGTCCTCTCGGGCATGAGCTCCTGTCGACGACCATGATGCCCGGCGCCTCCACACCAAGAGAAACGACCTTTAAGTGACGCATGATCAGAACGAGCGTCATTTCAGCGTCAGGATATCGCCCGTAACACCCACACCACACATCAAGCGCACACGCGAAACTGCAGATCAGGATCCCTTCGCGGCCGGTTCGAGGATGGCGACACACTCCACATAGTGCGTCATCGGAACGACGTGACCGATAGTCGATGTGAGAGAAAATGCAAGTCAGACAGGATTTGCCTGCTCTGCAGGCGGGCTTTCAGGGCGCGGGCGTCAAACGAGCGTCACAACGGCGTGTCGTGGAGCCCCGTCCGCGGCGGTGCTCGCACACCAGCGACCGGACCGGGTCCCCCGCACGCACCACGGCATGCGGTCGGGACGCTGGCGTGACCGGAAGAACAGGTCGCTTGAGCAGGCTCTGGGTGTGATCCTCGCGGAGATCGAAGAGCGTGCGGTGGAAGACGTGAAGCACAACAAACGACGGGAGTGTGAGTCCCGCTGGCGGGCAGCCGTGGAGGAGGCGAAGAAACTCGCGCTTCGAGAACAACTCGCCATGGGGCTCCGCGATGAGGCCGCAAGGCGCTCTCCTCGTCGGCGGCGGTGATGCCGAGTGCGACGTGCCCGGGCTCGCTGACGTGGCGGGCTGCGATGACGGAATGCATACCCGGTCGACGTCGCGGCTGCTCAGGGTTTTTTGGCGATTGCCCCGTACATGGCGATGTCGCTGCCGTTGATGCCGTTCTGTTCAGGGCCGGGGCGCCAGGAGTGCACCTGGGTGACCCCCGGCTCCTGCAGTTCCAGGCCGTCGAAGAGCGAGGTGGCGGTGGCGAGTTCGCGCAGTACGAAGGGCATGCCTTGCTGGCGGTACTCCTGGGCGACTTGGTTGACCTCCTCGGGTGCGAAGTCTGCGGTGCCGATGGTCATGGCCAGGTAGCTGCCGGACGGCAGTGGATCCAGCAGCTTGGCGATCAGACGCCGGTCGTCGGGCGGCAGGATGAAGTGCATGATGCCGATCACCATGAGGCCGACGGGCCGGCTCAGGTCGATCAGCTCCCGGAACTCGGGGCTGTCCAGGATGGCGTCGGGGTCGTGCATGTTCGCGTCCACGTAGGCGGTTGCGCCCTCGGGTGAACTCTGCAGGAGGGCGCGGGCGTGAGCGAGGACGATGGGGTCGTTGTCGACGTAGACCACGTGGGATTCCGGAGCCACTTCCTGCACGATCTCGTGCAGGTTCGGCGACGTCGGCAGGCCGGTTCCGATGTCGAGGAACTGGCGGATGCCCCGTTCCTCTGCCAGGAAGCGGGCGGCTCGGTGCATGAACCGGCGGTTTTCCAGCATGTGCACGGGCAGGGCGGGCCAATGCCGGGCCATGGCGTCGCCCGCTTCCGCATCCACGGGGTAGTGGTCTTTGCCGCCCAGGATGTAGTCGTACACCCGGGCGGAGTGGGCACGTGTGGTTGCCAGTCCGTCCTGACGGTCGTTCGGCGTGTTCATACAGAGCCTCTTTCGTCTGGGGACGGGCCTTCTCGACGGTATAGAGGCACTGTTCCGGGTGCAAACGATGAGGTGCTCGGTCAGGGTCGTCACGAGTCCGGGCGGGCTTGCAGGGCGATGATGGCGATGTCGTCTCGGCGGTGGTGAAGAGGTGGGAGAAGGCCGCGGATCAGGGAGCGCAGCGGAGGGCTTCGGCGGGCCAGCGCGTCGGTGCGTTCACGCAGCCTTCGGAGGTTGTCGCCGATGTCCGTGTCCGGCGTCTCCACCAGCCCGTCGGTGTAGAACACCAGGGTGTCGCCCTCGAGCAGGTCTGCGTAGAGGGTGGCGCGGGTGAGGCTGTCGGTGACGCACAGGGGCGGGTCCGGGGCTGTGAGGTCGTGCAGATACCGCGACGGCGCGTCCGCCGGGATCAGCAGGGGCGGCGGGTGCCCGGCGTTGGACAGGGCGATGTACCAGCCGCCGTGTGTCCGGCGGCGCAGGACCGCGTGTACCGCCGTGACCATCGCCGGGCTGTCGAGCGCCTGCACGATGCGGTCGAGACGGCTCAGGGTGACCGCAGGGCTGGCGGCCGGGCCGCTGTCGTACGCGAGTCCCCGCAGGATGCTGTTGACCCGTGCCATCGCCATGGCCGCGTCGAGGTCGTGCCCCGCGATATCGCCGATGGACAGGGCGAGGGCGTCGGCGGAGAGCCGGACGGCGTCGTACCAGTCCCCGCCGACCTCCGCCGCCGAGTCCGCCGGATGGTAGAGCGCGGTGATCGTGAGACCGTCGATGGAGGGCGGGGCCGCCAGGAACGACTGCTGCAGCGCAAGCGCCCTGCCACGGATGCTCTGCAACTCCATCGTCCGGCGCAGCGGCCCGCTCATCTGCTGAAAGAGGTCCCGCAGCAGCGAGAGGTCGGCCTCGTCCGGAGGCGGGTTGCCCCGACAGGTCGCGATCGTCGCCAGCGCGACGGTCCGGCCGTCCACCACCACGGGCACCAACGCCACGCCGGTCGCCCCGGCCTCCCGCAGCCACCGCACGGAAACGTCCGAGAGCCCGTCCCCGGAAGGCCCGTCAGGGGGGAAGGCCAGCAGGCTGGCCTCCTGGCTCTCGATCGCCCGCTGGGCGACCGGACCTAGCACAAAGTCGGCGTCGAGCGGGGGCAGGGAAGGCAGCCCGGGGGCGATCCCCACACGCTCCGGCGACGTTGCGGCCGGTGCGTCGGCGGGCCGCACACCGGCCTCGACGCCGTCCACGAGACGGAAGATGGCCACCGCGTCAGCGAGCTCGGGCACAACGGCTGCGGCCGTCGTCAGAAACGCCTCCGAAAGATCGCGGGCCGCGGGCACCGCCGCCATACGAGCCAGCAACTTCTCCCGCATACGGCCGCGCCAGTGGTCCTCCGCGTCGGTGGCCGTTCCAACAAACTCCACCTCACCGTCCTCGTCGACGACGGGCGCAGCGATGATTTTGACGTGGCGGAAGCGGTCGACGGCACCGTCGAGCCGCAC
This sequence comes from Streptomyces sp. NPDC006296, assembly GCF_040613235.1. Classification (NCBI taxonomy): domain Bacteria; kingdom Bacillati; phylum Actinomycetota; class Actinomycetes; order Kitasatosporales; family Streptomycetaceae; genus Streptomyces; species Streptomyces sp. NPDC006296. Next base: position 49,190 of record NZ_JBEXRT010000004.1, on the reverse strand, counting down.
CCTGACGATCGTATCGAGAGGGGACCGCTGCTGCGTGGCCCTGCGCCACGCCCGCTGGAACCAGTCCCGGTCCTTGGGATGCACGGCATCCATCCACGAGGTATCAGTGCCGGGAGCCCACAGCTTCTCGGCGATCCCGCCTCCGGACAACACGGTGACGACACCGCCGGGCGACATCACCCACACCGACTGCGGCACGGCTCCCATGAGCGCCTGGTACCGCCTGAGGAGACGCTCCTCGTTCACGGCCGTCCCCTCCGCCGCCGGGCCGACGAGCCCGAGGACCGGGCCGGCGGCACGGCACCGCCTGCGGCCTGCCCTGAGCGCCTCCGCCCGTCCCGCTCTCCGGACGGCGCCAGTGGATCATCACCACGCATGCTCCGATAGTCCCTCGCATCCCCCACATCAGCACACCCAGGCGCTCCGCGCGACCACCGAGCCTTGCGGCGGCCGACGGCGCCGCGGTACGTACCGTCGGCCGCAGAGTGCACTCGCACGAGGAGCCAGCCGGCCTCTGGAGTGGGCGGAATGGAGCCTGCGGAGGAAACTGGGGTCGTGCCAGCTTCGTCTGGCCCGCGTGGGCGGGATGAGCTGTCGACCGTGACGCTCGTCTGATGCTCCGGACGCACTCACGCTGTGCGGGGGAGCTGGAGAGGTGGCTCTGACCTGGCCTTTTCCATGACGTGCTCAGGTTGACATCTTTTCGATGACACATCACGTGGAGCCAGCGATCGGGTAGCGTGGAGGTTGCCTCGACGGAGGTTGATGGATACGAACATCGACAACGCGGACCGGCAGGTGCGACTGAGCTTCCTGGGGTGAGGTGCGTGACGCTGTGGCGGATGCCGTGCGCCGTGAGACCGGTGCCGGCGCGTGATCATCGTCATCGCGGACACGTCCGGACTGCTTGCGGCCCTCGACTCCACCCACCACGAGCATCAGGTATTCAGCGGAGCGATCGTGATGGCCGGCCTGCTCGTGATGTCGCCGCTGCTGCTCGCGGAGATCGATCACGTGGCCGCTCGGGGACTCGGTCGTGAAGCCGCGCTCAGCGTGGTCCACGAGATCCGGAGCCGGGTGCGGCCGAGTCGCCGTCCCCGAGATCACGAAGATCACGAAGGACCGTCTGGGGGGCGCCCAGTCCGTGCGTGCCCGCTACCGGGACTTGGCGGACGCTGCGAACGTGACCCTCACCGCCGACTACGACACCGACGCCGTCCTCACACTCGACCGCCGCGGCGTTCGAGCGGTGCGCCCGCTGGGCCGTCACAAGGCGTTTCGGGTTCTCCCGGACAGCCTTCCCCTCCGAACCCGGCGGCTCGGCACGTCGGTACCGCAGTGGCAGGAGGTACCGCGTCGGTGCCCGGGCTGACCCGAGACCGGAGTTCGCCTCGGAAACACTTGACATGCGAACCGGTTCCCGGGGGACTTCTCCTCTCTCTGCTTCCTCTGTCCGCAGGGCGATCCTCATGCGGCGCACCGAGGCTGAGGTGCACGCTGTGACGATGTGGGCCCGTACCGCGTGCGCCGGGCAGGGCTTCCGTCGTCCTCAGCCGGCCTGTTCAGGCGCGGCGTGCAGAGATGTCGAGACGAGTGGCCCAACCGGATCGGTTTGTGTGGCCGTGACCAGGAGGCTCGCGAATTCTGCTGGTCGGCTCAGCCAGGGGGAGTGACCTGTGTCGATCTCCAGGGGAACCACCCCCAGGCGCTTCGCCTGCAGGCGCGCCAGGGCGGGAAAACAAGTCGTGTCCTGCAAGCCCATGATGAAGCTGCGTGAGAGGGTGTGCTGCTTCCAGAAATTCGGGACCGATATGGGTATCCCCAGAGGTGCCAACGGCTCCGGAACGAGTTTCGGGAAGACCCATTCGATGAGCTCTTCGGGGCAGTCGTTGTAGAATGCGGCAACCGCGCCGGGGCGTTCGAAGTAGAACGCCTGGTTGTCTTCGGTCATCCGCATGTAGGTTTCCAGCGTCGTACCGCTTCCGGCGGGCACGGACTCGCTGGTTCCGGGGTTCGCCGTCTCTCTCTCGAAAGCAAGCGGCATCCCCTCGACGGGCAGAATTCCCGCCACCAGACAGAGATGCGAAACCAGATCCGGCCGCTCGTTCGCAGCGAGGGCGGCGATCACACATCCCGATGAATGTCCGACGAGCACGTCGCCAGGTTCCATGAGTTCGACGACGGCCTCGCGATAGGATTCGAGTGTGGCTGTTTCGTGGAGTCTGCTTCCGTGGCCGGGGAGCTCCACCGGCACCATTTCGTGGCCTAGCTTGACCATTTCGGGTTTCACGAAATCCCAGGCCCATGCTCCATGGCAGCCGCCGTGAACGGCCAGAAAACGCATCAGATACCTTCATATGGAATTGAGTCACCAGGTGAGGTCGATTCCCGGGAGTGGCCACCAGGTTTCGCGCACGAGTGACAACGTAGGTGAAATGGCCATGCAATGCTCGGATTTGGCTGCTGCGAGGCGGCCGGGGGCGGGGCGGTGACGGCATCGGTTGCGGTGGGTCGGTCGACGGGGCAACTCGAGCCGTGTCTGTTTCTTCTCCGTGACCGGCACGCGTTCGGGGAGCGCGGCCCGGCCTGTGCACCGGCTCCGTGGGGGGTGGCCTACACCTGAGCCATACCGCCGTCGATACAGAGCTCTGCGCCCGTCATGAAGCTGCTCTCGTCCGAGGCGAGAAACAGTGCACCATGTGCGATCTCCTCAGGGAGCCCGAGGCGGCCCATCGGGACGAGGGTGCTCATCCGGGCTCGGAGGGTCGCTGGATCCTGCCCGAAGTACTCGGCCTGTCCATCGATGATGAGTGTGTCGATCGGCCCCGGACTCAGCACGTTGACCCGAAGCCCACGGTCGGCGAATTCTGCCGCCCACGTGCGCGCGTAGGAGCGCACGGCGGCCTTCGCCGCACTGTAAGCGCCCGCGCCCGGATCCCCCTTGAACGCCGTGATCGAACCCAGCAGAATGATCGACGATCCCGTCTGCAGGAGCGGCAGTGCCTTCTGTACCGTGAACAACGTGCCGCGGGCATTGAGATCAAATGTGCGGTCGAAGTGTTCCTCGGTCACGTCCCCGAAGTTCGCCCGCTCGATGCTGCCCGCATTCGCGACAAGCACATCGAGTCGCCCGCTCTCCCGGCGGATGACCTCGACCAGTTCCTCGATATCGGCCGATGCAGTGGCATCCGCGACAACTGCGGTGACACGTCCCTCGATGGAAGCCGTCGCTGCGTCGAGCGCCTCCTTCCGCCGTCCCGTGATGTAGACGTGGGCGCCCTCTGCGGCGAATCTCTGAGCGATCGCCAGCCCGAGTCCCGCGCTCCCGCCCGTGACGAGGGCTACCTTGTTCGTGAGGCGCACGGCCTTCTCCTTCGGTCGGTACAGGTGGCGTTCGGAGGCGTTCGGAGCAGAGCTGTGCCGAACCCGCTTTCGCCATGGGCGCCCCAGGAATGGCCGACCGTCGGGAAGGAACAGCTGTCCTGCGGTCCTCCGATTCCGGCGGCTTCCCCTGAGGTGTGTGCCACGATAGGACGGATCGCCTATAGAGAAAAATAGTCTCACTGCATGAACTGTATTGATGACCTCTATGCCTCGGCTGTGAACGATCTGCGACCGTACGACGCGGTGGCGCGTGCGCTCGGCCTCCGAGTCGGAGCTCCGGGTGCGCGTCGAGACAGCGGCGGCGGCGAGCCGGCCGAGGCCTCTGGCCGGGCCGTGCGCGGACGGGGCGCGAACCGCGAGGGAGACGAGGTGACGGAGCGAGGGAACGCTCAGTCGGAAGCGCGCCGGGTGAGGAGGTCCATGCCGGACCAGTTCTGCTGGTTGAGGTGGTCGAGCACGGCCGTCTCCGCCGGACTCGGATGGCGCCGTACGCCGACGAGGACGGGCTCGGTCAAGGACGGCAGGAGTGGCCGGGCCAGTTCCTCGAAGCCCTCGGGAACGGCCGAAGCCGGGGCCACGGTGACACCGAGACCCTGGGCCACCAGCCGCACCGCCGTGGAGATCTGGGACGCTCGGGCCACCGTGTGCGGGCTGATGCCGGCGTCGGTGAGCAAGCGGGTGAGATAGTCGTCGAGCAGACTGGCGCGCCGGAACCGGATCCACCCCTCCGACGCCAGATCCTCCAGGCGCAGGGCAGCGCCGTCCGCGAGAAGCGGGTGCCCTTCCGGCAGCACGGCGACGTAGGACTCCTCGCCGAGCGTGTGCACGTCGAATGCGCAACCGGCAGGGACGCGGTGCACGAGGACCATGTCGAGGCTGCCCTGGCGGGCGAGTCGCTCCATGTCCGCCGGGTCGGGCTCCTCGTGGAGCGTCACCTGCAGCTTCTGATGGCGATGGCGGAGCTGCCCCAGCGCCTCGGGAAGCTGCCGCGCCCCCAGGCCCATGTGAACAGCGATGATCACTTCACCCGCCAGTTCCCCGCTGGTGGCGCGGGCCGCCGTGACGGCCCGTCGGGACGCGGTCGTCGCGATCTCCGCCTCCGCGAGAAAAGCCCGCCCGGCCACCGTCACCGTGACCCCGGAGGGCGTGCGAGTGAACAGCTTCACCCCGAGAAGTTTTTCCAGGGTGCCGATCTGCTGCGACAGGGACGGCTGAGTGACCCGCAGGCGTTCGGCCGCCGCCGTCATGGAGCCCTCCTCGGCCACGGCGAGAGCGTATTCGTACTGCCGCAGATTCATTCGTTCCGCCTTCGCGGCATATAGGGGATGTCAATGCACCGGGGATCACCATACTTCTCCTCTCTATGCGGGATCAGTCGCTCCACTGCGGTGATACCAACCCCTGGCGTCACTCAGGACCGGGGCCGCTCCGCTCCCGGTGTCCGCCCGCCTGGTCGGCGGCCTCAGTGGTTCTGCACATGACGATGCCCCCCTGCGGGGTCGGGGCGTGCGCCGTTCCGATCCCGTGCCGCGTCCCGGAGCGACTGCCGGCCAGGGACGGTGGTGTCCGGGGAGGGGCCGAACGGGGAGGGTGAGGGCCCGACCGGGCCCTCACCCTCCCCGTTCCCGGCTCGTAGTGTGGGACATACGGGGCGAAGACCCCTCGTTCGCCCTTGTCCTCGGTCCTCCCGGCACCTCAGGTGCCTTGGAAGGGGGAGAGCACGGTGGGAGTCATGCCACCGGTGAGCCGGCCGGAGCGGCTGTACGACCGTGAGGCCGCGTGGGACCGGCTCGTGGCGTTCGTGGGCGACCCCCGCCCGGGCCCCGCGATCGGTGTCGTCACCGGCCCGCGCGGCCACGGCAAGTCGTTCCTGCTGCGCGCGCTGGCCCGGGCCACCGGCGGGTTCTACTTCGGCGGGCAGCAGGCCGCGCGGGCGGAAACCCTGCGGTCCCTCGCCGAGCAGTACGCGCACCACGCGCAGCTGGCACGGCCGCCTCACTGGGCGGGATGGAGCGAGGCGCTCCTCGCGCTCGCGACGGCGGGCAGCGGTCCGGCGACGGTGGTCGTCCTCGACGGGCTGCCCGAGCTCGTACGCCAGAGCCCCGGCCTCCCCGCGGCCGTCAGCGAGGTGTGCCGGTCGCTGCGACAGGGCCGCTCGAGCCCGCGCCCGCTCCGGCTCGTGCTCTGCGGCAGCACGACCCCCGTGATGAAGAGGCTGCTCAGCGCCTCCACCACCTGGATCGACGAGGTGCTGGAGGTGGCGCCGCTGGACTTCCGGCGGGCCAGGGAGCTGTGGGGGACCGCGGACCGGTCGCTCGCCCTCAGGATGCACGCCGTCGTCGGAAGCAGCCCGGCCTTCCGCTTCGACCCGGCGGGCGACCACCCTCCCGGCACTCCCGACGCCTTCGGCCCGTGGATCTGCCGGAGCGTGATCAACCCGCGCCTGCCGCTGTTCTGGAAGGCGGAACACCTGCTGGACGGTGCCACGGACACCTGGGACATCGCCGCCTGCCACTCCACCGTGGCCGCCGTCGCCACCGGACGCACCCTGCCCGGCGAGATCGCCGAGCGGCTGGACCGCCCGGCGACCGACGTCCCGCACATCCTGTCCCACCTCACCGAACGAGGCCTGATCAGCGGTGAGCCCGACGCCTTCCGACCCGGGCTGATCCACTACCGCATCACCGAACCGCTGCTCGCCTTCGACCACGCCGTGATCCGCCCGCACCGATTCCGTCTCGTGGACGCGGACCTCGGGGAGATCGAGGAGGTCTGGCAGGATGCCCGCCCCGTCTTCGAACGTGACGTGGCGGCACCGCACTTCGCGCAGATCTGCCGGGAATGGGTGAGCCTCTTGGCCGCTCCGGAGCTCTTCGGCGCCGCACCTGCGTCCGCCCTATCGGGGTCACCGCTTCCTTCCGCCGGGCGCTCCGCGGACATCGACGTGGTCGTACGCGGCCGGGGCGACGGCGGCCGTCCGGGACCGCTGCTGTCGATCGGACTGGCCAGATGGGCGGAGCCGGTGTCCACCACCGACCTCGAACGACTGCGTGCGTCGCTGGTGCAGCTCGCCGATCTCGGCGAGGACATCGGACGGACCCGCCTCGCCTGCTACGGGGCAGCCGGGTTCAGCCCCGGACTGCGGCGCGCCGAGGAGGACGGGGAGGTGCTCCTGGTGTCGCCCGAGCAGCTGTACGGCGACGCCCCGTGACCGCGTACCGCGACGCAGCGGGGCCGACCGCGGTCATGGCGAACCGGTGGTCGGGCACGGTGTGCACGGGTCCCCGCGCCGTCGGGTGGGGGGACACGGTGCGCGCACGGGTCCCCGCGCCGTCGGTGCGGGGCTGAGCGGCCGGGTCGGGTGGTGCCCGTTCGGCCCCCGGTGGTGTCCGTCCGGCACTCGGAGAGCCGACCGCGCGGGCGCCACAGTGGGGTGAGCAGATCTGTTGGCACGCACAAGGAGGTACGGTCATGGCGAGCGACATGGAACGGCGGAGCGGCATCTTCCCGGATTCCCCCGACGCCAGGGACTGGTTCGGCGACTTCCCCCGTTTCCCGGCCTGGCGCACCGCGTTCGGCCGGCGGGCCATCCCGATCGAGGTGACGAGCGGGGACGGGCAGTACGTGCTGAAGGCGGAACTGCCCGGCGTGGACCCCGACGAGGACATCACGATCACCGTGGACGGAGACATCCTCAAGATCGGCGCCGAGCACGAGGAGAGCACCGAGGCGAAGGACCACTCGGAGTTCCGCTACGGCTCGTTCGAGCGGGCGGTGCGTCTGCCCGAGGCGATCGATCCCGAGGACGTGACGGCCGAGTACACCGACGGCGTTCTCACCGTCCGCGTCGCCGTCCGGCAGCACGAGGAACCCCGCGTCCGGACCATCCCCGTCACCCGCACCGGCAACGGCGGTACGCAGTCGGCGGCTTGAGCCGCAGTCGGCCCCGGACACGTCCGCCGGGGCCGGACACGTCCGCCGGGGCCGTGCCGCGTCCGCCCCGGTGCCGGGCGCAACACCCCCGGGGCGGACGCGTCGTGACCCATCCGCCGGACGCCGTGGCGGTGTCACATCCCCACCGCTCCACGCGGCCCTGACACATCCCCCGGTCCCCGCGCGAGCCGGATGCGGGGCCGGGCGTGTCACGGTGCGAGGGGCGGTGCGAGGGACGTGTGTCACGGTGCGAGGGAGAAGTAGCTCTCCTCCTCCTGGGCGAAATGCAGTCGCAGGACGGTGTTCAGGCCGTAGAGGCAGGAGCGCAGGTCGTCCAGCTGGTCCGGGGCGAATACCTCGCCGGTGCGGGCCAGTTGCAGGTGTGTGGCGATGCGGCGGGAGAGGCGTTCGATCTCGGCGTGGGTACGGCTCATGGTGGTGGTGGCCTCGGGACCCCCGAGCGTGGGTGCCAGCGCCGGGTAGAGCTGGTGCTCCTCGGCGTACTCGTGGGGCAGCAGCCGTTCGGTGAGGAGGCGGTGCACCTCCTCCACCGCTGTCCGGGCCGCCTGACCCGGGGTGTCGGAGAGCCGGTCGGCGGCTTCGCGTACGGAGTCCAGGACGTCCCGCAGGTCGTCGTGCTCGCTCGCGAACCGGTGGATGAGCGCTTCGGTGGCGGGGCTCAGAGCCGGGCGCGCGGCCCGGTCGACGCGCAGGGCGCGCAGGGCGTTCAGGATCACGACGACGTCGATGCCCTCCTGGAGCAGCGCCCCGAAGGCGGGCGGGAGCAGTCCGGCGGCTGCTGCGGCCATCGCCACCAGCGACATGACCATCCCGCCGAGGGCGCTCTGCACGGCGATGCGGCGGGCGCGCTGGGCCAGGACGACGGCGTCGGCGAGGCGGTCCACGCGGTCGGTGGTCAGCACGATGCCGGCGGCCTCCGAGGACGCCGTGGAACCGCGGGCGCCCATCGCGATGCCCACGTCGGCGGCGGCCAGCGCGGGGGCGTCGTTGACCCCGTCGCCGACCATCACGGTGACCGCCCGCCCGCGCTCGTCGCGGACGGCGGCGACCTTGTCGGCCGGGCTCAGTTCGGCGAGCACACCGTCGAGGCCGAGCACGGTGGAGATCTCCCGCGCGGGCGCCGCACGGTCGCCGGTGAGCATCACCAGCCGTCGGATGCCCGCCGCACGCAGGTGGCGCAGGGTGCGCGGGGCGTCGTGGCGCAGCGGGTCGCGGAGCAGGACCGCGCCGGTGAGCCGCGCGTCGACGGTGAGCCAGGCCACGGCCGCGCCGTCGAGGAGCGCCCGGTTGTCGGCCGCCCTGGCCCATGGAGGGTGTGCGGCACCGGGGCCGAGGCGCCCGATGGAGACCCGGCGGCCGTCCACCTCGCCGGTGACGCCCCGTCCGGGCTCCTCGGTCACCGCCGTCGGGAGCGAGAGACCGAGACCACGCTCCCGTGCCGTGTCGACGACGGCGCGGGCCAGGACGTGCGGCGAGTACTGGTCGAGCGAGGCCGCCAGGCGCAGGACGTCCGAGGACCGCACGCCGGGGGCGGCGACGAGGTCCAGGACGCGGGGCCGGCCGCGGGTGAGGGTGCCGGTCTTGTCGAGCAGGAGGGTACGGGCGCGGCCCAGGCTCTCCAGGGCCCCGCCGTCGCGGACGACCACGCCGATCCGTGAGGCGCGGGACAGGCCCGACACGATGGCGACCGGGGCGGCCAGCAGCAGCGGACAGGGCGTCGCGACGACCAGGACGGCGACCGCGCGTACCGCGGAGCCGCTGACCAGCCAGGCCAGGCCGGCGACCGCGAGGGTCAGCGGCAGGAACCAGGCCGCGTACCGGTCGGCCAGCCGCACGACGGGCGCGGACTCGGCACCCGCCTGCCGGGCCAGGCGCACGATCCCCGCGTAGGTGCTGTCCTGTTCGGTCGCGTCGGCCCGCAGGGTGAAGGCGCCGCCGGCGTTGACCACGCCGCTGCGGACCGTGTCGCCCGCGGGCCGTTCGACCTGCAGGGACTCCCCGGTGAGCACCGACTCGTCCAGGACGGCCGCGGCACTCTCCACCCTGCCGTCCACGGGCACGACCTCGCCCGGCCCGACGACGAGCAGGTCACCGACGGCCACCTCGGCCAGCGGCACCGTGGTCACACCCGTGTCCGTGCGGCGGCGCGCCGAGCGGGGTGCGTGCTCCAGCAGGGCGCGCAGGTCGTGCGAGGCGCGCCGCTGGGCCGCGGCTTCGAGCGTACGGCCGGTCGCGAGCATGAGCGCGATCAGGGCCCCCGCCAGGTACTCACCCACGACGAGGGTGCCGGCGAGGGCGAGCACGGCGATCAGGTCCACACCGGCCTGCCCGTGCCGCAGCGCCTTCAGCACCCAGACCATGGCGGGCACGACGGCGGCCACGGTCCCCACGGCCCAGAACAGGTCCGCCGGGCCGTGCGCGCCGACGAGCCAGGCGATGCCGCCGGCGGCCAGCGCCGCCCCGGTGACGGCCAGCAGCACGGGTTCGAGCCGTACCGAGCCGAGCGCGGCGACGACGGGGCGCAGCCGTCCTGCGGTGCTGTTCACGGCTCACCTCGTTCCGTGCGGCGCGGCGCGCCGGGGCTCACCTCGTTCCGTGACGCGCGGCGAGCATGGCCTCGGTCCTCCTCCATCCCATCGCGGCTGCGACCCCCGCGGCAGGGGCCGTCCGGCCCTGCCGCGGGGCCGGACGGCCGGTGGCGGCCGGCGCCGGACCGGGTGCCGTCGGCGTCGGCGTCGGACCCGGGACGAGACGGCGCTCCGGCGCCCCGCCGTGAACGACGCACAGCGTCCGCACCGCCTCCACTCAGGCCCCGCCTCCGCCCGGCCCACCGAAGCCCCACCCCCGCTCCGGGACCCTGGGCCGCCCGTGGCGCGGCCTCGGCCGTCGGCCCGCACCGGAGGCCCGCCGTCCGGGGCGATCGTGGCGCTGCCGGGGCCGACGAGGTGTCGTGCGGGGATCGTGCGGAGTTCGTCCGCCGCACTCCTGGCGTTCGCCGGCCGCGGCTACCTTCGCCTCGCCCGGTCCGGCCCAGGAGAGGTACACCGATGAGCACCCCGATGCGCCGTACCGCGCCGCCACGGTCCGCAGCCGCCCTTGCGCGGGTCCGGCAGCCCGGCGAAGGGGGCGGGAACCTGCGCGCGCCGGCACGCCGTCCGGCCGAGCGCGCCTTCCTGGATCTGCAGTCCCGCGTCGGCAACCGGGCCGCCGCGGCGGCGGTCCAGCGCGCCCGGGACACCGGCGGGGAGCGAGCTGCGGAGCACGGCGCGGCGTCCGCCGGGGCGAAGAAGAGGAAGAACTACCGCGACCGGATCGCCGGGCTGCTCGACAGGTTCAAGAAGAACCTCGAACCCATCGACACCTTCGTCAAGGGCTTCCAGAACCCCACCAACGCGGCTTTCACCCAGCAGGCCACGGCCGCCGCCGACGCGGGCCTCAAGCACTCCGCCGCCGCGTCGGGGGCCTCCGCGGCGTCCGGGAACCTCCTCACGGAGGCCGCGGGCACCGTGGCCGGCGGACTGGACGCCTACAAGAACATGAAGGACGCCAGGACGCACCCGACCGGGGCCGGCCATCACACGGCGAAGAAGAAGGCCAGGACCAAGGGCGTCGACACGGTGGTCGGTGCCGCCGGGTCCGGAAGCTACAGCGCCGCCGTTGCCAAGGAGGCGACCAAGATCCAGAAAGCGGCGGACGCCGCGATGGCGTCCGAGGCGAGCGGCATCGCCGGTGCGACCGTCGGCGCCGTCAAGGGGGTGCGGTCGGCCGTCCGCGTCGGGGGAGCGGCCCGCAAGTACAAAGAGGTCAAGAAGCTGGGAGACCCCCACCTCGTCCACGCGGGCTCACTGGCCCGGCTGAACGAGTCGCGGGAGCAGGCCGACTGGGCGGCGGCGCGGGCCTACGTCGCCCTCGACGCCTACTGGAAGGAGGAGGGCCGGCTGGAGTTCGTCTCCGAGGCCGTCGACACCGCCTGGGAGGCGATGGGCGAGGCCCGGGACGCCGCCGAGAGCCTCCGGCGCGCCGAGCGGGACATCGAGAAGCTGAGCACGGCGCAGGGCTACGCGAAGAAGAAGCAGCTCGTCAAGATCGGGAAGGAGACGGTCGCGGGCGGGGGCGAGTCCACCAAGGCGGTGGCCGGCGTCGTGACCGCGGTCGCGGCGGGAACGGCCGGACTGGCGACCAACCCGGTCGGCTGGGGCCTCGCCGGGGCCGGGGCCGGACTCGTCCTCGGCGTCACCCTCTACAAGGCGCTCCGTGCCGCCACCAAGCGCTACGAGGAGGTCCACCACCCCGAGCGCTGGGTGCCGGAGGGCGAGACCCCGGCGGAGGCCGCGTCCCGCAAGGAGTCGCTGAAGCACGCCCTGAAGTTCTGGAAGAAGGTCTCGAAGGGCGAACGCCAGGCCATGGCGCGCGAGATCTACGCCCTGGCGGCGGGGCCCCGGATCCCCGGCAGCGGCGGCACCACGGCCGAGATGCGGGAGTCCGCCAGGGCCCTGCTCACCGCCCTCAAGTCCGGCCCCGCCCAGCACAAGCTGGACCCGGAAGCCTGGGCGCAGACCCTCGACGACCCCGCGAAAACGGCCGGCTGGATCAAGGAGATAGCGGAACAACTGGCCTCGGGATGACCGGAGGCACGGGCGGGACGGCGCACGCACGCTGCTCCCCGCCGGCCCGTGCCCGCCCCGTCCGCCCGGTGCCCGCCTCCGGTGTACGCACCGGAGGCGGGCAGGCACCGGCGTGGACCGCCGTCACCTCAGGGAGCGGCCCCCGCCGGCTCGCCCAGCAGTGCGCCGAGGCGGCGGTTGCCCGGTACGCAGGCCAGGCGGAGCTCCTCCGCCCGGTCCGGGGAGAGCCGGTTCCCGGCCCCGGCCCGTTTCCGGTCGACCCGCCCGGCGGCGAGCGCGGCCCACTCCTCCGGATCGGCCAGTCCCGCGAACCGGCCGAACGCGGTCAGCCGAGGCACCGGATCGGCCACCACGGCGTCGTAGGAGAGGTGCAGCAGCCGCTCCGGCGGCAGCCCGTCGAGATGCCGGAGCGCGCCCGTGGCCCGTGACCACATGTCACCGAAGCGGGCCAGGGGGATGTCCGCGTCCGCGAGTGCCGCCGCGTCCAGACCGTCGGGAGCGAACGGGCGCAGCCGCTCCGGGAGCCGGTCGCTGTGACCGGGGTCCGGACTCCGGTAGGGGTCCACGCCCAGCTCCGCACGCATGTCCCCGATCAGCACGCCCAGCCGGAACAGCGGGTGGCGGCTCATCGACACGGCGGAGTCCGGGCCGTCCCGGTACATGTGCACGAACCGCGCCGCGGGGAATTGTGTGAGCAGCTCGGGAAGGAATCGCAAGGACGCTCCTGAACGCTCCACGACGACATCACGGCCGCACGAGGAAGCCCACCACGAGAAGAGCCGCAGGTACTGGCGGGAGACCGGTGCGGCGGACCACCCGGTGACCTCGTCACGTATACGGTCGAACAGCTCGTCCGGGTCCTCGGTGAGGGGCGGCAGGGTCATCAGACTGAGGGCCGGGACTTCACCGGCCGCATAACGGCCCGAGCCGACCGGATACCGGTATTCCGGCACCGTGACCCCGCGGCTCATGAGCACGTTCGGTTTCAGTCGCGGGGTGCCCAGCACTTTCCAGAAGGCCGGCCCGTCCAGCGTGCCGCCGGGGAAGACGCCCGGATCCAGACAGGCGAAGAACTCACTCAGGCTGAGCGCTCCGGGATGCAGGTTCACCAGGTCGGACAGCATCGTCGACCCGCAGCGTCCGGTCCCGAGGACGATGGTCAGCGGAACCTGCACATCATTTTCCAGCATTCCTTCGAATCCTCTTCCGTGGCTCTTCTTCGGCTCTCGTGCGGGGTGGGAAAGGGGTCACCCGAGGCGATTCCGTCGGGAATGTCCGAGTGAGATATCCGGTGGCTGGAACGGCCATTGACCCGGCTTGCGCGACGCGCCTAGTGTGCTTCGGCGATCGGGTTCCGAAGGTAATCCGAAAGAACGAGAAAAGAGGCCGCCGATGTCGGTGCCGTCCCAGTCCTCCCAGGGCGTCTGTAAATCCCTCGGTTACTCCCACATCGGTGACGGCGTCGTTCTGGTGGAGTTTTCCGGGGCGCACGAACAGAATCCGTTCAGCCGGGCCCGTATGCAGGAACTGACCGCGCTGATGCACGACATCGACCAGGACGACGCCGTCCGTTCCGTCGTGCTCCACGGCGGCTCCGGGCGCTCCTTCGGGGTGGGCGGCGACTTCAACGAGGTCTCCGCCTTCACCGGCGGGGACGAGGTGAGCGCCTGGATCGACGACATCACCGACCTGTACACGGCGATCGCCGGCATCTCCAAGCCGGTGGTGGCGGCCATCGACGGCTACGCCATCGGCATCGGCCTGCAGATCGCCCTGTGCTGCGACTACCGCGTGGCCTCGGACGCCGCCCGGCTGGTGATGCCCGAACTCCGGGTCGGCATCGCCTGCAACTTCGGCGGGTTCATGCTGCGCTACACCGTCGGCACCGCCGTCATGCAGCGGATGCTCTACACCTGCGAGGAGTGGCCCGCCGAGCGGGCGCTCCAGGACGGCCTGCTCCACGAGGTGCGCCCCTCCGCGGAGGTGCTGGACCGCGCCGTGGAACTGGCCCGCACCATCGCCGGCTACACGCCCGCCGCGGTGCAGGGGACCCGCCCCCGGGTCAACGCGCCGTTCGTGGAGGGTCTGGAGCGCGTCCGGGCCGAGGCCAAGGAGTCGCACCGCCGGGCGTTCGGGGCGGGCGAGGCCCAGGCCCGGATGCGGCGGATCATCGGGAAGGACTGAACGGGGCGGGGCCGCCCCGGCGGCCTCCTCAGTCATGACCGCCGCGCGGCAGGGTGACGGTGCGCCGTACGTCGTCCCAGCGGGACTCCACCCGCCAGCCGAGCCGCCGGTACAGGGCGCGCGCCCGGAGGTTCTCCCGGTCCACCGTGAGGACCATCCCGGACCTGCCGCGGCGCCGCGCCTCGCCCATCGCCCACCCCAGCAGCACCGTCCCCAGCGCTCTGCCGCGCACCGACGGGTCGATGCCCAGCTGCCGTACGTAGGCCACGCCGCGGCTGTCCAGCATCCGGTCGGTGATGTTCACGAACCCCACGACGGCACCGTCGAGTTCGAGCAGCGCACACTGCTCCGGGTCGACCCCCGGGTCGGACCGGTACCACCGGGACCAGGCGTCGAAGGAGTCCTCCTCCTTGCCGGCCTCCTCGGCGGCGTACGCCCGGTTCTTCGCCCGGTGGAAGGCCCGCAGGTCCGCCTCCCCGCTCAGGGGGCGAACCACCGCGCCGGGGACGTCGGGGAGGTGCGGGACGGCGTCGTCCGCCGCGACCGACATGCGGTGATAGCCGCGGGGCGCCCCGAAACCCCGGTCCCGCAACGCCGCACGGAGGGTCCGCTCGCCCTCCGACGTGAAGCAGGACAGCGTCGCCCGCTCCGCGCCGTCCGGACCGCCGAGCGTCTCGCGGACGCGTGTCACCGCGAAGTCCAGCAGCCCGGTCCCGTCGGCCGCGGAGGCACCCGGGCCCAGGACGACCTCGACGACCCAGCCGGCCACCCCCGAGGTGCGCCCGGCCCAGGCCGCCCCGACCACGTCGCCGGCGGGTCCCAGGCACAGCCGGGCGTCACGCGCGGGATCCGCTCCCGGCGCCGTGAGCCTCCCCGCGATCCAGGCCCGGGTGGTCTCCTCCCGGCCCAGCGCCGCCAGGTCCCGGGCGCGCGCGAGCTCCCGGACCGTGTCGGTGTGGACCGCGGGGTCCAGCGGGCGCAGGACGGGCGCCCGGCCCCCGGGCGAGGCGGTGCCGAGGGAGCCCCCGGGGACCGCAGCCGTCACCGGCCGGCTCCCGCGGTGCCGGTGCGGCGCGGCAGCGAGTAGACGTAACTGACGGCACGCCGCTGGTCGACGGTGATGTTGGGGGCGGAGGTGTGTGCGGTGAAGGCCCTGAAGATGACCGCCGAACCGGGGCGCCTGGGTAGGGTGACCGGCGTCAGGTCGGGCCACAGCTGCTCGATGTCCAGCGAGGGTTCGCGCGGTGAGGCGAAGAGGTCCGCGCGGTCGATGCCGCTCGGCTCCTGCAGGACGTTGCCGCGGTGCGAGCCCGGCAGGAAACGGAGGCAGCCGTTGTCCTCGCGGGCGTCGTCCACCGCGATCCAGATGGTGAAGACGTCCTCGTAGGTCTCGTAGAACTCCTCCTTGAGGAAGAGCGCGTCCTGGTGCCAGGGCTTCTCCGAGCCGACCTCCGAGGGCTTGGCCCACAGATACGTGTTGTAGAAGTCGCCGGGCAGTCCGTGCAGCGGCTCCACCAGGTTCTCGTTCAGGCCGAGCAGTTCGGGCACCTTGGCGAGCTCGGGGGAGTGCTCGTGGGCGAAGCCCACCACCCGCACCTTGCCCGGTATCCCCTCACGGCCCGAGGCACGGGCCGCCCAGCCGCCGCCCTCCCCCTCGGCCTCCAACTGCCAGCCCTGACTGCTGTGCCGCATCTCCCGGGTCCGGCCGATCAGGTCGTCGCAACCGCGGCGCATGACCTCCAGGACCGACTCGGGAACCAGATCGTCGAGTGGGGCGAACCCGTTCTCGTCCAGTTCGCGGACGATTTCTTCCACTGGCCGACCGAGCTGCATCCGTGTCACCCTCCGGTACGTGTGGGCCTGCTGTCACGACGGCGTACCGCTCGACTATGTGCCGCCCCTCCGGACGGCGGCAACGCCTCCACGGAGACGGATCGACGCACCCCTCAAATGGCATAGGGCGGATCGGCGGGGGCGGGCTGCGGACACCGGACGGGACGTGCACCCTGGAACAGGACCGGCGGGGCCCGCCGGAGCCACCGCCTGCGCACGGGCCCGGGCTTGAGCACGAGCACACACACGAGGACCGGCACGAGGACGAGGGGGAAGACCGTGGCCGAGGTGTCGGGGATCGTCGTCGACTGGGGCGGCGTCCTCACCCGGTCCTTCGCCGACGGGATCGCCGCGTGGGCCGACGCCGACGGGGTGGACGCCGAGGAGTTCCACGCGGCTCTGGGCCGGGTCCTGGGGCCGGACGCGGTGCCCGGTCCGGCGGCGCGTCAGTTCCACCTCGTGGAGCGGGGCGAGCTGCCGGTGGCCGACTTCGAGGCGACGCTGGCCACGCTGGTCCGGCGCCGCGACGGTACGCCGCCGGCCGCCGAGGGCCTGGTGGACCGGATGTTCGCACCGTTCACCGACGAGCCGGCCATGGCGGACCTGCTGCGGGTCCTGCGCGGGGCCGGCCTGAAGGTCGCCCTGCTCTCCAACTCCTGGGGGCACACGTACGACCGGCGGGGCTGGGACGCCCTGTTCGACGCCGTGGTGATCTCCTGCGAGGTCGGCCTGCGCAAGCCGGAGCCGGAGATCTTCCGGCACACCGCGCGGCTGCTGGACCGTCCGCTCGACGCGTGCGTCCTCATCGACGACCTCGGACGCAACGTCCGGGCGGCCCGGGCCCTGGGGATGGCCGGGGTCCACCACCGGACACCGCGGGAGACGGCCCTCGCCCTGGCACCGCTGCTGCCGCCCGCCGGGCGCCGGGCCGTCGAGGAGCACCTCAGCGGGGTGCCGTCCGGACCCTGACCGGAGGACCGGACGCCGTGGGTTCCGCCGCGGATTCCGCGGCGTCCGGCACGGAAGCCGGATCGCCCTCGCGCAGCCGGCCGGTCAGGGCGTCGAGCCGGTGCTCGGCCGGCCCCGTACAGGCCAGCAGCCGCCGCGCGGTGGGCGACAGGGAGGTGCCGCGGGCCGTGCTCCGCACGAGCGGCAGACCGCAGCTCGCCTCCAGCCGGTGGATACGACGGGTCAGCGCGGGCTGGGTCACCAGCAGGGCCGCGGCCGCCTGGTTGAGACTGCCGGTCCGCGCGATCACCCGGAGCAGGTGCAGGTGTTCGGGCTCGAAACCGGCACAGCGGTCCGCCGCCGACCAGTGCAGCTCCGACAGCAGGACCGCCGGGGGAGCCGCACCCGGCACCGCGGCCGGAGCCGGCCGGCCCGCGGCGCCCGGAGCCCCGTCCCCTCCGGCGCCCTCCACGCCTGTGCCCTCCGCCGCCGTCCGCAGCGCGTAGCGGCGGCGCAGCCAGCCGCACAGCTCCTCGGCGAGCGGATCCGGTATCGCCAGCGGGTCGACGGCCAGCCGCAGCCTGCGGACGAACTTCTGCCGCAGCGGGCGCAGCACGACCCCGGGGCCGGCGCTCCCGCCCAGCGACGAGGGGGAGACGAGCGCGATGCCGTACCCGCGGCGCACCAGGTCCAGGGCCGCCCCCTGCGAGCGCACCGTGAAGCTGACCTGCGGAACCGGTGTGAGCCGGGACAGGGCCCAGCCCTGGTCGTCGCCGGAGTCCCCGCCGACCACGGCCACCCAGTCCGTGCCGGTCAGATCGCGCAGGTCCAGGATCTCCCGTGCCGCGAGGGGGTGCCCGAGGGGCAGGGCGATCTGCTGGGGCTCCTCGGCGACGGTCCGCATCAGCACGCCGCCGCGCCGCGCGACCGGCCGCCGCGCCGTCTCCCAGCCCAGAGCGGCGTCGGCGGCGTACCGCTCGAAGCGCTGCCAGACCCGGTGGCTGTCGTCCGGCACGATGTCGAACACCACGTCCGGGAAGCGCCCGGCCAGGTGCTGGTCCAGGCCGTGCGCCCACTCCGTCCCCACCGCGAACTCCACCACGGGCAGCCGGCTCGCCGCGTCGGCGCCGTGATGGGTGGTGGCGATCGCGAAGTCGATCGCCGCCAGCAGACGCCGCCCGACGTGCAGGAGCGCGTACCCCGCCTCGGTCGGCTCGGTACCGGTGGCGCCGCGGACCACCAGCGGGGTACGCAGCCTGCGTTCGAGTTTGACGAGCCGGCGGCTGGCGGACGACTGCGTCATCCAGCCGTCCCGCTCGACCGCGTGAAGACTTCCGTGGTCCGCCACCGCCTGCAGCAGCACCACGTCCGAACGGCGCAGATCGAACACTCCGCTCACCTCTCTCCCCCGTCCCGCCCCGGCGCTCGCACGCCGTGACGGGGTCGTGCCCGGCGGTTCCCCGGTCCCGGCCCACGGTAGGCCGGAGCCCGCCCCGCGGAACCCGGCCCTCAGGTCGTTGGCCGGATCGGACGCGAGGTGTGGCCGGGCGGCACCGGAACATCCTGCCCGGACACCTGCCTGCGGGGGAAGAGGAAGGCCGCGCCCACCGCCACGACGGCCAGCACCGCCGAGCCCACGAACACGATGCGGTACGCGGCGGCCGAGGGATCGCCCGACGCCCCGCCGGACACCGCCAGCACCATGGAGCCCACCTGCACACCGAAGGCCCCGCCGAGGTTGCGCAGCACGCTGTTCAGACCGACCGTCACCGCGGTCGACCCGCTCGGCGAGGCCTGCACCAGCAGCTCCGCCATCGCCCCGCCCAGCAGCCCGGTGGCCAGACCGTTCAGGGCCGTGCCGAGGGCCAGGCCCGCGGCGGCGGACGGCAGCAGGGCGAACACGACGGGCCCGGCCGCGAACAGGACCGTGCTGGTGGCCATCAGGGAGCGGGCCGTCACCCGGCCCGACTCCCGCAGCCAGCCGGACAGCAGCCCGCCGGACAGCGCGCCGACCTGCATCGGCAGCATGACCAGCGTCAGCACGGCGCCCCCGGCGCCGAGGCCGTACCCCGTGTCCCGGGGGGCCGCCACCAGGGCCGGCGCGAGCACGCCGATCTGGAACATCACCAGCCCGGTCATCAGGCTGACCACGTTCAGGCAGAGGAGCGGCCGGCGCGACATCAGCCGCATGTCCAGCACCGGTTCCGGCGACCGGCGTTCCACCCGGAGCAGCAGGGCGCCGCCCGCCGCCGCGAGCACGAGCAGCGTGGCACCGGTGACCGAACCGACGCCCTCCTGGCCGTACCGTGTCAGCGCCAGCAGCAGACAGGTGCTGACGGTCCCCAGGAGCAGCAGCCCCGGTACGTCGATGCGGGTGGCGGGCCGGCGCGGGGTCTCGGGCAGCACCAGGGCGCCCACCACCAGCAGCACCACCGCCAGCAGCGCCGCCGTCGCGAACAGCCCGCGCACGGCCGGGAGCCCGCCGCCGAACAGCCCCGCCAGGACGATGCCGGCCCCGCCGCCGGTGCCGAAGGCGGCGGACAGCAGTCCCGACGGACCGGACAGCGACCGCTCGGGGAAGCCCTCCCGCAGCAGCCCGACGCACAGCGGGAACAGACCGGCGGCCACCCCCTGCACCAGGCGGGCGACGAGCAGCACGGTGAACGACCCGGTGAGCGCCGACACGACGGAGGCCGCCGCCACCACGGCCAGCACGCCCAGCAGCACCGCGCGCCGGCCGTACAGATCGCCCAGCCGGCTCACCACCGGGGTCGCGACACAGCCGACCAGCAGGTGCCCGGAGACCACCCACGCGGCGTCCGAGCCGGACACACCGAACGCGTCCCGGATCTGCGGCAGCAGGGTCGCCACACCGAGCTGGAGCAGCGCGAACAGGCCGCAGGCCCCGGCGAGCACGGCCAGTGCCGCACGGTGCGGCAGGACGGCGGCCGGGGCGTCGGGGCCCGCGGTCACCGCTGCTCGCTGAGCGCGGGCTCCGCCCGGGGCGTCACCTCGGC
Organism: Streptomyces sp. NPDC006296; assembly: GCF_040613235.1. Taxonomy (NCBI): domain Bacteria; kingdom Bacillati; phylum Actinomycetota; class Actinomycetes; order Kitasatosporales; family Streptomycetaceae; genus Streptomyces; species Streptomyces sp. NPDC006296. The sequence continues at coordinate 29,245 of NZ_JBEXRT010000004.1, read as the reverse complement.
GGACTCCATGCGGTGCCGGTAGTGCCCGATCCGGGAGACCGGGTAGCTCGGGCCGATGGCCGCCAGGGCGAACGCCTTCAGGTCGTCCGGGGCCGGGCGGAAGCGGCCGTTCGCGCCGAACCGCTGGTCGGTGTAGTCCACCCGGACGCGGTGCGCGCGCAGCTCCCCGCCGCCGAAGTAGTGCGGCCAGTCGTGGTCGTACGCACCGGACTTGCCCTGCTGCGGGTCGTAGTCCGGTCGCAGCATCACGTCCTGCTGGAAGCGCAGCACGTCGCGCAGCCGCGCGTCCCGGGCGGGGTCGAGCCCCAGCGTGACGAGGTAGTCGGCCAGTTCGGCGTGGAACCGGTCGAACTCGGTGGCCACCCGCAGCCAGCCCCAGTTGTCGATCGTCCAGCCCCGCCGCCTGCCGTACGGGGCGAGGTGGGCGGCCAGGTCGGGCTGGCTGGCGACCAGGTTGGCCAGCGGCAGCGTCGGGATGTCGATGTAGTCCTGGTACAGGCTGCGCATCCGCAGGTAGAGGGAGCCGATGAAGCTGGAGGGCCGGGCGGTGAAGTGGTTCTGCAGCCCCTCGTAGAAGGCGGTGTAGCCGATCCCGTGCTCCTGCCGCAGGTAGATCGACAGGTACCGGGTGTAGCAGCCGTTGTGCAGGAACTGCACCGCCTGCACGAAGGCGAAGGACTCGACCCACTCGTCCCGGGGCATGGCACCGGTCTCCATGACCATGTCCATGGTCTCCGCCTCGTCGTCCGGGGTGTCCGGCCGCTCGACGTAGAGGCGCTTGGGCACGGTGCGCAGGCCGTACCCGGCTATCTTCTCCGGGGTGTTGATCGGCGCGTTGGGCAGGATGCCGAACTCGTAGACCCGCAGGTCCTCGTGGTTGCCGGCCTCCAGCAGCGAGCCGATGCCGTCGCGGAAGGTGCGCGCGGTCTCCAGCGGCAGCCCCAGGATCAGCTCGGTGTAGGTGTGGATGTCCTCGACGGTGTACCGCTGCTGGAGCTTGCGGTAGTTCTCCAGGCCGATGTTCTTGCGGTCGATGGCCTCCAGGACGTCCATGTCCGTGCTCTGCATGGACAGCGTGGTACCCATCAGCAGGTCCGCGTCGTGCCAGGCCTTGCTGATCTCGAAGACCCGGTCGTTGGAGTTCTTGGCGAAGTTCACCCGGATCTGCTTCGGGGACCCGGCCTCCGTGCGCGCCTCCGCCAGCGCGTGCGCGATCTCCAGGTCACGGGGCATGATCCCGAAGTTGGCGTCGCAGATGAACAGGTCCTCCACGTCGTTGCGCGCGAACCAGTCGATCTCGTGCTGGAGGCGGTCCTCCTCGAACTGCCGCAGGGCGCTCATCGTCGCCGAGCCCCAGTCGCAGAAGGCGCAGGAGTACGGGCAGCCGCGGTTGGTCTCCCACAGGGCGTAGAAGCGCAGGCCGCGCTCGCGGCAGGTCTCCACCGCCCCGTCCATCACCCCGTTCAGATAGGGGCTCGGGGTCTCGATCCGCCGGGGCAGCCGCCGGGCGGGCGGCCCGGCGACCGGCGCGGCGCCCGCGTTCACCGTCACCCCGGGCACGCCGGTGTAGTCCGGACGGTCCGAGAGCCGGGTGGACAGCAGCTCCCTGAAGGCCACCTCGCCCTCCCCGTGCGCCAGGACGTCGACGTAGGGGTGCTCCGTGAAGAAGTCGCCCACCCGGTCCGGCACGTGCGGCCCGCCGGCCACCACGAGCATCTCCGGATGGCGCTCCTTGAGGATCTTCGCCACCTTCATCTGCCGGCGGAAGTTCCACACGTAGCAGGACAGCGCGAGGACGTCCGGCTCGGTGATGCCGTCCGCCATCTCCTGCACGGGGGCGACGAGGAACAGCGGCTCCTGGAAGTCGTAGGAGGCCGCGATCTGCTCGTCCTGTTCCGCGTAGGTGCGCAGGAGTCCGGCGACCAGGGGGAGGAAGGGCACCGCGTTGAGGCCGATGAAGTACACCTTGCGGCGGCGGGAGGATTCGGCGGACATGCTCGGGTCACGGCTCCTCGGGGTCGGAACTGCTCAGCGGCGGGACGGCACCGGCGGGCCGGTGCGGGCGGGGGAGGAGGACGGCGTCAGCCGGTGCTCGGGACACGCTCCGGCTCCCGGGTCCGGCCCGGCACGCCGGACAGGCGGATCCCGCTCAGCATCTCGTCGAAGGCGCTGTTGTCGGAGTAGTAGAAGACCGAGGGGTCCTCACCCGAGGCGACACCCGGAGCGGGGCGGGCACTCGCTCCCGCCAGCAGGTCGGCGAGCCGATGGTAGAACTTCTCCAGCGGCAGCCGCGTCGGGAAGAGCGAGTGGTAGCAGTCGAACAGCTCGGGGTCGTCGCTGATGTGCTGGTCCCGGCTCTCGTCGTACAGGTCGGTGCCGGGCAGCGGGGTCAGCACCGAGAAGCTCGGCATGTCCACCTGCAGCTCCTCCACGGTCCGGCCGAGCCGGGCGAAGTCCTCGTCGAGCCACTCGGGCTGGACGATGAAGTTGGCCCGCACCTTCACCTGGTTGCTGTGGAAGAGGTCCAGGGCCCGCCGGGTCTGGTCGGAGTCGGTGCCCTTGCGGTAGCCGGACAGCTCGTCGTCGGTCATCGACTCCGCCCCCACCAGCACCGAGTCCAGACCGATCTCCGCCCAGCGGGCGATCACATCGGGGCGGCGCAGCGCGGTGTCGGTGCGGATGTACATGTGGAACCGCTTGCGGAAGCCGGCCTTGTCGATGGCGTCCGCGAGCTCCAGCATGCGCGCGGGCTGGATGAACGCCTCGTCGTCCACGACGTAGAGGTTGTCGCCGTCGATGTCGGCGATCTCGGCGAGGACCCGGTCGATGTCCTTGACCAGGTAGCGCCGGTCCGTCATCCGCCACAGCGAACAGAACTTGCAGGTGTACGGACAGCCCGCGGTGAACCTGATCAGGTTCACCGGGCGGTAGATCGAGTGGAAGTAGTCCTGCCGGTGGTGGGACAGCAGCGAACGGTCCGGCATCGGAAGGTCGTTGAGCGCCGCGGGGCGGGGCCGACGGTCGCGCTCCAGGCCGGTGCGGGAGTCGTACGGCGCCAGCCCCGGCCCCGTCTGCGGGGCACGGCCGGCCTCCAGGTCGGCGGCCAGCCGGTTCAGCGGGGCGCCGCCCTCGCCGGCCACCACCCAGTCCGCGGCGAAGCCGTCGAGCCACTCCGCCGAGACCGTCGGATGGTGGCCGCCCAGCACGATCGGCACGTCCGGCCACAGGCGGCGGACCTCACGGCTCACCTCACGCGACACCCGGACACTGGTGGTGTAGGGGATCGCCACACCCACCAGGTCCGGCGGTTCGTGGGTCGCCGCGTACCGCTCCAGCGGCTCGTCGAGCCGCAGGTCGTGGATCGCCACGTCGTGGTGACCGCGCAGCGCACCCCCGAGATACTCCAGCGGCAGCGGTTCGCAGCAGCTCAGCCGATCGCTGAGGAGAGCCCGTTCGTTGCGAGGCCACACCAGCAGAACCCTCATTCCATGCCTCCCACACGTCGTTCACGGTCCGCGTCGCGCCGGCCGGCCTCCGGCCCGCCGTCCCCGAAGATCTCGGTGGCCATCGCGTACAGCCGCCCGGCCTGGGCGGCGGGGTCGTCCGTGCCCAGGGCGACGGCGAACATCCTGCTCATCGCGGTGCCCTCGTGGATACCGCGCTTGGGCCGCCAGGCCACCTCCGCCGGCAGGACCTCGGCGGCGGCGCTGCGCAGCACCCACTTCGCCTCACCGGCGCGGACCTTGAGCCGTCCGCGGATGTCCAGCGCCGCGGCCATCACCTCCCGCGACCAGTACGGGTGGCGCACGGCGGCGTGCCGGGCGTCGGCGAACGCCGGGTGGAACTCGTTGCTCCGCGCGGTCGCGGCGGTCTGCGCCACGACGGCGCGCTCGACCGTCTCCTCGCCCCCGGTGCCGCCGAGCCCCGCGAACAGCAGGTCCGCCCCGTACCCGGACAGCAGCACCTGCCGGCTGCCGGTGGCGATGTGGTCCTGGAGGAAGCAGGCGGGCGCCGCGATCTGCAGGGTGAGCACGTCCCAGGTCTCCAGCGCGCGGATCATGCCGGGCAGCATCGCCGCCAGCTGGTCCGGGCCGAAGAGCACCTCCTCGTGCTTGGTGCCCAGCCGGTCCGCCAGCCACGCCGCCTGCGCGAACTCGTCGCCGTACGGCGTGCCCACGGTGTACGTGCGCACCGCCGAAGCACCCGCCTCCAGCACCGAGAGGGCCGCGACCGTGGAGGAGTCCACACCGCCGCTCAGCGACACGGCGATCTCGTCCGCCCCCGCGGCCAGCCGCGACACGGACCCGCCGAGCACCGACCGCACGGTCCGCACGGCCTCGTCAGGGTCGGTGACCGAGGGCCGGTCCGCCAGCGGCGTGAGCCGGTGCACCGACACGGGAACGTCGTCGTAGGCGTCCACCACGACGGTCACCGCACTGTTCGCGGGGACCGCCGTGACCCCGGCGAACCGGCCGCCGGGCAGCAGGGCGCGCTCGGCGTCGCCCAGCACCGCCGGGCGGCCCAGCCGCGGCAGCATGGCACCGGCCGACGTGCCCACCAGCAGCGCCCCGGCGCCGCGCGCCCAGTGCAGCGGGCAGGTCGCGCCGATGTCGCTCCACAGGGTCGCCCGGCCCGCACGGACCAGGACGGCGCAGTAGCGGCTCCGGGTGCGCTCGGCCCAGGCCACCAGCTCGGCGAGCTCCGCCTGCCGCGGTGGCTCCTCGTCGCCCAGGCGGTCGCCCTGCACCACGAGCACGTCGGCGCCGTCGCGCCGCACCGTGACGTCCATGCCCAGGCCCTCACCGAGGAGTTCGACCTCGGTGTCACCGCCCGGCAGACTGGACAGCAGAAATCCGGCCATGTCAGTAGACCCCCTCGACGCGTCGTCCTTCGGTGAACTCGGGGCTGTACGGATCGCCCACCCACGGCCACGGATAGCGGTCGGCCGCGACCCCGTAGGGACGGACCCGCCGGGCCCGGTCCCGCTCCCAGAAACCGGGCAGCAGGGCGTCGTCCGTCAGCCGCCAGACCCGCACCCGGCCCTCCTCGCCGTAGGGCACGTCCTCCCCGTGCGCGTCGACGACGTCGAGGGCGATGTGCGGCTGGCACGGCACGTACACCACCCGGTGCTCGTCCTCGGCCTCGAAGGGCTTCTGCCAGCTGATGCCGGTGGTCGAGGTGCCGTACATCCCGACCACCGGCCTGCCGGGGAAGAAGTCCTCGCGCAGCTGGCGGTGCGTCTCGGGATCCAGGGTGGTGCCGGCGTGCACGATGGCCTCCACCCCCGCCAGCGCCTCCGTGCCCAGCCGCTCGGGCAGCATCTCCAGCAGCCGGGAGGTGCAGAACAGGACACCGATCTCCTGGGACCCGGCCACCTCGGCGATCTGCGCCCAGATGTGGTCGACATAGCGGTCGTAGGCGGCGGTCATGCCCTCCTCGCCGAAGATCTTCACGATCCTCGGGTCGAGGTCGATGGAGAAGCACATCCCGCCGCGGCGCTCCGCGAAGGCGACCACCAGCCGGCCCGTCGTGTGCGGACCCATCGGACCGACGAACAGCCAGTTCTTCCCGCGGGGCACGCCGTGCAGGTCCAGGAACTCGTCGGAGTAGGCGAGGATGTCCTCCCAGTAGCGGCGGCCCCAGGTGCCGTGCTTCGCCGGTCCCGTCGTGCCGCCGGTCTGGGCCGCCCACAGCGGCCCGCCCCCGGCGAGCACCGAGGCCGGGACGAAGTTCTCCAGCGGGGTCCTGCGCGCGGCCTCCTCGAAGTGCATCTGGTCCGGCCCGTCGCGCAGCCCGAGCAGGGCGACCGCGTCCGCGAGGCCGTGCACCTTCGCCAGGGCGTCGGTCCCCTGCCGCCGGTCGCGCTCCAGCCAGTACGGCGTGCCCTCCCGCGGGTCGAAGTGCAGGCGGACGAAGCGGCGTACGTCCTCGTCGGTGAGCGGACGGAGCCTCGACTCGCTCGGACTTCGCATCACGGGTCCCTCTCCTCGGTTGCCGTCCGGGCCGGTCACGCGGAGGTGTCCGGCAGTACGGCCTTCTTCTTGAACAGGAAGTCGGCGAGATGGCCCTCGTGCGGGTCGCACGGGTGGTAACCGCGGTCGAACAGCTCGCCGGCGAAGACCTTGTCGACGGCCGGCTCCTCGGCGAGCGCCCGGACCAGCCCCTCGGCCTCACCGACCACGGACACGATCAGGGAACCGGCACAGGCGGCCACCGCCTTCGACCGGGGCACGTGCGCCACGGCCGTGAAGGGGAAGGGGAGTTCCGTGCCGAACAGCGGCGATCCGGGGTCCACCAGCAGGACCGTGGGCCGCAGGAACGCCTGGCCGTCCAGGTCCACCCGCAGGGGCACCCCGGTCGTGGCCGCCGTGACGTCCACCGCGCCCGCCGCCACCTCCCGCTCGATCCGCAGCGCGATCGAGTCCCGCACCGCCCGGTCCGGGAACGCCGGCACCGCCGCCCGGTGATCGTCCAGCGGCAGCACCGGACGGGTCGCGAACTCCCGGGCCAGCGCCTCGGCCGCCTCCTTCGGGTCACCCAGCACGACGAGGGAGCTGATGTTCACGCAGAGCCTGCCGCAGCCGGCGAACGCCTCCCGGGCCAGCCGCTGCCAGGTGTCCTCCGGCACCCGGTCGCCGATCACCGCACGGCTCCGGCCGAAGTGGTACGTCTTCACCTTCCCGGCCGGCAGGTCGGCGGGCACCTCCTCGCCCGGCCACAGCACCTGGTCGGCCAGCCGGCGCAGCGCGGGTGCGTCACCGTGCACCACGGACACGCCGTGCTCCGGCAGCCCGGCGGCGTACAGCGCCTCGGTGAGGAGCACCGGCGTGAAGGGGTCGGCGGCCGCGGTGCTCAGCAGCACCGGACGACGCGTGGCCAGCGCCTGGAGCCACTCGATGTTGATGGTCGGGAAGTTCCCCGGCTGGCGCACCAGCACCGAGCGGCCCGCCGGACGCCAGCTCCACCCCAGACCGCTGCCGCCGGTCCGGTAGGCCGCGACCGTCCCGTCGGGCGACTGCGCGGCCAGGATCTCCTCCATGTGCGCGAGGTCCTGGGCCGCGGTGCGCAGCCCGCGGGCGGCACGCCGCCGCGGCAGGCCGCTCACCGCGGACAGCGCCCGCAGCCACCCGTCCAGATCACCGTCGTCCAGCCGGGTGGTGACCCGGTCCGCGGCCCGGCCCAGCAGGCCGAACCAGGCCGCGTCGTCCATCCCGCGCATCAGACGGGCCGCCCGCCCGGCCTCCTCCGCCATGCGGAACTGCGTGAGGCGTCCGGCGGAGCCCAGCCGGGCCACCGGCCGGCCCGCACCGTCGTGGACGAGGTCCGGGCGGTGCGACATGACCGCCCGCGAGCCGTCGTACGCCGGGACGTCCAGGAGCTCCGTGCCCAGGGCCGCCGTCGGCGCAGTCACTGGACCTCCGGAACCAGCGCGGCCGGTTCCTTCGTCTGCGGTGCGCCGCCGTCGAGCAGACCGAGCCGGGTCTGGACGGTGCTCAGGTCGGCCAGGTACGCGATGCGCTTGTACTTGCCGTCGCGACGCGTCGGCGTCATGTCGTCGTACAGCTTCCACAGTTCGTCGATGGACGCGGCCTTGCTGGAGGTCACCGGGATGTGGCCGGTGAAGCAGTCGCTGTCGTCGGTCTCCAGGGTGAAGTCGACCCGCTTGGCCATGTCCTTCTCCACCTCGTGGTGGAAGGGCACGAAGAAGCAGGGCGAGACGATGTCGTGCCGGTTGTCGCCGAGCCGCGACTGCAGCCAGGTGATGGTCGAGCGCATCGCCTCGTCGGTCTCGCCCGGGATGCCCAGGATCAGGGTGGCCTGTACACCGATCCCGACCTTGCTCAGCGAGGCGATCGCGCGCTCGGTCACGTCGACCTTGACCGGCCGGCCGAGCCGCTTGAGCAGCGACCAGTCCAGGGTCTCGACGCCGACCAGCAGCCGGAAGCAGCCGGAGTCGCGCAGCATGCGTGCCATGTCGTCGTCGATGAGGTCCGGGCGGGCCTTGGCCTCCCACTCGAACTTGCCCTGCAGACCGGACTTCTCGATGCTCCGGCACAGCTCCTGCATGCGCGGGACGTCCTCGACGAAGTCGTCGTCCTCGATGCGGATCCGGTCGAACCCGTGGACCTCGACCAGCTCGCGGATCTCCTCGATCACCCGTTCCGCGCTGTGCCGCCGCTGACCGACCCCCCACTGGTGCTTGGAGTAGCAGTAGGCGCAGGCGTACGAGCAGCCGCGGCTGGTGACGAGGTTGCCGGAACGGCCCCGGGAGATCTGGTTGTACAGCTGCATGTCCGCCAGGTCGCGGGCCGGCTTGGGCAGCTTGTCCAGACGCATCACCTGCGGCGCGGCCGGCGTCTCGACCACGGTGCCGTCGTCGTCGCGGAAGACGATGCCGCGGACCTTGCGCAGGTTCTTGCGGCCGTTGTTCCCGAACTCGTGGACCAGGTGGGAGAAGGTGACCTCGCCCTCGCCCTTGACCACGACGTCCGCGGAGCCGTCCTCGACGAGCTGGCGGGCCAGCGGAGTGGCACCCACGCCGCCGTAGACGACCAGCGCGTTCGGGTGGTGGCGGCGGCTCTCGGCACCCAGCTTGATGCCGTTCTTCAGGCTGGAGGTGAGGACCTGGATGCCGACGATGTCCGGGCTGTGGCCGCGCAGGAACTCGTTCGGCGTGGCCAGCGGCCTCTGCAGGACGAACAACTGGTCGTCGATGAAGCGGACGTCGGTGCCCTTGGTGTCGTGGAAGGTGCCTTCCCGCAGGGTCGCCGCCAGCGAGAGCAGCCCCAGTTGCGGTGCGGAGATCGACTCCCCGGAGTACGACGACCGGCGAGCGTTCACGAGTAGAACCTGCATGCGTGTCTGGCCTCCTGCGCGTGGACAGTCCCCGGGCACCGACCGACTGCCCGCCCAGCCTGTGCACCCGGCTCCGTGGGTGGCGAACGTGGTGGTGCCGTGCCTGCCCGCCCTGGAAGAGGCGGGAGCGGTTCCAACGGCCTGCGTCGACGGGGTCCTGTGGGGCGTGCAAGCCGCATTACAGGGGACAACGCACGTCACAGCGGCGTCCAATGCCATTCGCGGGTCACCGGCGCCCGCCCGCGGCATGAGTGGCCCCGGCCCGCGCCGGTGATGCCCCGGGCGCATCACCGCGATGCCGTCTCGGCCTATGGGCCGGGGGACGGCCCTGTGGCAGCATCGCTGCGGAGCCCGGCCGCGACGGTCCCCGGGCCGGCCCGACCCCGCCGCACGACGACTGCCCGGCGCCTCCCTTCCCGAGGAGTGTCATGACCGCTTCCCCCTGGCCCGCCGGCGCGGTGGAGCCCACGACCACGACGGACCCGGCGGCAGCCGCCGAACGCGAGGTCTTCCGACGCGACGGAGTGGTCCGCTGGGACCACGTGCTGACACCCGGCCAGGTGACCGACCTCCGGGGGAGCGTGGAGCGGGCCTTCTTCGACGGAGACCGGCCGGCCGAGGGCGTCCGCGACCTGTCGGAGCGGAGGGGCAGGCCCCTGGACCTGGCCCTGCTGCAGAAGGTGAACCTGTGGCAGTCGGAGCCGGCCTGCGAGATCCAGGTCCGCCGCTCCGACCTCTACCGGCGGGTCGAGAACCTGCTCGGCGGACCGGTGCGGCTGTTCCGCGACCACTCCTTCTACAAGCAGGCCGGCAAGGGCGACCGCAGCCGTCTCGTCCTGCACCAGGACAACCGCTACTGGCACCTCACCCCGCCCGAGGCGGTGACCGTCTGGATGGCCCTGGACGACGCCACGACGGAGAACGGCTGCGTCCACTACGTCCTCGGCAGCCACCGCCTCGGCCGGGTGGAGCACACCCGCCCCGAGGAGGGCGCCGTCCTCGTCGAGGCGCGCAGCGAGCAGGAACCCGTCGCCTACCCGGTGCCCGCGGGCGGCGCGCTGGTCCACCACGCCAACACCCTCCACGGCTCCGGGCCCAACCTCACCGACGGCCCCCGCCGCGCCTACGCCCTGGTCTTCGTCCGGGCGGACGTGACGGTGCGCGGCGAGGCCATGACCGGCTTCCCCCTCGCGGCGGACCTCGCGGAATGACGGCAACGGAACCGGCGTACGAGACGATCCTGCTGGACCGGGCCGACGGGATCGCCTGGGTCACCCTCAACCGGCCCGAGCGGCTCAACGCGACCACCGAGCAGATGCACCACGAGCTGCTGGACGCCTTCGCCCGGGTCGCCGAGGACGGCTCCAGCCGGGTGCTCGTCCTCACGGGCGCCGGCGACCGGGCCTTCTGCATCGGCAGTGAACTCGGCTTCCTCACCGAGGTCCTGGACGGCGAGGAGGCCGACTCCGACCTGTTCGCCGCCTACCTGGAGCGTCTGAACCGGGTCGTCTTCGCGCTGGAGCGCCTGCCCGTGCCGACGATCGCCATGGTGCAGGCCAGGGCTCGGGCCAGCGGCTTCGAGATGGTGGTGGCCTGCGACTTCGTGCTGGTCGCAGAGGAGGCCGCGATCGGCGACGTGCACACGCCGTACGGTCACATGCCGGGCGCCGGCGCCACCCACCGCACCGTCCGGAAGATGGGCCTGCAGCCCGCGATGGAACTGCTGATGACCGGCCGGTGGCTGTCGGCCGCCGAGGCCGTCGACAAGGGGCTGGCACTGCGCGCGGTGCCGCGCGACCGGCTCCGCGAGGAGACCACCGGATTCGCCCGCACCCTGGCCGACGTCCCGGGCGACTGCCTGCGGCATCTGAAGGCGGCGGTGATGGGCGGTCTCGGCCGCACCGTCGAGGAGGCCGTCGAACGCGAGACGGCCGAGTACCTGGCGCTGCTGCGCTCGTCCACGGGCCCGGTCGACGGCTTCCGGGCCGGCCAGCGCGAACGGGCACGGCGCCGGTCGGAAGCCGTGCCCGACGCGGAGGCCGCACCGGGCACGGGGGACGCACCCGACGCGGAGGCCGTACCCGGCAGTTGAGGCCGCACCCGGTGGGGGAGCGGAACTCGGCGCGGGGCCGGCACCCGGCGCGCAGGCCGCGGCCCCCGCGGTTCAGCGGGGTCGGCCCCCTCCGTAGCGGCGCCGGGCGTCGGCCAGGTCCTCGATCCGGCCGGTGTCCCAGGGCCGTTCCCGGCCGCCGAGCCGCAGCAGCCAGGCGGTGAGGGAGCCGGTGAACCCCCAGACGAACAGGTCCCCGGCCAGGAACCCGGGGCTCAGATGCCCGTCGGGCAGCCGGACGAACAGCCGCGCCCCGGGAGCGGCGAGCTCCGCCAGGGGCACCCGGTGCACGGACACGATCTCGTCGCCGTCCCCGGCGATCCGGCTGCCCGCCCCCCACCAGCCGAGCACCGGGACGACCGAGAAACCGCTGCTGGCGAGGTACAGCGGGGCCAGCGCACCCATGATGCGGACACCCGACGGGTCCAGCCCGGACTCCTCGCAGGTCTCCCGCAGCGCGGTGCGCTCGGGTCCGCCGTCACCGGGCACGGCGGACCCGCCGGGGAAGCACACCTGGTCCGGGTGGTCCCGCAGGCCCCCCGAACGCCGCAGCAGGAGCAGGTCCGTGCCCCGGTCCCCGGTCCCCAGGAGCACCAGCACGGCGGAGACCCGGGCCCCGGCGGGTGCCGGACCCGCGTACCGCGCCAGTTCCGGCGGGAGGGTCCGGCCCGCCCCCGCACCGGTCAGCCAGGGCGGCACACCGGTGCCCGGTCGGTCCGTCCTGTCGTCAGCCACGGACATCGAGCCTAGGCAACAACCGGCCCGGACGGAGAGATTCCGTGACAGAACGCGCCCGGGCACGGCGAACCCGGGGGATCATGGGGCAGGACGGCGGCGCGATGCGGCACCGCCGGTGGAGGCGAGAGCGGGGAGCTTGGGATGAGTGGGACGCGGACATCCGGACCGGCACCGCGCACCGGACCGCGGAACGCGCTGACGGACGTGCCCGGACTCCGGGTCGGGCACGCCGCGCGCACCGGTGACGGCTGGCTGACCGGGGTCACCGCGGTCCTCGCCCCGGACGGAGGGATGGCCGCGGCGGTCGACGTCCGCGGCGGCGGTCCGGGGACCCGGGAGACCGACGCCCTGGATCCGCGCAACCTGGTGGCGCGCATCGACGCGGTGGTGCTGACCGGCGGCAGCGCCTTCGGCCTCGACGCCGCGTCCGGAGCGGCGGCCTGGCTGGAGGAGCGCGGCCGGGGCTTCCGGGTGGGAGCCGGCCCCGCCCAGGTGGTGCCGGTCGTCCCCGCCGCCGCACTGTTCGACCTGGGACGGGGCGGTCTCTGGACGGCCAGGCCGGGGGCGGAGCTCGGCCGGGAGGCCCTGGAGGCGGCCGCCGCCGCGGAGGAGGGCGGACCGGTCCGACAGGGCATCGCGGGGGCCGGCACCGGCGCGGTGGCCGGTGGCATGAAGGGCGGCGTCGGCACGGCGAGCATCGTCCTGCCGTCCGGCGCTACCGTCGCGGCCCTGGTCGCGGTCAACGCCTCCGGCTCGCTCCTGGACCCGTCCACCGGTGCGCTGTACGGCGCCTGGACGGGCGTGGGCGACGAGTTCAGGGCCCACGGGCTGCGCCACCCGCTGCCGGATGCGGCGCTGCACGCGCGGGCACAGGAACGGCTGGCCGCCGCACGCGAGGAGAGCAGGCGGCGGCAGACCGACGAGGTGCGGCAGCTGAACACCACCCTGGCCGTGGTGGCGACGGACGCCGCCCTCACCCGCGCGCAGGCACAGAAACTGGCGGGCACCGGGCACGACGGCCTGGCCCGCGCGATCCGCCCGGTCCACCTGCTGACCGACGGCGACACCGTCTTCGCGCTGTCGACCGGCCGGCTGCCCCTGACCGGCGCCGGCGAGGGCGAGGCCGAGGCCGAGGACCGCACCGGCTGGCGTGCCCACACCGAGGTGGCCGCGGTCAACGAGATCCTCGCGGCCGGAGCCGACGTGCTCTCCCGGGCCGTGGTGCACGCGGCGCTGGCCGCCCGGACCACCGACACCCCCGGCGGACTCTTCCCCTCCTACCTGGACCTGTACGGCTCCCCGGCGGACGGCGGCCCCCTCAGCTGAGGGCGGCGTTCAGGTCCACGCTCTCCAGATGACGCGGGGCCAGGACACGTGAGCCGGGAGCGGCCGCCGCCAGCTCGCGCACCGGAGCCGTGGAGACGGCGTCCGCCAGGGGGCCCGGCGGACCCGTCAGCGGCGTGACCATGTCGTCGTGGTGACAGGGGATCAGCAGCGGCGGGTGCCCGGCGGCCGCGAGCAGCCGCTCCGGGTAGCGGTGCACCGCGGCCGTCGTGGTCATCGGCACCGCCGCCACGTCCGGCCGGATCCCGGCGATCTCCCGCTCGGCGACGTCGGACGCCCCCATGAGCAGGACCGACGGCCCGCCGTCGACGGACACCAGATAGGCGAGCGTGGTCCCCTCGACGAAGTCGCCCAGCACCGAGGGCCGGGGCGGCGGGACCGGCCGATGACCGGGGGCGAAGTAGCCGTAGTCGGGGCGCCGGCTGTGCAGGCTGCGGAAGACCTCGACCGTGTACCCGTCGAAGCCGAGCTTGTCCCCGCCCGCGACCGGGACGGTGTCCGCGAGCCGCCACGGCGGCGTGCCCATGGCCGCCAGCAGGCTGGACACCGTCACGTCGCACAGCACCCGGATGCGCGACCCCCGCCAGGCCGGCCGCGCCAGGAGCTGCGGGACGTCCGCCATGTGGTCGAAGTGGCCGTGGCTCACCAGGACCAGCTCGGGGGCGCCGGTGAGGTGCCGCGCCGCGATCTCCTCGACCGCGGCGCGGTCCGGACGGAACGGAACGCCGTGCTCCGCGACACCTTGCGCGTTCGTGAAGGGCATCCGGCTCAGATACGGGTCGAACAGGATGCTGCGCCTGCCGTCCCCCTGCCCGATGACGATCTCCCACCCGCTGACGCCCAGCCAGCGCAGCCGGACGCCGACGGAGAACGGGCCCCGCCGGAGGCCGGCGGGCGGGTGCGCGGTCGGACCCGCCCCGGTGACGGTGCCCGGCGCCGTCCACGCGTCCCCGAGAGCGGTACGCCTCTCCGTCATCGTCGTCCCCACACCGTCGGCCACCAGGAGTAGCCGGAACACTACCTTCCGCTACCGGGTGGACCGGTCCCCGGACGGCACCGGCGTGCGTGTCGCCGGGGCGGACGGGCGCGCTCCCGGGGAGGGCGCGGGCCGGTCCCACCCGTATGACCTGCGGCCGGTGCCGGCACCGGCCCGTGGGAGGGAGAGAGCGGGGAGAGACGGGCCGGGCACAGTGACCGGAGGTCGGCCGTCCGCAGCGGCCCCGCCCCCGTTCACCGATCCCTGGAGGGACCTTCCGACCGTGGAGCGCATCGCCTCGCCCGTGCGTTCCCGCGCCCGGCCCCCCACCTTCATGCGACTGCCGCTCGACCGGGACCCGACGGCCCGCGACCTCGTGGTCCTCGGCGTGCCGTACGACGAGTCGGGCCGATGTCCGGGCACCCGCCTCGGACCGGACGCCGTACGCTCCGTGTCCGCCCTCGCGCACGTCCCCGGAGCCGACCGCGGCCCGGGCACCTTCGACCTCGTGGACTGCGTGGACGGCGGCGACGTCGACCTGACGCCCCCGGACCCGGACACGGACACGGGCCGCGGCCCCGGCGGCGTACCCGAGACGCTGTACAGACGCCTGTCCCACCTGCTCACCGGCAACGCCACCGTGCTGCTGCTCGGCGGTGGCAGATCGCTGACCGTGGCCGCGCTGCGCGCGGTGGCCGAGCGGCACGGACCGGTCGCCCTCCTCCACCTGGCCGCCGACCCGGCGGAGGACCACCCCGAGGACGAGGTCCGCTGCCGTGCGGTCCAGGAGCACCTGGTCGACCCGTCCGCGGTGGTCCGGATCGGACTGCGCGGCGGGGGTGCCCCGGACCGCGCCGGGGGAGCGGCGACGCTGGACGTCGGACGGTTCGGCCGGCTCGGCGTCCGGGGCGCCGCCGGGGTCGTCCGGCACCGTATAGGCCGTCGCCCCGTCTACGTGTCGGTGGCCGTCGACGTCGCCGACCCGGCCTTCGCCCCCGGCACCGGCACCCGGGTGCCCGGCGGGCTCACCTCGCGCGAGATCCTCGGCGTGCTGCGCTGCGTCGGTGACCTGTGCCCGGTCGGGTTCGAGGTGACGGGGGTGTCGCCGCCCCAGGACCGGTCCGGGATCACCGCCGCGCTCGCCGCCGAGATCGCGGGCGAACTGATCCACGAGTACGCACGGGCGCAGCGCATCCCGATGTGAACCGGAGGCGGGCCGCAGCCCCTCGCCGGACGCGTCCCGCCACCCCGCCCGGCCCGCCGGAGCCCGTTCCCCCCCCGGCGGCACCCCCTGCGGCGGGGTCCCCGGAACCGGAGGTTTTCGTCCCCCGCTTTACTCCGGCGCACCGTGCTGCGGTTAGTTTGTGTGCAGGACAGGTACGCAGGCCCGTGCCGGCAGGGCGCACGGGGGACGGGAGGGCGGGACGCGTGTCGCTGCGCGGGAGCGATCCAGCCGAGATCGGCGGTTATCCGCTCGAGGCCCGGCTCGGCTCGGGTGGCATGGGCACGGTCTTCCTGGCCCGCACGAGTTCGGGGCGGCCCGTCGCGATCAAGCTCATCCACCAGCAGTTCGCGGCGGACGAGGAGTTCCGCATCCGCTTCCGGCAGGAGGTCGCGGCGGCGAGACGGGTGAGCGGCGCGTTCACCGCCGCCGTGGTCGACGCCGCGCCGGAGGCCGAGCAGCCGTGGATGGCGACGACCTACATCGAGGGGCGGACGCTCGCCCAGCGCATCGCCGAACAGGGCCCGCTGGACGGGGCGGAGCTGAGAAGGCTCGCCATCGGCCTGGCGGAGGCACTGCGCGACATCCACCGGGTGGGCGTCGTCCACCGTGACCTGAAGCCCTCGAACGTCGTGCTCTCGCCCGAGGGCCCCCGCGTCATCGACTTCGGCATCTCCCGCGCCGCGGACCAGCAGACGCTGACGATGACCGGCCGGGTCATCGGCACACCGCCCTTCATGTCCCCCGAGCAGCTGCAGGCGCCGCGCGGCGTGGGGCCGCGGTCCGACGTGTTCTCGCTGGGGACGCTGCTGGTCTACGCGGCGACGGGTCACGGGCCGTTCGACGCGGACAGCCCCTACCTGACCGCCTACCAGGTGGTCCACGAGGAGCCGTCGCTCGGTGTCGTGCCGGCGGCGCTCCGCGCGGTCGTCGAGCCCTGCCTGGAGAAGGAGCCCGAGGGCCGGCCCTCGGCGGACGAGCTCCTCGTGGTGCTGCGGGACCTGCCGGAGGACCTCGGCGGTGCCGAACCGCACCGCACCGGCACCGGCCGCACCCGCGACATGCTCACCCAGCACCACCTGGACACCCCGCCGCCGGCGGCCCCGCCCGTCCCCGAGGACGGTCCCGCGACGGGGAGCACCGGGAGCATCGGGAGCACCGGCACCTCCGTCGGCCGTCGGCTGCGCGGCCGGTGGCGGCCCGTGCTGGCCGCCGCGGTCACCGTCGCGGTGATCGGCGGGGGAGCCGCGGTGCTCCGGGCGGGCGACTCCGGGAGCGGCGACGACGCGGCCGACCGGGGCGGCGCCGTCGTGGCGCCGGGTGCCGCGCTGCCGGCCGGCTTCGCGCCGTGGCTGAAGACCGTCCCGGGCGGCCGTCCGGACATCCCCGACGAGCTGCGCTGCGCCGCCCGTGGTGACGCCCTGTTCTGCGGGGGCGGCAGCGTCGTCGCGGCCCGCATCGACGCCCGGGACGGCTCGCGGGTGTGGACGGCGAAGAGCCCGGGCGTCCCCGTCCAGGGCATGCACCTGGTGGGCGTCACCGAGGACACGGTGATCGGCTACCGCTTCGCCGCCGAGGACGCCCCGCAGGATCCGTCCCGGGAGGTGGTGGCCCTCGACGCGAAGAGCGGCGAGGAGCTGTGGTCCGTGCCGTCCGGTGCCCAGTCGACGGCCGTCACCGGCCGCAGCCAGGACGCCCTCGTGGCCGGCTCCGCCGTCGTCACCGTCGACGCGTCCAACTCCCGCTTCGAGGCCCGGGACGCGCACAGCGGTGAGGTCTCCTGGCGGAGGCCGTTCCCCGCGGGGACACAGTGCGCCCCGGTCCCGGCCGGCCGGGACCTCCTGGCGATGTGCGCGACAAACGTCGAGGTGGACTCCCTGAAGGCGGGCCGCCCCACCCTGCGCACGGTCGACCGGGCCACGGGAGCCCTGGGCAGGCCCTTCACGGTCGAGGGCCCCGCCGTGGTGGTGGGCGCCGACGACGCCGGGCCCGTCCTCCTCCAGGAGCACTGGGAGGGGGCGGCGCTGACCGGCTACGACGGGATCGCCCGGGTCGACACCGCCGCGCGCGAGGTCACGTACTCCCGGCTGGCCAGAACGTACGCGGGGACGCCCGGCATGGCGGACGGCACCGTCTACCTGAGCGGGCAGACCGGTCGCGTCGCGGCGCTCGACCCCGCGACCGGCCGCGAGAAGTGGAGCCGGCAGACCGGGGTGGAGGGTGCCTCCGGCCCCGCGACGGGAGCCGGCGCGCTGTACTTCAGCTCCGCCACCGGCCGGGTCGTGGCGCTGTCGCCGCGCGACGGCACGCGTCTGTGGACGACGGACCCGCGGGCCGAGGGCCTGACGGGGGAGAACGGCGCGAGCCCGCGCGTGACCCTCGCCGGGCGGGTGGTGGTCGTCACCGCCGCGGACAACACCGTCTTCACCTTCGACGTCCGCGAACCGCCGGAGCCGGACTGATCCGGGCGGTCACGGGCACCGGTGACACGGCCCCCGGCAGGGGGGAGCCGGGGCCCCGCCGAGGGGTCCACGGGGCCAGGAGCCCCCGGTCCGCGTGTGGTTGACTGATCCGCATGGCCCCGTCCCCGCACCCGCCCGTTCGGCTGTGACCGCCGATCCGACCGCGGCCACCCGGCCCCGCAACCGCAAGCAGCTCATCGTCGAGGCGGCCGGTCGGGTCTTCAGCGAGCGCGGCTACCACCAGGCCTCCATGGAGAGGATCGCCGCCGCCGTGGGGATCACCGCGGCGGCCCTCTACCGGCACTTCCCCAACAAGTACGCCCTGTTCGCCGCGTGCGCGGACCTCATGGCGGACCGGCTCGTCGCCGCGGTCGACGAGGTCCCGGCCGGGGCGGGGCCCGCACAGCTGCTCACCGCCGTCACCCGGGTCACCGTCGCGCACCGCGCGTCGGGCGGCGTGTACCGCTGGGAGGCCCGGTACCTCCACCACGACGACCGCCGGCAGCTGAAGGCCAAGTTCGGACACGTCGTCCGGCGGGTGGACGAGGCGGTGCAGCACGCGCACCCGCTGTCCGACGGGCGCCTGCGGGCCGTGGCGGCCCTCGGGGCCGTCGGCTCGATCACCATGCACCACACCTCGATCGCCCAGCGCCGGGCCGAGGAACTGCTGCTGGCCTCCGCGCTGCGGGTGGCCGGGACGGACCCCGCCGCGGGCCGGGGCGGGGCCCGCGCCGTCGAGGCCGCCACCCGGCCGGTACCGCGCACACGGCGCGCTGAGATCCTCGCGGCGGCCGTCCCGCTCTTCGCCCGGGACGGCTTCGCCAGCGTCACGAACGGTCAGATCGCGGAGGCGGTGGGACTCACCCCTTCGGCGCTCTACCGCCACTACGCCGGCAAGGTCGACATCCTGGCGGCGGCATGCCTCCACGCGGCGGAGCTGCTGGCCCGGGAGGTCGACCGGAGCCTCCACGAGGTCTCCGGCCCGCACGACGCCGTCGCCGCCCTGGCGGCGGCCCACGTGGCGTACTGCTTCGAGTACACCGCCCTGAACAGCGTCGCCGAGGCCGAGCTCCTCGGACTGCCGGCCGACCTGCGGCGGCCCCTGGTCCTCGCCCAGCGCGAGCACATCGCCGTGTGGGAACAGCAGGTGCGGCTGGCCCGTCCGGAGCTGGACCCCCGTCAGGCCCGGGTGCTCGTGCACGCGGGATTCGGGGTGGCGGTCGAGGCCGGCCGCCGGCTGCGCTGGCGGGACGGGCCCGGCCGGCGCGACGCCGTGACCGCGCTGGTCCTGGGGGCCCTGGGCCTCTGAACGGCTCCGCCCCCGGCCGCCCGCCGGCCGGGCGGACGGCGGTACCGGGCCCGGGGGCGGCTCCTGCGCGGGACCGGGCCGGTGGCTCAGGCGGCCGGCCGGTTCCCGGTCGAATGTTCGCCTGTCGAGATTGTGCATTAACTTACCTGCTTCCCTGCTCGACCTGACGGCGTCATGCGCCTTCACCTGTCTGCTGACTGTTCTCTCGTCCTGCGTCGCGCCCTGCTGAGTCATGTGATTCGTGATTAACATAGCGACGTGGGTCGGCCTCGGCAATGGTCATGTCAAGCGTGAGGGCGTCCGATCGTCCGGCCCCGTCCCCCTGACCCTCCCCGGCCCCTGTCCCTCCCCGGCCCTGCCCCCGTCCCGGCGGGCCGTGCCGCGCGCGCCCGCACGGTCCCGGCAGTCCGGGCCGACCGCTTGACCGCCCCCGGGCGGGGTAGCGAAGTCGTATGGCCACTGACAAGACACCCGCAGCCGTGAGCGGGTACGTACAGCCCGAGGTCGACGTCCCGGCGCTGACCGAGGTGCTCGACGGCGACCACGCCGCGATCCGCGACCTCGTCCGGACCAACCTGGTGACGCACGCCTCTGTGCTGGAGGAGGCGGACGAACTCGGCGTCGACGCGTTCCGCGAGCGGGTCCGGGAACTCGTGGTCGAGATGGCCGCGACCGGGCAGACCGGCATGGGCTTCCCGGTCGAGTACGGCGGTGGCGGCGACATCGGAGCCTCGATCGCCGCGTTCGAGACCCTGGCCTTCGGCGACCTGTCCGTCCTGGTGAAGGTCGGCGTGCAGTTCGGGCTCTTCGGCGGTGCGATCCTGCATCTGGGAACCGCACGCCACCACGACGCCTATCTGCCCGACCTCGTCACCGGGAAGCTGATGGGCTGCTTCGCGATGACCGAGACCGGGCACGGCTCGAACGTCCAGGCGCTCGGCACCCGCGCGACGTACGACGCCGACGCCCGGGAGTTCGTCATCACCACCGACGGCGACCAGGCGCGCAAGGACTACATCGGCAACGCGGCCCGCCACGGCGATTTGGCGGTCGTCTTCGCCCAGCTGGAGGTGGCCGGCCGGTCCGAGGGCGTGCACGCGTTCGTCGTGCCGATCCGGACCGGCGGCGCGGTCGCCCCCTCCGTCCATATCGAGGACGACGGCCGCAAGATGGGCCTCAACGGCGTCGACAACGGCCGGATCCGGTTCGACGGGGTCCGGGTGCCGCGCGAGGCCCTGCTCAACCGGTTCGCCGACGTCACCCCCGAAGGCGTCTACGAGAGCCCGATCGAGAACCCCGACCGGCGCTTCTTCACCATGCTGGGCACCCTGGTCCAGGGCCGGGTCAGCGTCGGCGGAGCCGGGGTCAACGCGGCCAAGGTCGCCCTGGCGATCGCCGTGAAGTACGCCGCACGGCGACGGCAGTTCGAGGCGTCCCCGGAAGCGCCGGAACAGCTGCTCCTCGACTACGGCCTGCACCAGCGCCGCCTGCTGCCGCTCCTCGCGCGGACGTACGCCCTGCACTTCGCCCAGGACGTGGTGCGCACCCACCTGCACGAGGTCTTCTCCGGCATCGAGGACGACCCGTACGCGCGGCGCCGGCTGGAGTCACGGGCCGCCGGGACCAAGGCGCTCGCCACCTGGCACGCCACCCGCGTCGTCCAGGAGTGCCGCGAGGCGTGCGGCGGTGCCGGCTACCTCGCCGTCAACCGGTTCGCCGCCCTCAAGAGCGACAGCGACATCTTCACCACCTTCGAGGGGGACAACCACGTCCTGCTGCAGCTCGTCGCCAAGGGGCTGCTCACCCACTACGCGAGCGAGTTCGAGGACCTGGACCAGCTCGGCATGGTCCGCCACGTCACCGGCCTCGCCGTGGAGACGGTCATCGAGAAGACCTCGGCGCACAAACTCCTCGAACGGGTACGCGACCTGCTGCCCGGTGACGACGCGTGGGACCAGGAGGCCGGCCTGCTCGACTCCGCCTACCAGCTCGCCATGCTCCGCCACCGCGAGGAGCACATGCTCGCCGGGGTCGCCCGGCGGCTCAAGCGCGGGATCGACCAGAAGCGCGATCCGGGGGCCGTCTTCTCCCAGGTGCAGGACCACGTCATCGCGGTGGCCCACGCGCATGTCGAACGACTGGTGCTGGAGGCGTTCGTCGACCGGGTGCGCGCACTGCCCGAGGGTGGCAACCGTGTCGCACTGGGCCTGCTGTGCGACCTGTTCGCGCTGTCGACGATCGAGGCGGACCGGGCCTGGTTCATGGAACACGGCCGGCTGACCGTCCAGCGCTCCAAGGCGATCAGCCGTGAGGTGAACGACCTCTGCCGCAAGGTCCGCCCGCTGGCCGTCGACCTCGTCGACGCCTGGGGCGTCCCGCCCGAGATGCTGCGCGCACCCGACCTGGTCGGCTGACCTCCGGGCGCGGGCACCCCCGCGAGGGGCGGTGCCCGCACCCCGGAGCCCGGCCGGCGGGGAGGGCCCCCGCCAGGCGGGCCCTCCCCGTCCGTGGTGGGTCAGACGCGGTCCGCCGCGATCAGGAGGTACTGGAAGGACCCGTCCTTGTACGAGTTGATGAACGCCTCCTCGATCCCCGTCACCAGCGAGGACGTGGCCCGCAGCTCCCAGTAGGGGAGCGTGTCGGGAGTCAGGTCGACGACCGCCTGCGGCACGAGACGGTTGTCGGCCATGGCGCGCAGGTACTCCCGGCGCGAGTGGATGTTGCACTCGAAGTGGGCGTTGATCTGCGACACCCACTTCGAGGGCTGGCCGTAACGCGGGTTCCAGCAGCCGGTGATGGTCACGTAGCGGCCACCGACCTCCAGGACCCGGGAGTGCTCGGCGAAGAGGTCGTCCAGGTCGACGTACATGCTCGACTCGTTGTTCCACGAGGCCGCGGCCGAGCCCGTCTCGAAGGGCGTCGAGAGCATGTTGCAGACACGGGCGCGGACATGGTCCTGGAAGCCCAGCTCACGGGCGCGTCCGTTGGCGAAGTCGGCCTGCTTGGCCGACAGCGTGACCCCCTCGACCGTGCAGCCGAAACGCTGGTGGGCCATCACCATCGAACCGCCGCGCCCGCAGCCGGCGTCGACCAGGGTGTCGTCGCCCTTGATGTCGCCGAGGTGGCTCAGGAGGTAGTCGGCCTGCGCCGACTCCAGCCGGTGCAGCTCGGAGATCAGCTTCTTCTCGGCCGTGCCGTCCTCGGGACCGCCCAGAGCGGCGTGGTCGACCTCACCGATGCCGTAGTGGTGGTGGTAGAGGCCGTCGACATCGCCGAGACGCAGGTTCACGGGCCTGGCCTCACCGTCCCAGTAGCGGGCGATGTCCCCCTGGTAGGGGGTCGCCGGGCGGGGGATCCGCACGGTGGCGGCGGTGGGGGCGAGCTCGGTGTTGGTCACAGATGAATCCGTTCTTTACCAGAAATCGGGCAGGCTGTAGCGGTAGGTGTTGGACTGGTGCCAGTGGTGGTTGCCGTCGACCCATGCGGCGACGCCGCGCAGGAAGCGGTGCACCACGGGTGCCGGGCAGGCCTCGGCCAGGGCCGCGGCCTCGCGCTCGAAGGCGTGCATGAGGTCGTTGTGGACCTCGACCGACTTCAGATAGGCGTCCCGGTCGGAGAGGCCCTCACGTTTGGCGATCACCACGGGCAGGTTCAGGTGGTGGCCGGGAGCGTCGAGCTCCTTGGTGTAGGAGTACAGGTCGTTGACGATGGTCGTCGCGTTCCCCGCGAGTGCGATGACCTTCTGCATGGCCGGCCGGGCGTGCAGGTCCGCGGGCAGTTCGTACCCGCCGACGGTGTCGGTGATGGTCGGGCAGGGGCGGAAGTTGTTGAACTGGCGCATCGCCAGGTACTCCCACACCTCCGGTACCCGGTCCAGCTGGGCCCAGGCCGCCTCGGCGAGGTACCCCATGTGCAGCCGGGCCATGTCGTGCCGCAGCCGGTCCGCCTGGGAGTCGCCGGCGGCTCGGACGAAGTACTCCATGGCGGAGCGGTAGGCCCGCCGGGGCGCGTCCGCGTGGAGGGACTTCGCCCACCCCGGGGCGTACTCCTCGGTCGTGTACAGCGGGTCGAGGGCCGTGTGCGCCAGCAGAAGCCTTTCGCCCAGGCCGACGGGCGAGCCGCCGTGGTCCTCGCAGTAGCAGTCGTCCACCGCGTTCTCGGCCACCATCAGGCGGGTGGCGAGCATGAGGTGGTCGACGGTCGGCGCGTCCGGATGGCAGCCGACCATGTAGCGGCCCACCGAGAAGCCGTCGAACTCCTCCTCCCAGTCGTCGGGATACAGCGAGACCTCGTCCAGGGCCCAGGCCTTGATCCTCCGGCTGACCTCCTCGACCCGCACCGGGTCGGGCTCGGGCACCGGATGGTGGTAGAGGCCCGGCACCGGCGTGCCCTCCGCCACCGCGGCCGGAGGGGGCGACGGCGGCTCCGGCTCGGAGCGCGGCGACAGGCGCAGGCCCGTCGTCCCCAGGCCGCTCGGACCGCGCAGGATCCGCTCCAGCCCGGCGCTCCGGGCCTGCGTCTCGGCCTGCGGGGAGGCGGGGCGGGCCGGTCCGGACACGGAGGGCACCGGCGGGGCGGCCGGGACCGGCGCGGCGACGCTCCCGGCCCCGGCGGTGGACGCGTGCGCCGCGGCGGAGGCGAGCAGGTGCGCCCCGAGGCGGGACGCGGCCTCCGGCAGGCCCGACCGGGGCAACGGCAGCTCAGGTACGGACATCCAAGGCTCCTTGGTGAGGGTGAGCGGTGTCCCGGACCCCTCCGGGCGGGAGGGGACGCGCCGGGGCTCGGGGCCGCGACCGGACCTTCCGGGGAGGGGACCCGTCACCTGGGCCAGCGGGCGATCTGCACGTTCTCCATCACACCGACCGCGTCCGGCACGAGGATCGCGGCCGAGTAGTAGGTGGTGACGAGGTAGGAGGTGATGGCCTTCTCGTCGAGGCCCATGAAGCGGACCGACAGGCCCGGTTCGTACTCGTCGGGCAGCCCCGTCTGGTGCAGGCCGATGACACCCTGGTTCTCCTCGCCGGTACGCATGGCGAGGATGGAGCTGGTCTTCTCCTTGGTGACCGGGATCTTGTTG
This sequence comes from Streptomyces sp. NPDC006296, assembly GCF_040613235.1. Classification (NCBI taxonomy): domain Bacteria; kingdom Bacillati; phylum Actinomycetota; class Actinomycetes; order Kitasatosporales; family Streptomycetaceae; genus Streptomyces; species Streptomyces sp. NPDC006296. The sequence continues at coordinate 5,151 of NZ_JBEXRT010000004.1, read as the reverse complement.
CAGGGAAGGATCGGGACCCCGCGCCAGGCCGGGACCTGCTGACCGCCGAGGTCGGCGTGGTCCGGATAGATGCCGCGCGCGTTGAACTCGCGGCCGATCGCCGCGATCGTCCGGGGGTGCGCCAGGAAGAACTTGGTACCGCGGCGCCGGCACAGCAGCTCGTCCATGTCGTCCGGCGTCGGCGGACCGGAGTGGGTCTGGATCCGCTGCTTGAAGTCGGCGTTGTGGAGCAGGCCGAACTCCCGGTTGTTGATCAGCTCGTGCTCCTGGCGCTCACGCAGCGCCTCGATGGTGAGCCTGAGCTGCTCCTCGGTCTGGTTCATCGGCCCGTTGTAGAGGTCCGCGACCCGGGTGTGGATCCGCAGAATGGTCTGGGCGACCGAGAGTTCGTACTCCCGCGGCTTCAGCTCGTAGTCGACGAACGCGCCGGGCAGCTCCTGCTCACCGACGTGGCCGGCGGACATGGCGATCTCCGCCTCACCGCGGTGGTTCTGCCGCCGCTGGGAGAGCGAGGAGAACGCGTCGAGGTGGGCGCGCAGGCCAGCCGCCGTGGACGCCACGGCGGCGAAGTCCGCCCGCGACAGGGTGAGCAGGGTGCCCGGCGTCTCGGCGGTGGCGGTCGTCTCCCAGCGGGCGTCCTCGTCGAGGAGCGCGTGCTCCCCGAACCGGTCCCCGTCGGCCAGTACGTCCAGGACGACTTCGTCGCCGTAGCCACCGACGGAGGTCTGGCCGACACGGCCGTGGGCGATCAGATGGAGCTTGTCCGCGGGTGCCCCGCGCTCGACCAGCGTCTCGCCGGCGCGGAAGTCGCGTTGCACGCACCGGTCGGCGACGGCGGTCAGGACCTCCAGGTCGTCGAAGCCCCGCAGCAGGGCCAGTTCACCCAGCTCACGCGGGATCACACGGACATCGGCACCGTCCTGGACGAACTCCACGGTGCCGTCGCCGACGGTGTAGCTCAGACGACGGTTCACCCGGTAGGCCCCGCCCTTGGTCTCCACCCAGGGGAGCATCTTCAGCAGCCAGCGGGAGGAGATCTCCTGCATCTGCGGGGCGGACTTGGCCGTGTGGGCGAGGTTGCGGGCGGCAGCGGTGCCCAGGCTGGACTGCCGCGGCAGCTCCAGTCGTACGTCCGGGTTCGAGTCGACAGTCATCGACAGGCTCTCCTTGGTCAGGTCGGTGGCGCCCGTATGAGGACGCCATCGGGCAGAAGGAGGGAAAAGTGGTAAGCGGACGGGAATCCGTCCAGATCGAGGGGAACACTAATCGCCGCTCCGCCCACCGGACCAAGGGAAGCCGCCGACGTTAACTCGATACGATGATCGTGTCCGCGCGATGTTTGTCCGGGCGCCGAACAGATCAAGCCGTGACCGGCGGTCGTATGACCCGAGGCTGCGGCTCCGGGTGCGCGACACCTGCGGGCGACGGGTCGCGTCGCGGAGCTCCGGAAGCCGCCGGTACCAAGGGCGGGGCGAGCCGGCCGGGCCCCGGCGGCGACCGCCGGCCGGCCTCTTCCCCCGGACGGGCGAGGACCGGTCGCCCGCACGACGGCGGATTCGGGACAGGGCACGAGGGGAGACGTCGGGCGGTCGCGATACTGCGGCACGCTCGGATCGCCCGGAGCCGGCGGAGCGGTGACCGGCTGCAGCTCGGCATGGATGAGCGGCTGGGGCCCACGTGCCCCCGCGTGGAGACGGTCCCTGTGTCAGCAGTTGCCCGGTACGCGCGCCCGCCGGCCCTCCGTCGCCGTGCCGTGAGCGCCGGCACCGCCGCCGGCCCCCACTCTCACGCGCCGGTCACCGCCACGCCCTCGTCGGGGAGTTCGCTGCTGTCGACATACACGACCAGTGTCTGCTCCGGCTGTTCGGCCAGGTGGAAAGCGGTGTACGTGTAATCGGTCGTTCCCCGTCGCGGATGGCGTAGCCGTTTGCGACCGCTGTGCCGGGCCTGCACCTCGTACTGCGGCCACCAGTCCCGCATCTCCGGGCTGTCCTCGTGCAGGTCCTCGATCAGCCGGGTGTACCGCGGGTCGTCGGGATGGCGTGCCGCCAGCGTCCGAAGCCGGCCGAGCAGGCCGCGTGCTTCGGGTTCCCAGTCGACCAGAACGTCCCGGGCCACCGGTTCGAGAAACACCCAGCGGACGAAGTTGGCGGGCCGGCCCGCCTCGGTGACGAGCCTCGGGAACAACTCTTCGGCTGCCTGGTTGTGACTGAGGACGTCGTAGGTGCCGCCGATGATGTACGCCGGGTTCGGCTGGAGCAACAGGGGAACGGCCCCCGCCCCGGCCGTCAGCGGCTCGTCTTCGCCGGCCTCGGCCGCAGGCGCGTGACCCGCGAGCTGGAGAAGATGACGGCGCTCGTGCCGGTCCAGTCGCAGTGCCGCGGCGAGGGCGTTGAGCACCTGCTCGGAGACCCCGATGTCCCGCCCCTGCTCCAGGTACGTGTACCAGGTGGCGCTGATCCCGGCCAGGAGCGCCAGTTCCTCTCGGCGGAGTCCCGGAGTCCGGCGGCGGCCGGTGCGCGGCAGGCCCACGTCGTCCGGGGTCAGGCGCTCTCTCCGGCTGCGCAGGAACGCACTCAGCTGACGGCGTCGGTCCGACTGCGTGGGCATGACGGGTGGTACCTCCGGTTCCAGGACAAACACGCTCTGGATACCAGGCTAAGACCGACGAAGACTGGTGTGCGAGCACGGGCCGCGGCACTGCCGGCGGCCTCACACGGTCTCACCGGCTCCGGTCGTCACGTGCGCAACGGTTTCCCCCTTCGCTCCTCCAGGGCCCGCTGCCGCTCGGCGCTCCGGGCCCGGAGCCGAAGAGGGAGAGGGCTACGCATGTCCGGAATCGATGGCAAAGTGGTGGCGATCACGGGAGCCGGCAGTGGCATCGGCGAGGCGACCGCGCTGCTGCTCGCCGAACGCGGCGCACGGCTCGTCCTCGGCGCACGCCGGTCCGACCGCCTGGCGGAGTTGGTGACCCGTATCGAGGAGGCGGGCGGCACAGCCGTACAGATCCGCACCGACGTGACCCGGCGGGACGACCTTCGGGCACTGGTCGCGACGGCCGGTGACTGCTTCGGCCGACTCGACGTACTCGTCAGCAATGCAGGAGTCGGCACCATCTCGCCTCTCGATGATCTGCGCGTCGAGGAGTGGGACCACATGGTCGACGTCAACGTGAAGGGCGTGCTGCACGGGATCGGCGCCGCGCTGCCGGTCTTCCGGGCGCAGGGAACCGGCCACTTCGTCACCGTCGCTTCCACGGCCGCGCTTCGCATCGTGCCGACCATGGCCGTCTATGCCGGTACCAAGGTCGCGGTCCGGGCCATCTGCGAAGGACTGCGCCAGGAAGCCGGCGGGTCCCTGCGGGTGACCACCGTCTCACCCGGTGCGATCGCGACCGACTTCGCCGAGGCATCGACCAACAGCCAGGTCAGAGCAGAGATCACGAAGATGCGGGACGACATCGCGATCCCGCCCGACGCGATCGCCCGGGCCATCGCTTTCGCGATCGAACAGCCTGACGCGGTCGACGTGAACGACATCGTCGTCCGGCCCACCGCGCAGAGCTGACCTCCCTCGCCCTTCCGGTGCGGCGCCCGTCCCCGCGGGGCTGTCCCACGGCTCTCATGGAGCTGTGCGAGACCTCACCCACGACGAGGACGCCTCCCGGATCCGCAGCGGCACAGCACCTCGCCCCATGGCCACCCTGTGCCACCGTGCCGCCGGCCCGCTGCGCCGGGCCGGCGGGCGCGACATCGCCGCCGCAACCGTTCACTACCGGTCGCGCCCTCGCATTCCTCGACGTCACGTCACTTCCCGAGAGCGTATGGCCCTGGGTGCCTGCCGGACTGTCGCAAGCCGTATGTGGCCATCGGGTGAAAGGGGGCAGGAATTCGGTGTTTCAATTCTTTGCCGAAATCACCCGACCGGAGTCGGTCACCCGCGGAGATGGTTACCGCTCCCGGTGGGAGTTCCGGTCGCCACGACCGGCGGGCGGTCCCGGTCGTACCGGTCACGGAGGGCGAAAGGCGTCGGGCCTTGGGTGGTCGGTCCACCTGCGTGGCGCGAGAAATGCGGCCCCCTCGCGCCGACGGCCGGTATGCGTGGTGCAGTTCTCCTGTGGCCGGGGAAGAGCCGCTCGTCTAGCATGAATCGGGGCAGTTCCCCGATGTCCGGAGGCGAGGGCGCCGACCGGACGGTCACCATCTTTTCGCCCCGCATTCCGAAGCGTCAGGCGCGTCATTCCGATCGGTTCACGACGTGCTGAATGCGTGGGCGACCCGAAGAGCTTCACATGCCGTTCGCGGGACCGTGCGTCCTGGGTGCGGCGGTGAGACGGAGGTGCGGACCGATGGAGCGGATGACGGAGCCCACGATCGAGGACGGGGCCTCGGTCTGGCGCATCGCGCGCGACTCCCGTGTGCTCGACGTGAATTCCTCCTACAGCTATCTGCTGTGGTGCCGCGACTTCGCGGCGACCTCCGTGGTCGCCCGCGACGGCGGAGACGGCGTCGTCGGCTTCGCGACGGGCTACCTCCGTCCCGACCGCCCCGGCACCCTCGTCATCTGGCAGATCGCCGTGGACGGGCGCCGGCGGGGTCGCGGGCTGGCCGGGGCCATGCTGGACCACCTCACCGCCCGGCTGGGCGCGCGCGGTGCGCTCCGGCGACTGGAGACGACGATCAGCGCCGGCAACGACGCGTCGCACCGGCTGTTCCTCTCCTTCGCCGCGCGGAACGCGGCATCGGTGGAGCGTGAGCCGCTGTTCCCCGCAGAGCTCTTCCCGGACGCACACGAGTCCGAACACCTGTACCGGATCGGGCCGCTGGCCCGGCCGGCCGCACCGTCGGCCGAGCTCCGGTCCCCGGAGGCCCGCCGCACGAGGAGCGTGTCATGACGACGAACACCCCGTCCGCCCTGAGTGTCTTCGAGAGTCTTGAGTCGGAAGTGCGCAGCTACTGCCGCGGCTGGCCGACGGTCTTCGACCGTGCGCGGGGTGCCCGCCTCACGGACGAGGACGGACACGAGTACCTGGACTTCTTCGCCGGTGCCGGTTCGCTGAACTACGGGCACAACAACCCGGTGCTGAAACGTGCGTTGATCGACTACATCGAGCGTGACGGGATCACGCACGGTCTGGACATGGCGACGACG